>JAIENA010000148.1 GCA_019751755.1 Burkholderiaceae bacterium | reverse complement strand
CCAGGCCCCGGTGGCAAGCTAAAAAGAAGCCGGAGCGGGTTGTTGATCCCGCGCCGGCTTAAAGGGAGACGCCGATCGCGTCACTGCCACCTGCAGCCGGTCAATCCGTGCTGCGCAGTCTCGTCATTTCCGCCGCCGCCAGCAGGACCGCGCCGACGCCAAAGTGCGCAGTCGAATGCTGGTCCACCACCTGTCCCGGCAAGGCCCTGTCGCCGATTGGCTGCACATAGCCAACCTTG
Organism: Burkholderiaceae bacterium; assembly: GCA_019751755.1. Lineage (GTDB taxonomy): Bacteria > Pseudomonadota > Gammaproteobacteria > Burkholderiales > Burkholderiaceae_D > Rugamonas. Next base: position 46,659 of record JAIENA010000148.1, on the reverse strand, counting down.
CCGTCGGCTTGCACCGCCACCTTGCTGAGGAAGCGCCAACCGTTCAGCGCCACCGGCAGGTATTGCGCGCGCGGCAAGATGCCATGGTTGATGCCCCACAGGTAGCCGTAGGTGAAGAAAGCGGTGCCGCTCGACTCCGGGCCCGGCGCATGGGCCGGGTCGAGCAGGCTGCGGGTCCAGTAGCCGTCCGGCTGCTGCGCCGCCTTCAGCGCCGCCGCCATGCCCTTGAATTTCGCTTCGAATACCGGCCGCCGCGGATCGTCAGCCGGCAAGTCCTGCAATACCTTGGCCAGCCCGGCGAAGACCCAGCCATTGCCGCGCGCCCAGAAATCCTTGCGCCCGTTGGCGCTCTGGTGCGCCGGGTAGACAAAGCGCGCATCGCGGTAATACAGCTGTTCGGCGTCGTCATGCATGATGCTGTTGGCGTGCGCAAAGTAGTCGGCCAGTTTGTCCAGGTAGCGCGGGTCGCCGGTGACGCGGTACAGCTTGGTCATCACCGGCATCACCATATACAGGCCATCGGCCCACCACCAGTAATCATTGCGGGCGGTGCGCATTTGATATTCCATCACTTCGCGCGCCCGCGCAATGCGCTGCGGCTGGCGGTTCTGGTCCAGCTGGAACAGGTCCACGTAGGTCTGGAAGCAGATTTGCCAGTCGCCGAACAGCACGAAGTCATCGGTTTCGCCGTAGCTCAGTTTCCATTGCGACGGATCGGGCGAGCGCGCGCCCATCCAGCGGTTATGTTCGGCCCACTGTTCCGAATAGCGGCGGTAGGCCGGATTGCCCGTGACCCGGTACGCCTCGATATTGCCGGTATGGTAGGCGGCGACGTTCCAGAACGCGCTTTCGGTGGCGGGCGTGGTGCGTTGCCAATACGTGTTGACCCGCTCGAGCAGCGCCAGCGCGTCCTGTTGCGGCTGCGCCGCTGCCGGCGCACCCGGCGCGGCGCAGCCGGACAGCGTCAAGACCAGGGCGCTGACGGCGCATGCCAGCAGGCGCCTGCGGGAAAAACCGTGATGCGAAGATGGGTTCATAGGAGGCTCAAGGGAGGTTGATGAGCGCCAGCTTACCGATATTTGTTTGCACGTTACCATATTGATTTCATATAACAGTCGGGAATTTTGGCATAGCAGCAATGCCTAATAAGGCCAAATCCTTGAATATATTCAAATAAATCATCGTTTTGAGCAATTGCACCGGACGTGGCACGCGGCAGCGTTCTTCGATAAGATATTTCGAATTGATATGGTAGCGTTGTCACATCACAACAAGGAGACGAGCGATATGGAACGGCGTAATTTTATGCAGACGCTGGCGGCCGGATTGGCCGCCGGCGCAGCGGGCGCGGCACCCGCCGGCGCTGCGGCGTCAGCCGCGTTGGCGTCGGCGCCATCGGCTGGCGGCGAGCGTGCTTACCTGGTGGCGCTGGCGCAAAAGATGGCCGAGCCGGTACTGGCCAACATGGCGCGTGGCACGCTGCAAAAGCACTTTCCGCTCGAACTCAGTCCCACTTGGGATGGGCGCGACCAGCGCGTCAGCTACCTCGAGTGCTTTGGCCGCCTGATGGCCGGCATCGCGCCGTGGCTGGCGCTGCCCGACGACGCCAGTGGCGAGGGCCGCACCCGCCAGCGCCTGCGCGCATGGGCGCAGCAAAGCTATGCCAACGCGGTCGATCCGGCCAGCCCCGATTACCTGCTGTGGCAAGGCCCCGGCCAGGCGCTGGTCGATTCCGCCTATTTCACCAATGCCCTGATGCGCGCGCCGCAGGCGCTGTGGGAGCCGCTCGACGCCGCCACCAAGCGCCGCATCGTCGCGCACATCAAGGGCCTGCGCCGCATCGAGCCGCCGTATATCAACTGGATGCTGTTTGCCGCCATGAATGAAGCCTGGCTGTTGTCGGTCGGCGAAGAGCATGACCCGATGCGCATGAACGTGGCGATCCGCAAGATCAACGAATGGTATGTCGGCGATGGCTGGATCAAGGACGGCGAGGCCTTTCACTTCGATTATTACAATGCGTTCGTCATGCATCCGATGCTGGTGGAAGTGCTGGAGGTGCTGGCCAGGACCAATGCGCCGTTTTGGAACGGCAAGCCGGCGGAATTGCATGCGCAGGCGCTCAAGCGCATGCAGCGCTATGGCGAACACCTGGAGCGTTTTATCGGGCCGGACGGCACGTTCCCGCCGATCGGCCGTTCGCTGACCTACCGCACCGCCGCGTTTCAGCCGCTGGCGCTGCTGGCGTGGCGCCGGCAATTGCCGGCCAGCCTGCCGCCAGGCCAGGTGCGGGCGGCATTGAACGCCGTGCACCGGGCGGTATGGAGCGCGCCTGGCAATTTCACCCAAGACGGCTACCTGACCATCGGCTTTGTTGGCCACCAGCCGGAACTGGGGGACTGGTATTCGAATAACGGCAGCATGTATATCGCCTCGGCCGGCCTGCTGGCGCTGGGCTTGCCGGAGAGCGACCCTTACTGGACCGCGCCGGCGCAAGACTGGACGCAGAAGAAGGCGTTCGCCGGGCACCGCTTCGCCAAAGACTATCCCGTCAATTACTAGGCTTGGATGACTCGATGACGCACACCTTGACATTGCGCCGCACCGTCGTGGCCTGCGCGCTGGCGCTGCAGGCCATGCCAGCGCTGGCGGCGCTGGGGGCGCAACCTTTGCCGGAATGGGAACGCCCGGAAATCGTGCAACTGAACCGGGAGCCGATGAAGGCCACCTTCTTCAACTTCGAAAGCCGCGCACTGGCGCTGCGCGGCGACAAGGCCGCCTCCAGTCGTTTTCTGTCGCTGGACGGCAGCTGGCAGTTCGCCTACTCGGCAACACCGCAGGCGCGCCCGTTGGATTTCTACCGGCCGGACTTTGACGCCAGCCGCTGGGGCACAATCGCGGTGCCGGGCATGATGCAGGCGCAGGGCTATGGCCAGCCTTACTTCAACAATATCGATTATCCGTTCCCCCGCAATGCGCCGTGGATCCCCCATGCGATGAATGAAGTGGGGTCGTATCGCCGCACCATCGAGGTGCCGGCCGGCTGGCGCGGTGAGCAAGTGTTCCTGCATGTCGGCGCCGCCGGCGCGGCTTACTACATCTGGGTCAATGGCGAGAAAGTTGGCTACTCGGAAGACTCCAAGCTGCCGTCGGAGTTCAACGTCACGCCCTACCTCAAGCCCGGCAAGAATCTGGTGGCAATCGAGTTGTACCGCTTTGCCGATGGCTCGTACCTGGAAGACCAGGACTTCTGGCGCGTGTCGGGCATCGAGCGCAGCGTCTACTTGTACGCCGAACCGGCCACCCACCTGCGCGACTATACCGCCACTGCGCTGCTCGACAAGCGCGGCTACCGCGATGGCGTGCTGACCATCGATGCCGCCTTCCGTGGCGACGGCGATGGCCAGTTGCGCGCCACTGTCTACGATGGCGACCAGCCGGTGCTGGCGCTGCAGGCGCCAGTCGCGGCGGGCCAGGCGGCGCCGCTGCAGGGCCGCATCGCCAACGTGAAAAGCTGGTCGGCCGAAGCGCCGCGCCTGTACCGGCTGGTGCTGGAACACCTAGACGCGGATGGCCGGCTGGTCTCGGCCACGGCGCGCAAAATCGGCTTTCGCACGGTCGAAGTGGTGGACGGCGAAGTGCGCCTGAACGGCAAGCGCATCATGATCAAGGGCGTCAATCGCCACGAGCATGATCCGCACACCTTCCGCGTCCTCTCCGAGGCGAGCATGCGGCGCGATATCGAGTTGATGAAGCAAGCCAACGTCAACGCGGTGCGCACGTCGCATTACCCGAACGATCCACGCTGGTATGAGCTGGCCGATGAATATGGCTTGTACCTGGTGGACGAGGCCAACATCGAGTCACATGAATACATGCAGGCCGGCGATAACGCGGGCGCGGAGCGTGAAAAGATCCAGTTGGGCTACCAGCCGCAGTGGGAGCTGGCGCACTTCGACCGGATTGCCCGCATGGTCGAGCGCGACAAGAACCACCCCAGCGTCATCATCTGGTCGCTCGGCAATGAAGCGGGCACCGGCCCCAATTTTGAACGGGCGGCGCGCTGGCTGCGGCAGCGTGATCCCGGCCGTCTGATCTCCTACCTGGGGCGGCCGGCGCTGGGCGAAGTGCATTTGCCGAATGCTTACGTCGATATCTATGCGCCGATGTATGACGACATCGAGAAGATGGTCGATTACGCGCAAGATCCGCAATTTCAACAGCCGATGATCCAGTGTGAATATGCGCACGCGATGGGCAACAGCCTGGGCAACCTGGAAGAGTATTGGCAGACCATGCGCCGCCATAAAAAGCTGCAGGGCGGCTTTATCTGGGACTGGGTCGACCAGGCCATGCTCAAGCAGACGCCGGATGGCCGCGCGTACTGGGCGCAGGGCGAGGATTATGGTGAAAACCCGCGCCACGACATGTCGGTGGTGGCCGATGGCCTGGTGCGCGCCGACCGCACGCCGGACCCGGAATATTACGAGCTGCGCAAGGTGTATTCGCCGGTGGTGTTCGAAGGCGACCCGGCCAGGGGTGCGCTGGCGGTGGTCAACCGCTATGATTTTAATGACTTGTCTGGTCTGTCCTTCGCGTGGACCATTGCACGCGATGGCGTGCCGCTCGCGGCGGGGACGCTGGCCGGTGTCAACGCGGCGGCGCAAAGCCGGGCTCCGGTACGTTTCAAATTGCCGGCTTTTAAGCGCGAGGCCGGCGCGGAGTACCTGCTGACGATCCGTGCCGAGGCCCGGGCCGGCGCGATTGCCGGGGTGCCGGCGGGCCAGGAGCTGGGCTTTAGCCAGTTTGTCTTGCCGGCGCCTGCGCCTGTCAGCGTGCCGCAGCGCGCCGCGCACTGGCAGGTGCCGGTCGCGCAGGACGGCGCCGTGGTGCTGCAGGCCGGCCGTGCGCGCCTCGCGGTCGATACGGTCACCGGACTGGTGCGGCTCGAGATTGACGGCAAGGCGCTGCTCAATGGCGGTGCGCCGAACTTCTGGCGCGCGCTGACGGACAACGACCAGGGCACCGGCCTGGCGCAATCACATCGCGTGTGGCAAGACTTTAGCGCGCAGCGCCACGTGCGCGCCGTGACGATCGCCGGCAATGGCGTCAAAGTGGTGTATGCCTTCGGTGCTGGCGCGGCGCGCTGGGAAACCGTGTACCGGATGGACGCGCACGGCGCCGTCAGTGTTGATGCCGCTTTCACGCCGCTGCGCGACGACTTGCCGGACCCGCTGCGCCTGGGTCTGCGCTTCGATCACGCGCCGGCGCTGACGGAGTTGGCCTGGTATGGCCGCGGGCCGCACGAATCGTATGTGGACCGCCTGAGCGGCGCCGCCATCGGTCTATATCAGGGCACAGTCGCGCAGCAGTACCACCAGTATGTGCGGCCGCAGGAAAGTGGCAACAAGACCGACGTGCGCTGGCTGTCGCTGTCGAACGGGCAGGGCGGCGGCCTGCGGGTAACGGGCAGCAAGCCGTTATCGGTAACGGCGCTGGCCTTTCCCTATGAAGACTTGATGCCGCGTCCGCGCGGGACCTGGCACAGTGCCGACATCGTGCCGCATGGCGACGGCTCGCTGCTGATCGATGCGCTGCAAACCGGCGTCGGCGGCGACACCGGCTGGGACCTGCGCGGCCGCCCGCACATGAAATACCGCATCCCCCTGCGACCGCTGGCCTACAGCTTTACCATCGCGCCGCTGGCGCCGCAGGCGATACACAATTTACACAATGTACGCAAGGAGCAACCATGACCGAGATGAATCCGCGCCGCCGCGTATTGGGCGGCGCCGCTGCCGCGCTGGGCGGCTATCTGTTGCCGCAAGCGGTGTCGGCGGTCGCCGTGAGCGCGGGCGCGCCACCGGCCCGCTTTGCCATCGGCCCGGAGGATTTCCTGCTCGATGGCGCGCCGCTGCAAATCCGCTGCGGCGAAATGCACTTTGCGCGTGTGCCGCGCGCCTACTGGCGGCATCGGCTGCAAGCCTTGAAGGCGATGGGCTTGAATACGGTGTGCGCTTACCTGTTCTGGAATTATCACGAATGGCGCGAAGGCCGCTACGACTGGTCGGGCGAGCGCGATGCCGCCGAATTTTGCCGCCTGGCGCAGCAGGAAGGGCTCTGGGTGATTCTGCGTCCCGGCCCTTACGCCTGCGCCGAATGGGAGATGGGCGGTTTGCCCTGGTGGCTGCTGAAGCAGCCGGGCGACGCCTTCCTGCGCACCAGTGATGCGCGTTTCACGCAGCCGGTGCGGCGCTGGCTGGCGCAAGTGGGCGAGGTGTTGGGGCCGCAGCAGATCACGCGCGGCGGCCCGATCCTGATGGTGCAGGTGGAAAACGAGTACGGCTTTTTCGGTGAAGACCTCGACTACATGCGCACCATGCGGCGCGCCATCCTCGACGCCGGTTTTGAGGTGCCGCTATTCCAGTGCAACCCGACCAATGCCGTGGCCAAGACCCATATCCCTGAATTGTTTTCGGTGGCTAATTTTGGCAGCGACCCGCAGGGCGGTTTCAAGGTGCTGGCGGCGGTGCAGCAGGGACCGAAGATGTGCGGCGAATATTACTCGGGCTGGTTCGACACCTGGGGCGCGCCGCACCGCAAGGGCGACGCCACCAAGGCGGTGGCTGATATCCGCGCCATGCTGGCCGTCAATGGCTCGTTTAGCCTGTATATGGCGCATGGCGGCACCTCGTTCGGGTTGTGGGGCGGTTGCGACCGGCCGTTCCGCCCCGACACCAGCAGCTACGACTACGATGCGCCGGTCAGCGAGGCCGGCTGGATGGGTGAAAAATTCCAGGCCTACCGGGACGGCATCAAACCCTTTATCAAGGCGGGCGAGACCCTGCCCGCGGCGCCGCCCCGCAACCCGGTCATGACGCTGGCGCCGTTCATGTTGAACGAGTCGGCGGCGGTCTGGGATAACCTGCCCGCCACCGTCCTGCACGATGTCTCGCCGCGCCCGATCGAGCACTATGACATCAGTCGGGGCCTGGTCGCCTACAAAGTGAGCTTGCCGGCCGGGCCGGCCGCCGTGCTGGAAGCGGCGCGGGTGCGTGACCTGGCATGGGTTTGCGTCGATGGCGTGCCAGTGGGCACGATGGACACGCGCCACCGCCGTTTCAAGGTCGATCTTCCCGCCCGCAGCAAGCCTGCGGTGCTGACGATCCTGTTGTACACGATTGCGCGCGTCAATTTCGGCATGGAGGTGCACGACCGCAAGGGCTTGCACGGCCCGGTCACGCTAACGGCGATCGGCGACCCGGCGGCGCCTGCGCAATTGCTGGAAAACTGGACCATCCAGGCCATCGACTTTGACGCCGACGCGGTGCTGCCGCCGCTGCAGTGGCGCCGGGGCCGCAGCAAGGGCGCGGCATTCTGGCGCGGCCACTTCGAGGCGGCGCAGTGCCGCGATACCTTCCTCGACCTGTCGGCGTGGGGCCAGGGCGTGGTGTGGGTCAACGGCCGTTGCCTTGGCCGCTACTGGAGCATCGGTCCGACCCAGACCATGTACTTGCCGGGACCGTGGATCAAGCGTGGCCGGAATGAGGTGGTGGTGCTCGATTTGACTGGCCCGCAGCAGGCGCGCATGGCCGGCCTGGCGACGCCGGTGCTGGACCGCCTGCAGCCCGAACGCGATTTGCCGCGCCCGCCGAACCGGGCCCGGCCCCGTCTCGATGGCGTGGCGCCAGTGCACGAAGGCGCATTCGCGCCGGGCGGCGCGGTGCAGGAGGTGCGCTTTGCCGCCACCGCGCGCGGCGCGCAGTTGTGCCTGGAAGCGCTCGATGGCTTTGATGGCAAGCCGCAAGCGGCGATTGCCGAACTGGCGCTGTTGAACGCTGCCGGTAAACCGCTGAACCAGAGCACATGGACCATCGCGTATGCCAGCAGTGAAGAGTTGCGCAAGGAGGACGGCTCGGCACTCAATGCCATCAATGGTCAGGCCACGGATTATTGGATCAGCGCCTATGGCGGACCGGGATTGCCGGCAACCTATCCCCACCGTCTGATCCTCGACCTCGGCGTATCGGTCGAGGTGGCGGGGTTGCGCTACACGCCAAGGCAGGGGGCGGAGGGCGTGGCGGGCCGGATTCGCCGCTATCGGGTGTACGTTGGTGAAAAATTGGTCAGCGAAGCGGGCTGAATCGGACACCCTCATGCCCGGTTGCACGATTTATGAGCAAACATGAAATATTTTCGAAAATTTGCGCCGGTTTCCTTGACCAATTCCATGACGGCCATTACTATAGCGCTCGTCTGATCGACGCAGCAACGCAGAGTGAAGACGATAGTTGAGTAATCGACTAGGAGGCGTGGCCGAGTGGCCGAAGGCACATCCCTGCTAAGGATGCATACGGCTTATACCTGTATCGTGGGTTCGAATCCCACCGCCTCCGCCAGAACATTGTCCAGTACCACTCCTGGACATAGAAGAAACCGCAGTTCTCACTATGAGACTGCGGTTTTTTCGTTTACATTGGTCTTCAGCGGTCCAGTGCGGGGATGCGGATGTTTTCTTGGACTCGTTTAATTCGTTAACCCCAGGCTCTCACGGTACTCGATTGGGCTTAGATAGCCAAGAGACCTCTTGATTCGTTTTTCGTTGTACCAGCGAATATAGTCATCAAGCGCACCGACAAGCTGCTCGATTGTCGCGGATCGCCAGTCCCCTGGATAGAACATCTCCGTCTTAAGCCTGCCAAAGAACCCTTCGCATGCCGCATTGTCAGGTGAGCACGCTTTGCGCTGTCAATCAGCGTCGAAAACTTTCCACCTTTCAGCGTCCAATATTTTCCACTTTTGAGGGCCGCTGAGCGCGGCCTTTACGCTGCTTGAATCGGTAGGAGTCGTTGCCGGTCTCCAGGATGTCGCAATGATGCGTGACGCGGTCTAGCAAGGCCGTTGTCATCTTGGCGTCGCCAAAGACCTGTACCCACTCGCCAAACGACAGATTGGTGGTGATGATCAGGGACGTCTTCTCGTATAACTGGCTGACCAAGTGAAACAACAGGGCGCCACTCGATGGCGGAAACGGCAAATAGCCCAATTCATCGAGAATGACGGCGTCCACCAAGCACAGCTGCTTGGCCAGGTTGCCGACCTTGCCGAGCGCCTTCTCTCGCTCTAGCAGATTCACCAGATCGACGGCATTGAAGAAGCGCACGCGCTTGGATTGACGGATGGCGGCCACACCGATTGCCGTGGCCAAGTGCGTTTTCCCCGTGCCGGTGCCGCCGACCAGAATCAGGTTGTGCGCCGTTTCCATAAATGCCGCCGTAGCCAGTTGTTCCAGCAGCGCTTGCGCGAGCGGCGTCTCGTTCCAGTCGATGCCGAGCAAGTCGCGGTGGATGGGGAAGCGGGCCGATTTGAGCTGGTAGCGCAGGCTCTTGAGTTGCCGGTCGGTTTGCTCGGCGGCGAGCATGCGTTCGAGCCAGAGTTCCGGCCGGTGGGCTTGTTTGGGCTTTTCGGCCTGCAGTTCATTCCAGGCGGTGGCCATGCCATAGAGATGCAGGGCCTTCAGTTGATTCAATAGGTCAATGGACATTGGTCGATCCCAGCAGGTAGTCATAACGCTGGCAATTGGCCAGTGGCTCCATCGTCAGTGCGATACCATCGGGCACGGCGATGGCCGCTGCCGGCAGATGGGGCGCGATGAGCCGGCGCAATTCGTTCATCACGACGGGGGCGCTGACGATGCCGCACTCCAATGCCAGTTCGCAGGCCACCGTCAGGGCATCAAGGCCAGCCTCGCCAGCGAGCATCAGCAATTCGACGAAAGCGCGGTCGCCCTTGGGCTGCTTGAGAATCCGGTCGCGCACCAGTTGTATCGGCTTGGGCAACTCCCATGCGATGAAGGGGGCGCCATTGCGCAGCGCGCCCGGTTTCTTTTCAAGCACCGGCAGGTAGTGCCAGGGATCACAGATCAACTGGTCGCGGCCATAGCGACGGGGGTGCGCGGCGATCAGCTCGCCGTCGGCGACGACGTGGACGTGATCGGCCGTTCTGCGCACCGATACGGCCTGGCCGGCGGCGCTGGCGGGAACGCTGTAGCGGTTGCGGTCGACCCGCACCAGGCAGGTCGACGAGACGCGCATCATATCCTCGACGTAGCCATCGAACGTGGCCGTGACTGGCCGCAGCAGCGGCTGTTCGTCGGCAAAGCAGGCGGCAATGGTGCGCTCGCTTTGCGTTGGGTGCAGACGTTGCGCCAACTCCCGGCAGCGCTGTGCCAGCCAGTCATTGAGTTCGGCGAAGGATGCGAAGCGGGCCAGCGGCGTGAACAGCCACTCGCGCACATTGCCGACCTGATTCTCGACCTGACCTTTCTCCCAGCCCGAGGCCGGCGTGCAGGCGACCGGCTCAAACAGGTAGTGATTGGCCAGGCACAGGAAGCGGCGATTAAATTTGCGCTCCTTGCCGCTGAAGATGGCGTCGACGACGGTCTTGAGGTTGTCGTAGATGAGTCGGGCCGGCACACCGCCAAAGAAGGCGAAAGCCCGGTTGTGCGCCTCCAGCACCATCTCCTGGGTTTCGCGCGGGTACGCGACGACGAACATCTGGCGGCTGTAGGTCAACCGGAAATGGGCCACCTTGATCGTTTGCAGCACGCCAGCCAACTCGACCTGCTCGTGGCTCCAGTCGAATTGGCAGGCATCACCTAGCGCGAACTCCAGCGGGATAAATGCTTCCGTCAGTTTGGGGCCATGGTGGCTGGCCTTCCAGCGTTTTACAAACCGTTGAACGCTATCGTAAGCACCGCCGTAGCCCAGCTCCTGCAAGCCCTCGTAGAGACGATGGGCAGAACGGCGGCGCGGCCTCGGCAACTTTGCCTCCAGTTCCAGCCACTGCGTCAGCTGTGCCTCGAATTTCCCCAGCTTGGGCGAGACCGGTGGCACCCGTGCATAGCGAGGTTCCTCTACCGTCTTCAGATGCCGGCGTACCGTTGGCCGCGAGATTCCCATCTCCCTGGCGATGGCGGAAATCGTCTGCTTCTGGACCAGATGGCGCCGGCGGATTTCGTAAATGATGTCCATGTGAAACACTCCAGATACCTCCGGCGAAATACCGGATGGTTACATACTGGGGTGGAAACTATTGGACGCTGTTTCCACCCCGAATCTGGAAAGTTTTGCACGCTGTTTGACACGCTTGTTGCAAGAAAAGCGCCGATGACAGACAGCCATGCTACCGCGACCCGGCCCGGCTCTCCTTTCCAATTACGGTGGCAGTACGGATATCGTCAAGACCATCCCCGATGGTAAGATGCGCCGGCATTTTTCATTACCGGAGCTCTCCATGCAGATCAGGCGCTGTGCTGTGTTGTTGATGGAACCCAGGGAAACGCTGGGACTGGATTTGTCATCGATGTTTTCCGGTGGCAGTGCACTGAGCGCATCGCTGCGCTGGGTCGGGTTGGCGCCGCACCTGGACCGGGAAGTGGACTTGACCGACGAGCAGGTGGCGGCGCTGGGCCGGATCGGGCAAACCGTGTGGCAGCCGCGCGCCGTGCTGGAAGAACAGCATGGCGCAGAGCTGGTGGCGGACCTGCTGCAAGCGGGCGTGCTGGTGGCCGACGCGCCGGCCGGCGAGCCGCCATTGGCGGCGCCGCTGGCCCATGTGCGCCAGCGTGACGATACCCTGCGCGCGCAGCACTGGCGGCCGCTGTCGGCCGTGGCGCATATGTTCAGCCGCTGGCGTGGCATGCAGAGCGAATCGGGCATGCAGTTCCCCACCTTTGACGAACTGGTGAAAGTGTACGGTCCGCCGCCACCGCCAGTGGTGGCGCGCGGCGCTGCCGACACCGCCATCGCGCTGCCCGCGCCGGCCGCCGACGCGCTCGATGCGGTGCTGCTGCGGCGTTATACGGGGCGCAATTTTGATACCACGGCGCAGGTGCCGCTGGCGCTGGCGGCGCGCCTGCTGCAACGCACCTTTGGCGCGCAGGACCAGCGCATGATGGCGCCGGACGCCTATGTCCTGAAAAAAACCAGTCCGTCCGCCGGCGGCCTGCATCCGTGCGCCGCGTATGTGCTGGCGCAGCGCATCGACGGCATCGCGCCTGGGCTGTACCACTACCATCCGGTCGATCACCAGCTCGAGCCGGTGCAGGCGCTGACGGCCGGGCAGGCGCACCGGCTGGCGCAGGTGGCGGTGGCGGACCAGCAATGGTTTGCCGACGCGCCGTTCATGGTGATCGTGGCGGCGCGGGTGGTGCGCAATTTCTGGAAATACCGTAACCACGCCAAGGCGCACCGCGCGCTGCTGCTGGACGCGGGACACTTGTCGCAAACGTTTTATCTGCTGGCCACGGAAGCCGGGATGGGTGGTTTTGTGACTGCCGCGATCAATGAGGTGGAGCTCGAGCAGGCGCTTGGCCTCGACCCGTTGGCCGATGTGGTGGTCGCTGTCTGTGGCTGCGGGCCGGCGGGCGCCGGTGATTATGTGGAGTTGCGCAGCGGCGCGTGACCAGCGTGCTGGCCACGCGCCGTGGCCATTACAGCGTACCGCTCAGGAAGAATGGCAGCGCGCCGGCGGCGCTATCGAGCTTGGCCTGGATGGTGGCGCGGTCTGCCGCCAGCGCATCTTTCGACGGCAGCGTGCGGATGGCCGGGATCTGGGCGGGGTCGATATTGAGGCCGATGCCGGCCAATGCCTGGGCCGGGTTACCCAGCATTTGCTCGCGGAACGCGTCATCGGAGGACAGTTTGTCGAGCAGGGTATCGAGATCGCCAGGATTGAAATTTGCCATTACGTCTTCCTTCTTTCAAAAACAGGGTTGAACAACGGGTGGTAACTACGGAGTATCCCAAGATCAGCCTTTCAGCGCTTCCAGGAACTTTTTGCCGGCGCCATGGTGGGCCGTGCGGCATACGGTGCGATTGCGCCCTTCGGCTTTGGCGCGGTACAGGTGCTGGTCGGCCGCCTCCAGCAATTCGGCGCGCGACTCGCTGCCCGGCGGGAACGCCGTGGCACCGCCCACGCTGACCGTGATGCACGGTGCGCAGTCCGAGTGCAGGTGCGGGATGGCCAGCGCCGCCACATCGGCACACAGCCGCTGCGCGATATCGAGCGCGGCCGCGCCATCGGTTTCCGGCAGTATCAGCACGAATTCCTCGCCGCCGTAGCGCGCCGCCAGGTCGGCCGGACGGCGCGCACTGTTGCGCAGCACGCGGCCCAGCGTGCGCAGCACCTGGTCGCCCATCGCATGGCCATAGTGGTCGTTGTATTGCTTGAAGCAGTCGACGTCGAGCAGCAGCAGCGACAACGGCGAGCCGTTGCGCTGCGCACGCTGCCATTCCTTCGCATAGTGGTCATCGAAGCGGCGCCGGTTCGGCAAGCCGGTCAAGCCATCAATATGCGCCAGCGCCTCGAGCTGGCGGCGCTGGCGCGCCAGCTGCAGGTGCAGCGCCACGCGGGCCCGCACCACCGCCGCACTGAAGGGCTTGGAGATATAGTCGGAGGCGCCCAGTTCCAGGCCGCGCGCCTCATCGTCCCGGCTGTCCAGGCCGGTAATGAACATCACGGGGATGTGGCTGGTGGTGGCGTCTTCCTTCAAGCGGCGCAGCACCTCGTGGCCATTGATTCCTTCCATCATGACGTCCAGCAGGATCAGGTCGGGCTGGTGCTCGGCCGCCCACGCCAGCGCCTCGGCGCCATCGCCGGAGGTGGTCACATCGTATTGGTCTTCGAGCAGCATCGACAGCACTTCGAGGTTGATGACCTGGTCGTCGACGATCAACACCGATTGCCGGTCGGGCGTACTGTTCGGCTCCGCGTCGGCGCCGGCAGGGGCGCCAGGCTGCGCCATGCTGTTGTCGACGGCCGTGCGCATGGCCGGCTCCGCCGGCAAGCCAAAGGCTGCCTCGATCGATGCCGAGAGCGACGCCAGGGCGGCGGCCAGCGGTGCGCGCAGCGCCTGCGCATCGGCGCCCCGGTCCTGCTGCAGCGCAATCTCGAGCGCGCCGGCCATTTGCGTCACGGCTTGCGCGCCCAGCGTGGCGGCGGCCGATTTTAAACTGTGCACATAGCGCTGCAAGAGTTCTGGCGCGGCATCATGGTCGAGCAGCGGCGTGTGTCCCGCGCCGCCATAATTCTGCACGAAGCTGGCCAGCACCTTGTGTAGCAGCGCGTGGCGCTGGCCGACACATTCCAGCGCCACCTGCCAGTCGATGCCGGGAATCGCGGGCAAGGGCGCCGGCAGCGGCGCCTGGGGCGCCTCGGCGCCATCGGCTGCGCCGCTCCATGGCGCGTCTGATCGCGCGTCCGATGGCGCGACCTGCGTCCCGCCGGCGTCGCCGGCCGGCGCGCGATCCGGACGCGCGGCGATCCAGCGCAACAAGACGCCATACAGCGCGAACGGATCGATCGGCTTGGTCAAATGTTCGTTCATGCCGGCGGCAATGCTGGCCTCCTGGTCGCTCTTGAGCGCATAGGCGGTCATGGCGATGATCGGCAAATGCGCGTATGGCCCCAGCGCGCGGATGGTGCGGGTCGCCGTCAAGCCGTCCATGACGGGCATTTGCACGTCCATCAACACCAGGTCATAGTCACCTTGCTGCACCATTTCGACCGCCTGCATGCCGTCCAACGCCACGTCGACCACCACCGGCGCGTCGCCCAGGAAGTCGAGCGCCACGTCGCGGTTGATCGCATTGTCTTCCACCAGCAGCACGCGGGCGCCGGCCAGGCGCGACAGGTCGGGCTGGCGCGGCCGCTGACCGCGCGGTGCCGGTGTCGCGCTGGCGCCGTGCGCCGGCTGCAGGATATCGCGGATGCTGTTATACAGCAGCGACGGCACCACCGGCTTGATCAGGAAGCCGTCCAGTCCCGCGTTGTCGATACGGTTCAACACATCTTCGCGCGCGTGGGCGCTGACCATCAGGATCGCCGGCGTGGTCTGGATGCGGGCGTCGCTGCGGATGCGGCGCGCCGTTTCCAGGCCATCCCATTCCGGCATGCGCCAGTCCATCAGCACCAGGTCGTAAGGCTTGCCGGCCACTTCCGCCGCCAGCAGCAAGTCCAGCGCAGACGGGCCGGACGCCGCGCCATGGCAATCGCCGATGCCGAACGATTCGAGCATGTCGCACAGGACCGCGCGCGCCACTTCGCTGTCATCGACCACCAGCACGCGGTGGCGATCCAGGGCGGGATTGGCCGCCGGTTCGGCCGCATCGGCGGGCGCGACGCCCAGCTCGATGTCGAAGGTGAAGCAGCTGCCGACGCCCGGCTGGCTGTCGACCTCGATAGTGCCGCCCATCAATTCGACCAATTGGCGCGAAATCGCCAGGCCCAGCCCGGTGCCGCCATATTTACGCGTGATCGAGCTGTCGGCCTGCGAGAACGACTGGAACAGGCCGCTGATCTGCTGTTTGGTCATGCCAATGCCGGTGTCGCGCACGGCAAAGCGCAGCGTAACGGTGGTGGCGCCGCGTTGCAGCACGTCGACCGACAGCACGATTTCACCCTGTTCGGTGAATTTGGCGGCATTGCCCGCCAGGTTCAGCAGGACTTGGCCGAGGCGCAGCGGGTCGCCCAGCAGCAGGCGTGGTACGCCCGAGGCCACCCGGAACACCACTTCAACGCCTTTTTCCTCGGTCTTTTGTACGATGACGTCGGCCAGATTGCCCAGCAAGT
The DNA here is from genome assembly GCA_019751755.1 of Burkholderiaceae bacterium. GTDB lineage: Bacteria > Pseudomonadota > Gammaproteobacteria > Burkholderiales > Burkholderiaceae_D > Rugamonas. Next base: position 31,026 of record JAIENA010000148.1, on the reverse strand, counting down.
CATCGAGCGGGAACGACACGTGTTCCAATTCCAGGCGGCGCGCCTCGATCTTGGAAAAGTCCAGGATATCGTTGATGATGCCCAGCAGGTTCTCACCGGACCACAGGATCTTGCCCAGGTAATCGCGCTGCTTGGCTGTCAGGTCGGTGCGCAGCGTCAGCCGCGACAGCCCGATCAGCGCATTCATCGGCGTGCGGATTTCATGGCTCATATTGGCCAGGAATTCACTCTTGGCGCGCGAGGCCGATTCGGCGTCAGCGCGGGCGCGGTCGATTACGCGCAGCGCATGGGCCTTCTGGAAGGCCGAGACCACGTGTTCCTTCAAGCCTTTCAACAAATCCTGGTCGCTTTGGTCGAACGCCAGACTGTGGCCGAGGTTGGCGAACACCAGGTAACCCTGCACCGCGCCTTCCACCCGGATGCACAGGGCCAACTGGGCCGCCACGCCGTCGGCGGCAGGGGCGCGCACGATGTGAATATCGTCGAAAATCGCGCTGCCCTCGGGTGCAAAGCGCGCCGCGGCCAGCGCCGCCGCCATCGGCGCCAGCTCCGGCGCCACACCGCTGCGGGCCCAGGTGGCGCGCACCGCAAAGTGGTCCGCGCCGCCGTCATACACCAGCGCATAGGCGATTTCGACGCCTTCGATGACGGTCGCTTCGCGCAGCATGGTGATCAGCAGGGCGTCGAAGTCGACTTGCTCGTTGATGGAGCGGACGATGGCGTTGAGCTTTTCCAGGTGCTGGGTGCGCGCGTAGATGCGGGCTTCGAGCTGGGCTTTGGTGCGCAGCAGATAGCCCATGCGCCGGCGATACAGGCCCCAGACGGCAACGACGCCGGTCAGCCCAAACAGCAGTTTGGCCCACCAGGTCTGGAACCATTGCGGCTGCACGATCACTTGCAGTGACAGCGGCGGCGTATTCCAGGTCCCGCTGCGGTTGCTGCCGCGCAGGTCCAGCCGATAAGTGCCGGGCGCCAGGTTGCGGTAGATGGCCAGGCGGCCGGTGGCGTCGGTGGAGACCCAGTCGCGGTCCACACCATCGAGTCGCGCCGCATAGCGGTTCAGGTGGGGGGCGGAGAAATCCAGCGCCGCCAGTTGCACTTCCAGGCTCTTGGCGCCCGGCGGCAGCGTCAGGACCGGCTGCGGGCCGGCCAGCCGCGCCATCAGTTCGCCGGCGACCATCGGCTGGCCATCGACCCGCACCGCGCCAATCACCAGCGGCGGTGCGTAGCTCCAGGGCTGGAGTTGCTGCGGCTGCAGCACGGCCAGTCCGGCGGTGGCGCCAAAGGCGACGTCGCCTTCGGGCGTCAGTCCGGCCGCGCCGCCAAAATAGGTGCCGAACGCCAGGCCGTCCTGGCGCCCGAACGCGCGCACCTGCAGCGTGGCCGGGTCGATGGTGGCCAGGCCGTTGGCGGTGGCGGCCCACACGGCGCCACTGGTATCGAGTTGCATGCCAGTGATGGCACCATACGGCAAGCCGTGTGTGGTGTCGATCTGCTGGAACACCGGCGCGCCCTTTTTGTCGCGATGATGCAGGATAAAGATGCCACCGCCATTGGTGCCGACCCACAGCCGGTCTTGGCGGTCCCGCACCAGGGACGTCACCAGCGGGTAGCGCAGTGCGCCCGCCACGGTGGGCTGGGCATGAATCTGCTCCACCGTGCCGTCCGCCAGCAGGTGGTTCAAGCCATTGCGCGTGCCGATCCACAAACCGCCCATGCCATCGTCGGCGATGGCGTGGATGCGGTTGTCGGACAAGCCGCCCGGGGCGGTGCCCTGAACATGGGAGCGCAGTGCACCGCTGGCCGTGTCATAGCGCAGCAGGCCGTCGAAGGTGCCCAGCCACAGCACATCGCCTTGCGCCAGCATGGTGCTGATGCGGGGGTAGGGCATGCTCTCCGGCAGCTTGATGCGCTTGACCTTGCGGCCATGGGCGCTGCTGCGGTACAGGCCGATTTGGGTGCCGATCCATGCCTCGTGATCCGGCGCGGGCGCCAGCGCCAGAATAAACCGCGCCGGCAGCGCATCGTCTGGCCGCGTCGGGTCAGGACGCAGCGCCGCAATGCGGCGCCCATCGGGCAAATACTGGTCGATGCCCTGGTCGGCCAGCGCCACCCACATGGTGCCGAGGCCATCTTTCATCAGGGCCGACACGCCGGTCTCGGCGATGCCTTCGGCGCCATGGATATTGCGGATCCCTTCGGCCTGCGGATTGTAGGTGTCGACGCTGCGCTCATTGGCCACCCAGACCAGGCCGCTGCGGTCGCGCAAGACATAGGCGGTGCGGTCGGCCCCCAGGCTGGTACCCACCGCCGCCTTGTGCTGGATGCGGCGTCCGCGGCCGCCGGCGGCGTCGTATTCAATCACGCCGCCGCCATAGGTGGCGGCCCACCAGCGGCCGGCCCCGACTTCCGCCAGGCCCAGCACCATATGCGCCTGGGCGTCGCTGACACCGGCCACGGCCAGCACCTGGCCGCTGGCGGCCGCACCCTGGGCCGTGACACGGCCCAGGCCACTTTTCATGGTGCCGAACAGGATGCGGCCATCGCGTTCCTCGGCCAGTGACAGCACGGCGTCGCTCCAGCGCGCGTCATCCGGGCCCTTGATGGCGACGGCCTGGATCGCGCCGCCTCGCGCGGCGCGCAATTCGAGCCCGGTGACGGAACCGATCCACAGGTTGCCGGCGCGGTCGCGCAACAGCGAGCGCACCTGGTTGTCCGGCTGGCCCGGCGCGCGCTCGATGTGCCGCACGGCGTCCAGGCCGGGTGGCAGGTAATCGAGTCCGCCGGCCGTGCCGACCCAGATGCCGCCATCGGCATCGCTGGCGATCGCATTGACAGCGGCGTGCCGCAAGCCGTTCGGGCCGACGCCAAAGCGCCGGAAACGCTCGTGGACCTTGTCATACAGGGCCAGGCCGCCATTGGCGGTGCCGACCCACAGGCGGCCCTTTTGGTCGACGTGCAAGGCCTGGATCAAATCGCCCGGCAGCGATCCGGAATCGGCGGCATCGAACAGGAAATTGCGCATGCGGTAGCCGTCCCAGCGCGCCAGTCCCTGCTGGGTGCCGATCCACAGGTAGCCGTCGGCATCCTGGGCCATGACCACGGCGACCGGATGGGGCAAGCCTTGTTCCATGCCGATGTGGGAAAACAGCGGGGTGGCGTGGGCGTCCCAGCGCGGCGCGCCGGACGCCGCCAGCACGGCGGCGGGAATGGCCAGCAACAAGGCGGCCGCCATGCGGCGTGCCGGGGCGGCGATGGAACTGAAGTGAATGGCGGGACGGGACAAACCGGATGCGCTCCTGCGGACATTAAACACACGCGCCGCCACGGCAATACGCGCGGCTTGCATCGGAATAATCCGACACGTTACATGCTACCATGCAAGTTTGTGTGTTGGTATGAAAGTGCATCGCCATGATGCAACTATTGCACACCCGCAAGCTTTTGTCCTGCGTCAAACCACACGATTCCCGTCCTCGGTAACATCATCTTGCCATTGAGCATTTATTGCATACCGAATTGCCAGCCAAGATCGCTGAATAACCGGGAGGTTGCGGATGTGTACGGGACACCGTCTGCCAGACTTGCAGCACGACCTGCCGCGCCCGATGGCAAGCCGGCGCCAGGAGGGCGTTATCGCCATCACGCTGGCGCTGATGCTGCTGGTGATGCTCGGGATCTGCGGCTTCGCGTTGGACTTGCCGCAGGTAAGTCACCGCAAGAGCGAATTGCAAGGGCTGGCGAATGCCGTGGCGTTGTCGGCCGCGCGTGAACTCAACGGCACCGCCGCCGGCGTGGCCGCTGCCCTGGCCCAGGCGGCCGGCACGGCTGGCCAGTGGACCTACCGCTATCACAACCAGGCGGTCGCCTGGCATGCCAATGCGCTGACGTTCAGTGCGAGCACCAATGGCCCCTGGCTGGATGCGGGCGCGGCCCAAGCCAGCCCCCACGGGTTGCTCTACGCCAAAGTCGACACCGCTCAACTGGACCCCGTGCACGGCCGTGTGCCGCTGCACCTGATGCGCGTGCTCTCCCCCGGTGACGTCACGGCCAGCGTCCGCGCCACCGCCGTCGCGGGGCGTCGGACCATCCACCTGACGCCGCTGGCGCTGTGCGCGTTGTCGCCGGTGGCCGCCGCCTCGCGCGCCAACGCCGGACCGGCCGCCCCGGAGTTGGTCGAGTTCGGCTTCCGGCGTGGCGTCAGCTATGACCTGATGCAGTTGAATCCGGCGGGCACGGCGCCGGAAAGCTTCGCCCTCGACCCGTTCGCCATCCCCGGCACGGCGGGGGCGTCCGCCAACATGGCGCCGGCGGTGCTGGCGCCGTTCGTCTGTGGCGGCGTCCTCGCCATGCCGCGGGTCACCGGCGGCAGCGTGACCGCCAGTCGGCCGTTCCCGCTTGGCGCGCTATTTAATGAGCTCAATTCCCGCTTCGGCCTGTATGCCGGCAGCAGCTGCACGCCCGATGGCGCGCCGCCGGACCGTAACATCAAATCCTATCCCTATGCCGGCATCAACTGGATGGCCACGGCGCCCGCCGGCCAGGCCGCGCAATCGTTGACCGACGCCGGCAAACTGTGGACCATTGCCGACCCGCTGCCGGCACCGGCCGGCAATACGGCGGCCAAGTACGGGCCGCTATGGACCTATGCCAGGGCGGTGCCGTTTGCGTCGTACACGGCTGCGGCCGGGGCCGGCGAACCGGCTGCCGGCTATACCCCGTTTGCCACCTCGGCCTGGGCGACGCTGTACAGTCCGGGTGCACCCAGCGCCAACAGCAACTATCCAGGCGGCACCGCGGTGCCCTACAAGGCGATTGCCGGCACCCACTTTTTGCCGCCATCGGTGCCACACCAGCCCGGTGTGGCCAATCGGCGGGTACTCAACGTGGCCCTGCTGTCCTGTCCGGTCGCGGGGGGGCGCGACGGTGGCCGCCAGTGTGATTGGCATCGGCAAATTTTTCATGACCGTGCCGGCCACCGCCACCAGCCTGTTTGCCGAATTTGGCGGGGTGGCCGAGGAACAGTCGCTTGGTGGACCGGTGGAGTTGATCCAATGACGCGACGTCACCGCCCCCCCCTTGATCGCCAGCAGGGCCTCGCCGCTGTCGAGTTCGCGCTGGTGCTGCCATTGCTGATCCTGCTGCTGGCGTTGCCGCTGTATCTGGGCCGCATCCTGTGGCATTACGCGGCAATGCAGCATGCGGCGCAAAATGGCGCCCGTTTTCTCGCCTCGGTGCCGCTGGTCATCATGCGGGATCCCAACATGGTTGGCTATGCGATCCAGTTGACCGACGACATTGTGCGGGCGCACCTGGGCGAACTCAATCCCGGCGAATTCCCTGCCGTCGTCGACAAACTATGCAACGGCCTGACCTGTACCGGCTATTCCACCCCGACGACGGTCCGGGTGGCGGTTCAGATGACGGTGCAGGACATCTTTTTTCCGGAGTACACCCAAATGTCGATTGCCGTCACCGCCGAGGCCAGCGTGACCTACCTGGGGAAATAATGGTGATGCGAACAACATGCCTGCGCTGCCGGCGCAGCGGCGGCGCCATGGTCGAACTGGCCCTTATCCTGCCGTTCTTTTTGCTGTTTGTGTTTGCCGTCCTGGAGTTGGCGCGTGCGCTCTACGTGGTCAATATGCTGCCGGAGGTCACGCGCCGGGCGGCAACTTCGGCGGCGCTGGCCGATTTCACCAACAGCGCAACCATGAGCGCCATCGGCCGGTCGGCGGTGTTCGATGCGGTTGGCGGGCGCTTGCCGTTAGGCGCGCCCGTGACCGACGCGCATGTGCGGATCGACTACCTGTCGATCACGCGCGATGCCAGCGGCGTGATGACTTATGCGTCGATGCCGGCCGCAAGCCTCCCCGCGAGTCCGGCCCGCAACCATGTCAATTGCGTGCAAAATCCCTATGCTGGCGACTGCATCCGCCTGGTCAGGGCCAGGATCTGCGATCCGGCCAACAGCGCCGACTGCGTCGCGGTCCGCTACCAGAGCGCCTTCCCGCTGATCAATATGTCGTTCGGCTTGAGTCGCTCCGTCACGCTGCTGCCCGCCGAAAACCTGGGGTGGCAGCCTGGCGACACGCCGTAGCGTTGCCGCCGGGCGGTGGTTGATGGGCCGGCTCAGCGTGCCGCCGCCGCGTCCGGCGGCTGGCCTGGCGCCACCGGCAGCCGCAGCACGATGCGCGTGCCCCGGCCCGCGCCGCTCTCCACCGCGACCTGGCCCTGCATCAGGTTGACCACGATGCTGTGGACGCTGGACAGGCCGAGGCCCTTGCCGGTCTGTCCCAACTGGGTGGTGTAGAACGGGTCCAGCACCCGTGACAGGTGTTGCGCAGCAATGCCGCAGCCGTCGTCTTCCCATTGCAGCAGCAGTGCCGGGCCGTCACCGCGGGCACTGACGGTCACGGTGCCGCCGCTGTCGCCGGCAAAGGCATGTTGCAGGCAATTGTCGAGCAGGTGCTGGAAGACCACTTGCAAGGCGCCCGGATATCCTTCCAGCCACAGGTTGTCCGGCAACGACAACGTCATGTGGATGCCGCGCGCCCGCAGCCGTTGCTGGCTGTGATAGTGGAAGAAGCGCAACCGGTCGCTCAGGTTGAAGACGACCCGCGCTTCCTGTGTCGGATCGACGGACAGGCCCTTGAAACGGTCGACCAGCTCGCTGATCTGGCCCAGCGCCCGTTCGATCAGGCCGCCCCCCTCGGTGAGGTTGTCCAACAAATCGAGCAGTTGGCTGCGGCGCAGCGTGCCGCTATCGAGCAAACGCGTCAATTCGCCGGCGCGGCCGGTGATGACACTGGCGGCCACCCGCGCATTGCCGAGCGGTGTGTTCATCTCGTGCGCCATGCCCACCACCAGGCGCGACAGCCCCAGCTGTTTTTCGCGCTGCATCAAGGACTGCAAGGCTTGTGCCAATTCGGCGCTGCGCTCGCGTACTTTCTGCTCCAGTTCGTCATGTGCCTGGCGCAGCGCCGCTTCGGCTTGCTGGCGCACGGCGGCTTCCTGGCGCAGGGTTGCCAGCGCATCGTTTAACTCCAGGTTGCGCTGCATCAGGGCATTTTCCAACTCGGTGCCTTGCTGCGCCAATACGGCATTCTGGTACAGCAGTTGCGGCCGCTCCATCACCGCGTTCAAGGTATCGCCCAGCGACCGTGCCAGTTCGCGCTTGTGCTGGCGCTCGAAGGCGATCTGCGTGGCGCAGGCTTGCAGTGCCTGTTCCAGGTGGCCCCAGCGGCGGCCATAGCGGCGGATCGAGATCAGGCTGATTTCGCGCTGGCGCACGGCGTCGCCGGATTGGCTGTCGAGCCAGGCATCGTAGTCGAGCAGGGCTTGCCAGGCGACGGCGCGCTCGCCTTCCACGCACTGGATCAGCAGTTCACACAGTTGCAGCCAGGATTCCCAGTTGACATCAATGACGAACTGTTCCCGCAACTGGCGCATGTAGGCGCGGCTGGCGTCCGCGTGTTCACAGGTGGCGTTGACGATGGCCAGGTTCAGCAGGGCCAGGCATTCGTGGGCGCGCAACTGGTGGCTGCGTGTTGCTTTTAGGAATTGTTCTCGGTGGGCAAGGCAATCGCGCCAGTGTGGTTCCGCCGCCGGCGTGTCAATCTGCTCGACGGCCAGGTAGTACGAGGCGGAGGCGGCGTAATCATGCAGCATCGCATGGATGGTCGGCGGCAGCACTTCCGGCCGGGCCAGCAAGCCGGCGCAGAACGCATGCAGTTCAATGTGCATCTCCGCACTGAGCAGCACGCGGCAGCGCGCCGCCTGCACCAGCAGCGCCAACTGTGGCTGGCCGCAGCGCTCGTACAGTTCAGCGGCCCTGGCCAGGCTGTCGAGCGACGCGTGGTGCAGGCGCATGCGCATCTGGATCCAGTGCAGCGCGCGCAGGGCGGCGGCCTGGGCCGGCAGGTACTGGGCGGTCTGGGCCCGCAAGTGCAAGTCCATGGCTTGTACCAGCATGGCTTCGACCGGCTGGTTCATGTCCGCCGCCATGGCGTGTAACTGGAATGCCTGCAGCTCCAGCGCTTGCGCGCTATTGAGCTGGCCATCGAGGTGGTCGGTGGCCAACTGCTGCAGGATGTCGGCGTAATGCCGCAACTGGTGCGCCGTCGGACACTCGCGCAGCAACTGCAGGCGAGCGTCTGCGGACTCACGCAGTGTCGTGGATGGAGCGGGTGCGGTTTCGGGCATGACACTGCCTCCGTGGCAAACTGCCGGTACCAAACAGTATCCCATGCGCTGCCAGCAAATGGGCGGCCGACAACTGACTTGCAAGATGATTGTTGTAAAAATGCATAGCGGTGTTGTTGCCCTGTAAGCCTGGCCGTGCGCGCCGCCACCGGTCTACTCCGGTAAGGTATCAAAGACTTCCTTGATCGTCCTGCGCAGCCACGCATTGGCCGCGTCGTGGTGGAAGCGTGGATGCCAGTGCTGGCGGATCGCGAACGGCGGCACGCCGACCGGCGTGTCCACCATGCGCACGCTTTGGTAGGTGGCGAAGCGGGTCGCCAGTTCGCGCGGCACGGTGGCGATCAGGTCGGGATTGTGCTCGATGATCATGGGCACGGTCAGGAAGTGCGGCGTGGTCAGGTAGACCCGCCGCGGTCCCGCCAACTGGTCGATGATGGCGTCATAGCCATCTTCGCGCCGGCCGGACAGCGACACCACGATGTGTTCCATGGCCATGAATTGCGCCAGTGGCAACTCGGCGCCGATCTGCTGGTTGCCGCGATTGACGATGGTGATGAACGAGCGGGTGAACAGTTGTTGCTGGAACAGCCCGTCCGGTACCGCGTGCAGTGAGCCCAGCGCCAGGTCCGCCTCGCCCGATTCCAGCACGGCGGGAATCTGGCGCGATGGCACTTGCAGCGTGCGCAGCGTACAGCCGGGGGCCGCCTCGCGCAGCCGCGCGATCAGCCGTGGCAGGAAAATCAGTTCGCCCATATCGGTCAGACACAGCGAAAACATGCGCCGCGCCTGCAACGGATCGAACCCTTCGCGCACCAGCAATTCGCCGCGCACGGTGCCCATGACAGCCAGGATCGGCGCGCGCAGTTCGAGCGCCTTCGGCGTCGGCTGCATGCCGCTGCCGGTCTTCAGGAACAAGGGATCGCCGAAAAACAGGCGCAAGCGCTTCAGCGCATGGCTCAGTGCGCTCTGCGACATGGCCAGTTCCTCGGCGGCGCGGCTGACATTGCCGACCCGGATCATGGCGTCGAACACCGGCAGCAAATTGAGGTCCAACTCCGTGTTATGAATGTCGTTCATAGTTCTAATGAATGGCTTGCGATTTACACATAATATGCCACGCCGTATCGTTTGCCTACCGAGGAACTGGCTCGGCAACCCTTATTGGAGAAGCATCGTGGCAGGGAAACAATTCGCATCGCAGGCCGACCTGGAAGAAAAGAAGACCAGCTTTATCAAGCTGTCCGACAACGCCTATGCCTACACCGCCGAAGGCGACCCGAATTCCGGCGTGATCATTGGCGACGACAGCGTGATGGTGATCGACACCACCGCGACCCCGGTGATGGCGCAGGCGCTGATCAAACATATCCGCAGCGTGACGGATTTGCCGATCAAATATGTGGTGCTGTCGCATTACCACGCGGTGCGCGTGCTGGGCGCGTCGGCCTACGTCAACGAGGGCGCGCAGCAGATTATCGCGTCGCGCGGCACCTATGAATTGATCGTCGAGCGCGGTGAGCAAGACATGCAATCGGAAATCGAACGCTTCCCGCGCCTGTTTGCCGGGGTCGAGTCGGTGCCGGGCCTGAGCTGGCCGACCATGGTGTTTGACAAGGAAATGACGATATTCATGGGCAGCCTGGAAGTCCGGCTGGCCCACATCGGCATGGGCCATACCAAGGGCGACACCATCGCCTGGATCCCGTCGCAGAAAATCTGCTTCTCGGGCGACCTGGTGGAATTCGATGCGGCCGCCTATACCGGCGACGCCCAGCTCGAAGAGTGGCCGGCCACGCTGGAGGCGCTGCGCGCGCTGGAACCGCAGCAACTGGTACCGGGCCGTGGTCCGGCGCTGGTCACGCCGGAACAGGTCAACGCCGGCATCAATTACACCAAGGACTTCGTCACGACGCTGCTGGCCAGCGCGAAGGAGGCCGTGGCGGCGGGGCTCGACCTGAAGGGCGCGATGCGCCACGTGCGCGCGCACATGGACCCGAAGTTTGGCCATGTGTTTATTTACGAGCATTGCCTGCCGTTCGATGTCACGCGCGCCGTCGATGAAGCGCGCGGCATCAAGCATCCGCGTATCTGGACCGCGCAGCGCGACCAGGAAATGTGGCACGCGCTGCAAGACTGAGACCAGGGGGATCGCATGGATTATCAAAACAAGACCTTTGAGTACGCCCCCGGCGCCGAGCGCGAAGGCGGCAGTCATTCGGTGGTGGTGGTGGGCGCGGGACCGGTGGGCCTGGCCACCGCCATCGACCTGGCGCAGCAGGGCGTGCGCGTGCTGCTGCTTGACGATGACAACAAGCTGTCGGCCGGCTCGCGCGCGATCTGCTTTGCCAAGCGCACGCTGGAAATTTTCGACCGCCTGCGTTGCGGCGAGCGCATGCTCGACAAGGGCGTCAGCTGGCATGTCGGCCGCGTCTTCCTGCAAGACCAGCCGGTGTACCGCTTTGACCTGTTGCCGGAACCGGGTCACCAGTATCCGGCCTTTATCAACCTGCAACAGTATTATGTCGAAGGCTACCTGTACGAGCGCGCCGCGCAGCTCGACAACCTGGAGATCCGCTGGTGCAGCAAAGTCACCGGCCTGACGCAGCGCGCTGATGGCGTGACGCTGGCGGTCAGCGCACCCGATGGCGACTATCACCTGCAGGCGCAGTACGTGGTGGCGGCCGACGGCGGGCGCAGCACCCTGCGCGCCTTGCTGGGGCTGGAAAGCCATGGCCGCGCGTTCCGCGACCGTTTCCTGATCGCCGACGTGAAAATGCGCGCCGACTTTCCGGCCGAGCGCTGGTTCTGGTTCGACCCGCCATTCCACCCGGGCCAGTCGGTCTTGCTGCACCGTCAGCCGGACAATGTGTGGCGCATCGACTTCCAGTTGGGCTGGGATGCCGACCCGGTGGCGGAAAAGGCGCCGGAGCGCGTGATCCCCCGTATCCGCGCGCTGCTCGGCGAGGAGGTGGAATTCGAGCTGGAATGGGTCTCGATCTATACTTTTTCGTGCCTGCGGATGGAGGCGTTCCGTCATGGCCGCGTGCTGTTTGCCGGCGATGCCGCCCATGGCGTGTCGCCATTCGGCGCGCGCGGCGCCAACAGTGGCGTGCAGGATGCGGAAAACCTGGCATGGAAGCTCAAGCTGGTGCTCGACGGCCACGCGCCGGACGGCCTGCTCGACACCTATGCGCGTGAACGCGAATTCGCGGCCGATGAAAATATCCTGAATTCGACCCGCGCCACGGATTTCATCACGCCCAAGAGTGAGGTCAGCCGTCTGTTCCGCGACGCCGTGCTGGGACTGGCGCGCACGCATGCGTTCGCGCGCAGGCTGGTCAACAGCGGGCGCCTGTCGCTGCCGTCCACCTACCGGGACTCGGCCCTCAATACCGTCGATACCGATCGCTTCGCCAGTCCATTGCGCCCGGGCGCGCCGGCCGCCGATGCGCCGGTCACGGCCGACGGCGTGGCCGACTGGCTGTTGCGCCAGACCGGCGGCGAGTTCACCGGCGTGTATTTCGCCGGCGCACCGGACGACGCGGCGGCGCTGCCCGACTTTGCCGCGCTGGCCGAGGGCCCGGTGCCGGTGAAAACGCTGGTGCTTGCGCCGCAGGGGCCGTGGCCTGGGCTGCCCGGCGGCGCGCTGGTCGATCGTGACGGTCTGGCGGCCGCGCGCTATGACGCCACGCCCGGCGCCTATTACCTGCTGCGCCCCGATCAGCACGTCTGCGCGCGCTGGCGCACCTTCAACCCGGCGCGGGTGCGCGCCGCCGTGGCCCGCGCCAGCGGTCATGACTTGAATCAGGAGGCGGCATGAACCGCAACGCGATGACCCCGGCAACACTGAACCTGGCGCCGAACCTGTCCGATCCGGACGCCTACTATGAAGCGCTGATCGACGCCCACCAGGGGTTGGACGCGGCACAAAGCAGCATGTTCAATGCCCGCTTGATCCTGCTGCTGTCGAACCATATCGGCGACCTGGCGGTGCTGCGCGCGGCGCTGGCCGAGGCCCACGGCTAGCCTGCTAGGGGATTTCTTTAGCCGGCTTGCCATTCAACCGGATTGTCCGCACCGGGGCGGTCCCGTATGCTGGTTTTCACCAACCTATGGAGACCGCCATGACCGCCCCTGCCACCCCCACGCCATTGACCGCACAGCAACTCGCCTTCCGCAACGCCATGGCGCACTTGCCGGCCGCCGTGTGCATCATCACCACCGACGGCGCCGCCGGCCGCTGTGGCATCACGGCCAGTGCCGTGTGTTCCGTGACGGACAGCCCGCCCACGGTGCTGGTCTGCATCAACCGCAACAGTGCGATGCACGACGTCTTCACGCAAAACGGCCACCTGTGCGTCAATGTGCTGGGCGGCGAACATGAACAGCTGGCGCTGCATTTCGCCGGCGCGACCAAGCTGCCGATGGCCGAACGCTTCACCCACAACCATTGGCAGGACGGCGTTGCGCGCCAGCCGGTATTGAGCGGCGCGCTGGTGCAGCTGCAAGGCCATATCCGCGACTGCAAGCAAGTCGGTTCGCATTCCGTGATGTTCGTCGAACTGGACGACATCGCCGTCGACGCGGAGCAGGACAGCCTGGTCTACTTCAAGCGTCTGTTTCATACGGTGCGCCCGCAGGTCCACGCATGATTGAATTGCGCCATCTGCGGTATTTTCACGCGGTGGCGGACACACTCAGCTTCAGCCGCGCCGCCGAACTGCTGCACATGGCGCAGCCGCCGCTGAGCCGGCAGATCCGCCAATTGGAACAATGCCTGCAAGTGACATTGATCGACCGCGAATCACGGCCGATCGCCCTTACGGTGGCCGGCAAATTTTATTACGAGCAGACCCGCCACGTGGTGTCGCGCCTGCGCGAAATCGAGGACGATACGCGCCGTTTGGCGCAAGGCGGGAAAACCTGGTTCGGCATCGGCTTCGTGCCGTCCGTCATGTGCGGCGCGCTGCCGGACTTGATCCGCCGCTTCCGCCTGGCGGAACCGGGCGTCGAGACCGGCTTTACGGAATTGATGACGATCGCGCAGGCCACAGCGCTGAAGCTGGGCCGCATCGACGTCGGCTTTGGCCGGCTGCCGCTGCACGACCCGGAAATCGCCTGCGTCACCCTGATGCACGAACCGCTGCTGGCCGCCATGCCGGCTGGCCACCCCTTGCTGGAGCAGGGCGCGGTGACCATGGCGGCGCTGGCGGACCAGCCGCTGGTGGTGTATCCGGCCCGGCCACGGCCCGGCTATGCCGACCAGGTGCTGGACTTGTTTGCGCGGCGCGGCTTGCGGCCGGCCGCCACCCGGGAAGCCAATGAGATGCAGACCGCGCTGGGGCTGGTGGCGGCCGGGCTGGGCGTGGCCCTGGTGCCGGCGTCGGCGCGCCACGCGCATGGCAATGGCGTGGCCTATTGCGCGATCGCCGATGCCGGCGTGACGTCGCCGGTGATCATGAATTGCCGCGCCGGCGACGGCGGCGCGCTGCTGGCGCGCTTCCGCGCCATGGCGCAAGTGTGTCTGGCAACACCGTCTGGCTAGGCGCCGAGGAACGTCAGCAAAGCGTCGGTAAAGCCCTGTTCGGCGTCGAGATTGGACAGGTGCGCTGCCGGCAGCGTGACCATGTGCGCCTGCGGCATGCGTTCGCGCATGGCGTGCGCATCGGCCACCGTGGTGACGGGATCGTGCGCGCCCGCGACCAGCAGCGCCGGGATTGTGATGGCGGTGATGTCGTCGCGCACATCGGCCTGCGCCAGCGCCAGGCAGCAGGCCGCGTAGCCGGCCGGCGCGGTGCCGCGCAAGTCCGCGAGCAGCGCTTGCACAGTGGCCGGCGCGCGGCGCTGGAAGCCTGGCGTAAACCAGCGCTCTGGCGCGCCAGCGGCGACGCCGTCCATGCCGCAAGCCAAGACCTGGTCCGCGCGTTCGCGCCAGCCCTTCGCCGTGCCGATGCGGGCGGCGCTGTTGGCCACCACCAGCCGGCGCAGCCGCTCTGGCGCGTGTACGCCCAGCCACAGGCCGGTGATGCCGCCCATCGAAATGCCGCAAAAGTCGGCCTGTCCGATATCGAGCGCATCCATCAGGCGCAGCACGTCGCCGCCCAGGTCGGCCAAGGCGTAGCCGGCGCTGGCGTCATGTGGGCCGGATGCGCCATGGCCGCGCGTATCGTAGCGCAGCACGCGCCAGCGGCTTGCCAGCGCGGCGGCCTGCGGCGCCCACATCGCCATGGTGGCGCCGAGGGAATTCGACAGCACCACCACCGGCGCGCCCGCCGGGCCCTCCAGTGTATAGGCGATCCGGCGCGCACCGGTATCGAGCACGCGCGTCATGTCAGCGGTCATCATCATGGATCGACGAAGGGTGGCGGCACAGGGCTTCCACCGTCACGTCCATATAAGGGAACAGCGGCAGCGACGACAGGATGTCGTGTAATTCCTGGGCGCTTGCGACGTCGAAGATACTGACGTTGGCATAGCGCCCGGCCACGCGCCACAGGTGGCGCCACGTGCCGCTGCGCTGCAATTGCTGCGCGCGTGCGCGTTCCTCGGCTTTCAGGCGCTCGGCCTGTTCCGCACTGATGGTGTGTGGCAGTGCGACCGTCATGGCAACTTTGAACAGCATGGTGATCCTTTCAATCGGAGTGGGTGGAGGTCAACGCGCGAAGCGGCCGTGGCGCTGCAGGTGGTCGACCTTGTCTTCATCGATGTCGATACCCAGGCCGGGGCCGGACGGCAATTGCAGCGCATAGTCCTGGTATTGCAGCGGGGTGCGCAGGATGTCCTCGGTCAGCAACAGGGGACCGAACAATTCCGTGCCCCAGGCTTGTTGCGCGAACGTGGCGAACAGTTGCGCCGACGCGATGGTGCCAACCGCGCCCTCCAGCATGGTGCCGCCATACAGTTCGATCCCGGCGGCCGCGCCAATGGCGGCAACCTGGCGCGCGCCTTCCAGGCCGCCGGATTGGGTGATCTTGACCGCGAAGACATCGGCGGCGCGCTGTTGCGCCAGCCGGAAAGCGTCGATCGGGCCGTGCAGCGCCTCATCCGCCATCAGCGCGATACGGTGCTGATGGCGCAGGCGGCGCATGCCTTCCACGTTGTGGGCGGCGATCGGCTGCTCCACCAGGTCGACCCCGGCCTGTTCCAGGATCGCCATGCCCAGCATGGCGTCGGTCTCGCTCCAGGCCTGGTTGACGTCGACCCGCACGCTGGCGCGCTCGCCCAGCGCGTGCTTGATGGCGGCCACGTGGGCGCAATCGGCGCGTACCGCGCGGGCGCCGATTTTCAGCTTGAACACGCGATGGCGCCGGATCTCGAGCATGTGCTCGGCTTCGGCGATATCGCGCGCGGTGTCGCCGCTGGCCAAGGTCCAGGCGACCGGCAGGCTGTCGCGCAGGCGGCCGCCAAACAGGGCCGACAGCGGCACGTTCAAGCGGCGCGCCTGCGCGTCGTACAGCGCGGTCTCGATCGCACACAGCGCAAAACGGTTGCCTTGCAGGTGCTGGCGCAAGTCGGCCATGCGGGCCGCCGGCAGACTGGCGTCGCGCCCCACCAGCAGCGGCGCCATATAGGCGTTGATATTGGCGCGGATGCTTTCCGGGCTTTCTTCGCCGTAGGCCAGGCCGCCGATGGTGGTAGCTTCGCCCCAGCCGGTGTGGCCGTCAGCGCAGCGCAGGCGGACCAGCACCAGGTCCTGGCGGCGCATGGTGGCGACCGACAACTGGTGCGGGCGGATGGTGGGCACATCGAACAGCAGCACGTCGACGCTGATGATATCTATCGGGGTATGGTGCATGGGGCCTCGCTATAACCGGGTTGGATCGTGCTACCGATGATAGGCAGCGGCGGCGCGCGCGTCCAAGACCGATTGGATCACGTTCCATACCTGGCGGGTATAACGTGCCGCAGGCGAAGGCGAGCGCTAAGCCTAAGCCTAAGGCGAGGGCAGGGCCACGTCGGCCGGCATGCGCAGGGTTTCCGACGGCAGCACGCCGAACTGGCGTTTATAGTCGCCGGCAAAGCGGCTGGGGTGGTCGTAGCCGCACTGGGCGGCGATTTCGGCGATGCTGGGCGGGTATTTCGAGCGCCCGCCGGCGTGGCTGCGCAGCAGGCTGCGTGCGGCGTTCAGGCGCATGACTTTGAGGTATTGCTGGGGCGACATCTCGAGGCAATTTTCGAAATGGTATTGCAAGGTGCGCTGGCTGACATGGGTCGCCGCGCACACGTCGGCAATGCTGAATTCCTGGTCCAGGCGGTCCTGCATGTAGCGGATCGCCTGGCGCACCACGCGTGCCTGGCGATCGCCCGAATACGGCTGCGGCGGCGTTTCCTGCATCGCGCTCATGTTCAGCGCCAGCAGCAGGTTGTTCAGCGCGGTGTCGGCCAGCAGCGACATCGGCATGCTGGCGGGCCAGGTGGTTTCGTTTTGCAGAATCTGCGACAGCATCAGCCAGAAGTGGCGCAGCATCATGGTCGCGCCCTGCGCCATCGGCACCACGTTTTGCGCCAGCGCCTGTTCCACCACGCTATGGATACCGCCGTCACGGTTCATGAACAAACTGCTTTCCATGGCGATGCCCAGCAATTCCGTGCTGCCGTCGGTGCGGAAGTCGTATTGCTTGCCCCCTTCGAGCACGATCAGCGACGAGGTGCTGACGCTGCGGCGGTCCACCTGCAGCGCATTGTCGCGGTTCAGCACCAGTCCGAACACCAGACTGTCCTCGGGCGGCGTCACGCGCTGGTGCAGCGCCTGGTTGGTTTGCTCGCCGACGATGGTGATGCGGGGCCCGTGCACGGTCGATACGGTACCGAGGAATTTGCCGCAACTGAGCTGGCGGTATTCTTGTTCCCAGCCATGCAACAAGCTCGATTGCTCATCGATGTCCTGGCTTTGCCAGCGCTGGATGGTGGTGGGGACGGTGTGCATGGTGCTTTTCGAGATGACGTACGCCTGATGCTACCGCCATGCTAGCGACGGCAATATCCGGAATTCGCAAATCCATCGCCGTTTGTGGCGGCATTGCCACGCAATTGCGCCGATTTATTTTCCCCTTTTAGGCCACAACCGCTCCGCCCGGCGCCTGTGCCGGTCGTCGGCGCGCGGTTTTTCCGGCCGCCGCGCCACCGCCCCGGCCACGCGGCGACGGCAGCGCCGACGATCTGCCGATTCCGGATAACGCCATCGCGCCCCGGCCCCTACAGTTCGGTCATGCCGCTTGCAAAGCTGGCATGACCAGATAACAAACGATGGGAAAGAGCATGATGTCGATATTTCAAACTTGCAGTGCGGTAAATCCATTGGCAAACGCACTGGCCACGCTGGCGCTGCTGTCCTGCGGCGTGCACGCCGCGGAATTCGAACCGGAACGCCTGAAGGATGGCGTGGCGCTGCCAGAGGCCATGCCGCGCCTGTACGTGTCCGATTTTTCGATCGGCCACCTGTCCGACGCCCGGGTCCATGTGCTCGATGGCCGCAACGGCAAATTTGCCGGGGTGGTTGACGCCGGTTATGCGGGGGCGTTCACCACGTCGCCGGATGGCAAGCGGCTGTATGTGGCGGCGACGTATATGACGCGCCATACGCACGGCGAGCGCCACGACATGGTCGAGATCTATGACGCGGACACGTTGCGCATGGTGGGCGATGTGGCGATCCCGAACAAGAAGGCACAAGCCGCGTTCCTGCATAACCTGCTGCAAACGTCCTTTGACGGGCGCTACCTGTATGTACAAAACGCCACGCCGGCGACCTCCGTCACGGTGGTCGACTTGCAGCAAAAGACCGTGCTGGCCGAAGTGCCGAGCCCCGGCTGTTATGGCATCTATCCGTCGCAAACCGAGGCGCTGCGCATTTCCATGCTGTGCGGTGACGGCAGGTTCGCCACCGTGACACTCGATGCCACGGGCAAGGTGGCGCAGCGCGCCGTGTCGCCCAAGTTTTTCGACGCCGGTGACGATCCGGTGTACGTCCCGTCACCGTCGCATGCGGGACGCTATTACTTCGTGACGTTCCACGGCCGCCTGCACAAGGCCGACTTGCGCGGCGCCGAACCCGTGCTGGAACACACCGTCCCGTTCGTGACAGAGGCCGACCGCAAGCAGGGCTGGCGCCCGGGCGGCTACCAGGCGTTTGCGCTGGACCGGGAACGCAACCGCCTGCTGGTCGGCATGCATCCGAAAGGCCAGGAGGGCAGCCACAAGTTCCCCGCGCAGGAAATCTGGACCGTGGACCTGGCCAGCGGCAAGCGCCTGGCGCGCACCAAGTCGAAAAACGCGATCGCGCTGCAGGTCGGCGACAGCGCGCCGGGCTACCTGTATGCGCTGAACGGTGTCACCAACCAGGTGGTGGCGTACGCGCTGCCATCGATGCGTGAAGTCTATGTGTCGGCGCCGGTGGGCGACGCGCCGCTGCAGGTGGATGCGCCATGAGCACCGATCCGGTTCTGATGTTGTTGCCGGGCGCGTTCTTTGCCCTGCTGTTTGGCGTCGCCGCCACCCACAAGCTGCTGGCGTGGCGCCTGTTCCAGCAACAGCTGATCGATTACCGCGTGTTGCCGCGCGCGCTGGCCACGCCGGCCGCCGTCGCGGTGCCGCTGCTGGAAGCCCTGGCCGCGCTGGGCTGGCTCGATGCCATCAGCCGTCCGGTTGCCGCGCTGCTGTCGGCCGTGCTGCTGTTGGCCTATGCCGGCGCCATGGCCTGCAACCTGCAGCGGGGCCGCGACACCATCGATTGCGGTTGCGGCGGGGCAGACGGCACGCAAGTGATCCGCTGGGCCCTGGTGGCGCGCAATGCCTTGCTGGCGCTGGCGGCGCTGCCACTGGCGCTGCCGGTGGCATGGGAACTGTCCCGTGAGCCGGGCTGGATCGACTGGCTCAGCATCAACGCCGGCGCGCTGGTGTTGATGGGCATGTACCTCGCGCTGAACCAGGTGCTGGCCAACCTGCCGCCACAGCGCGTGCTCGATTGAAAAAAAATACGTTATCAAACTTGAAGGAGAAAACAAATGGAAACCGCTTTGCTGGTATCGAACGGATTGGTGTGGTGCGTGTTGCTGGCGCTGGTGGCCATGGTGATGGCGCTGGCGCGCCAGGTCGGCGTGCTGTTTGAACGGGTGGCGCCGATGGGGGCGCTGGTGACCGATTCCGGGCCCAAGGTCGGCGACGCCGCACCGGCCATGGCGCTGCGCACGCTCGACAACGGCAGCCTGCAACTGCCGGGCGCTGCGGGCGCCAGCACCTTGCTGTTCTTCCTGTCGCCGACCTGCCCGGTGTGCAAGAAACTGTTGCCGGTCCTGAAGTCGCTGCAGCGCGCCGAAAGCGGCTGGCTGCGCATGGTGCTGGCCAGCGACGGCGACACCGTCGAACACCAGGCGTTCCGCCGCGAGTATGGCCTGACCGCTTTCCCGTATGTGCTGTCGGCGCCGCTGGGCATGGCCTACCGCGTGTCGCGCCTGCCATACGCGGTGCTGATCGATGCGCAGGGCAATGTCAGCGCCAAAGGCTTGATCAATTCGCGCGAGCAGCTGGAAAGCCTGCTGACCGCGCAAGAACTGGGCGTGGCGTCGGTGCAGGAGTTCCTGGCGCCGGAACAGCAACACCAGCACGCCCATGGCCATGCCCATGGCGCCCCTGGCCATCAACATTAAGGAGTAGCGACAATGTTTAACTGGTTCGATCAATTCGCCGAGCGGCAAAGCCGCAAGCTGGCGCAAACCGTGTCGCGCCGCCACGCGCTCAACCGCATCAGCCGCGCGCTGGTGGGCGCCGCCTTCATCTTGCCGGTGCTGCCGTTCGACCGTAGCACGGCGCATGCGGCGCACGGTGGCGGCAAGGCCGATCCCAAGGCCGCCGCCGGCGACCCGACCGCGTGCGAATACTGGCGCTACTGCGCCATTGACGGTTTCCTGTGCTCATGCTGCGGCGGCTCGCTGACGCAATGTCCGCCCGGCACCAATGCGTCCAAGGTCAGCTGGGTCGGCACCTGTCACAACCCGAACGATGGCAAGGACTACCTGGTCAGCTACAACGATTGCTGCGGCAAGACCGCGTGCGGCAAGTGCATGTGCAACACCAATTTGCGCGAGCGTCCCGGCTATGCGATGGGCCTGCACAACGACATCAACTGGTGCATGAGCAACGACAACTCGATGTTCCATTGCACCACGGCGTCCGTGGTCGGACTGGCGGAGGCCTGAGCATGCGCACACTGATACTGCTGGCCACGCTGCTGGCCGGCGCCACCGCCCAGGCGCAGCAAGTCAATGGCGCCGAGATTTACAAATCGAGCTGCGCCATGTGCCACCAGGACCAGGGCCAGGGCGCGGCCGGCGTCGCGCCGCCGCTCAAGGGCAGCCACTGGGGCAAGCTGTCGCGGGTGCCGGGCTATGCGCCCGGCGTGCTGCTGGCCGGCATGCATGGTCCGATCAGCACCGATGAAGGCACGTTCAACGGCGTAATGCCGACCCAGAACCGCCTGACCGATGGCGAAATCGCGGCGGTCGCCAATTACCTGGTGCACGACCTGGCCGGCCACAAGGACGCGCCAGCGGCCACGGCGGACGAGGTGGCGACGCTGCGCGCCAAGCCGCTGTCGGTGGCGCAGTGGCGCGCGGTCCGCAAGCAGGCGCTGGCAAAATGAGCGCCACGCCCGCATGCAAGCTGGCGCTGCTGCTGGTGCCGGCACTCGCCCTGTTGCTGCACGGCGCCACCGCGACGGCGCAGAGTGCGGCGCCGGTGCAGGGGCGCTACGCCATGGCGCTGCCACTGCATCCGTCCGGCACCGCGCCGCAGGCCCGCCCGGGTGCGGACGGGCAGGCCATCACCCCGTTGCGCGCCCGCACCCTGTTCCGTTTGTACTGCTCCGGATGCCATCAGGTTGACGGCAGCGGTTCGCCGGAATTCGGCATTCCCAGCATGCGCGGCACGCTCGGCCATTTCCAGCAAACCCTGGCCGGCCGTGCCTTCCTGGTGCAGGCGCCCGGCGCGCGCAATGCCGGCATCACGGATGCGGAACTGGCCGCGCTGACCAACTGGGCCTTGCACGAATTCTCGGCGCCGACCTTGCCGGCCGGTTTTCAACCCTATACGGCGGACGAGGTGGCGCGCTGGCGCGCCGCGCCGCCGCTCGACGTGGCCGGTGCGCGCGCCGCGATCGCGGCAGGTTTTCCCAAGTAAAACAAGCCACAAGACAAGCAATCAAATAACCACTGGAGACCAATATGAGCAACCTTGCAGAACAGTTCAACTTGCAGCAAACCTACCGCCACCATATCGGCGGTGCCTGGGTCGAGGGCGGCGACGGCCACATCGACGTGGTCAATCCCGCCCGCGAGGAAGTCATCGCGCGCGTGCCGAACGGCGGCGTGGAAGAAATCGATGCGGCGGTACGGGCCGCGCGTGCCCAGTTCGACGGCGGCGCCTGGTCGCAACTGTCCGGTCCCGAGCGTGGCGCGCTGATCCTGAAACTGGCCGATCTGGTCGAGCGCGACGCGCAACTGATCGCCCGTTATGACGCGCTGTGCATCGGCCGTCCGTTTATCGAGCCGCAAATGCTGGACTTGCCGAACGCCTTGTCGACGCTGCGCCACTTTGCCGGCTGGGCCGACAAGATCGAAGGCCGCACCATTCCCACGCCTGGCTATTTCGGCCGTCCGACGCTGTCGTACACCCTCCGCGAAGCGGTCGGCGTGATCGGCGCGATCGTGCCATGGAACACGCCGTTCATGATCACCTGCTGGAAGCTGGCGCCGGCGCTGGCCACCGGCTGCACCATCGTCATCAAGCCGGCCGAGGAAACCCCGCTGTCGGCGCTGCACCTGGCGCAACTGGCGCAGGAAGCCGGTTTCCCGCCCGGTGTCATCAACGTGGTGACCGGCCGTGGCGCGGTGGCCGGCGCGGCGCTGGCCGTGCATCCGGGCGTGGACAAGGTCACCTTCACCGGCAGCCCGGTGGTGGGCGCGGAAATCATGCGCCATGCCGGTCCGCTGTTCAAGCGCGTGGCAATGGAGTTGGGCGGCAAGTCGCCGCAGATCGTGTTTGACGACGCCGACCTCGACGCCGCCATCCAGGGCTGCGCCATGGGCCTGTTCTTCAACCAGGGACAGGTGTGCGCGGCGGGCACCCGTCTGCTGGTGCAGCGCGGCGTTTATGACCAACTCTTGCAGGGCCTGCGCGGCGCCGCCGAAAGCATCAAGGTGGGCGATCCGCTGGAGGAGGGCGTGACGATGGGCGCGGTGGCCAAGCGTTCGCAATACGACAGCGTAGCGCGCTATATCCGCGCCGGCATCGAAGACGGCGCCACGCTGGTCACCGGCGGTGCGCTGGAAGGCAAGGGCTGCTTCATCCGCCCAACCCTGTTCGCCAATGCCAGCAACAGCATGCGCATCGCCCGCGAGGAAATCTTTGGCCCGGTCGGCACGCTGATCGTGTTCGACACCGAAGCCGAAGCGCTGGCGCTGGCCAACGACAGCAAATATGGCCTGGGCGCGACCATCTGGACCCGCGACCTGGCGCGCGCGCACCGCATGGCCGGCAAGGTGCAGGCCGGCGCGGTCGGCATCAATGGCTGGGCGCCGATCGATGCGCGCCTGCCGTGGGGCGGCGTGAAAACCAGTGGCCTGGGGCGCGAACTCGGTTACAGCGGGATTGAGGCGTGTACCGAAGAAAAAGTCATCACGGTGGTGCTGTAAGCGCCTGCCACCCGGGGCGCCGACCCATGGCGCCCATCAACCATAACTAGACAGACATCAAGGGGAATCCATCATGTTGAAGCAAGCAAACCTGATCGGCGTCGCATGCGCCGTGCTGGCCGGGGCCGCCGGCGCTGCCTCGGTCCAGGATCTGGGCAACAGCCTGACGCCGCTGGGCGGCGAAAAGACCGGCAACGCGGCAAAAACCATTCCGGCGTGGAGCGCGGAGGCGGTCCAGTCGTCCGGCTGGAGTCATGGCAAATACCGCAAGGATTACTTCAAATACAAGGATGACAAGCCGCTCGAGGTGATCGACGCATCCAATGCGGACAAGTACGCGGAGCACCTGACGCCCGGCCAGCTGGCGCTGTTCAAGCAGGTCAAGGGCTACAAGATGGAAATCTATCCGAGCCACCGCTATTGCAGCGCGCCGGACTTCGTACAGGACAACACGAAGAAGAACGCCGGTTTCGCCAAGGTCGGCGCCGATGGCTGGAGCCTGGCCGAGGCCAATGTGCCGGGTGCGCCGTTCCCGATTCCGCAGAATGGCCTGGAAGCGATGTACAACGCCAAGATGCGCTACCGTGGCGTGGGCATCGAATACAAGCAGGTGACCACCGCCGTGTCGCCGCGCAAGGGCAGCAGCGAATGGATCCGGGCCGGCTCCGAGCAGACCATGTTCTTCCCGTGGGGCGCCAAGGGCAGCAACAAGCTGAGCGCGCTGCCGGGTGTCGAGTATTACACCTACTTCGCCTATTCCACGCCGACCGCGCTGGCGGGCCAGGCGCTGTCTGTGACGTTCTTCCTGAACCAGCCGGCGTCCGAGACGTTTTATTACTTCCCGGGCCAGCGCCGCGTGCGGCGCATGCCGGCCTATGCCTACGACGCGCCGCAGATTGGTATGGAAAACCAGTACACGCTCGATGAACCATTTGTCTTCAACGGCACGCTGGACCGGTTCGACTGGAAGCTGGTGGGCAAAAAGGAAATCTACGTGCCCTATGCCTCGTTCGGCGCCTACAACGCGCAGGCGAAATTCGAGGACGTGGCGAAGGACGACAGCATCGCCGCCAGCGCGCGGCGCTATGAATTGCACCGCGTGTGGGTGGTGCAGGCGTCGGTCAAGGCCGGCACCCGCCATTCGGCGCCGCAGCGCACCTTCTATATCGATGAGGACAGCTGGAACCTGATGCTGGCCGACGATTATGACGCGCAGGGCAAGCTGTGGAAGCACCGCGAAGGCTACCTGATTCCGGTTTATGAAACCGGCACCTGCGACGTGTCCGCGTTTGCCCAATACAACCTGGCCGAAGGCCGCTACGTGTTCGACCTGCACGCGGTGGGCGCCGGCAAGGATATGACCTGGGTGACGGACGCCAAGGCCAGCCCGCGCTTCAAGCCCGGCTTTTTCAGCGCGGACAGCTTGCGCGCCATCAGCGAACGTTAATCGGAGAGTCAGCGTATGAACCAGAATTTGCGTCACATTGCGATTGCGGCGGGCCTGCTGTGCAGCGCCGCCGTCCAGGCGGTTGAAATCAAGGGCGATACCGTCAGCGGCAGTATCGATTCCACCGTCTCCGCCGGCGCCGGGGTGCGCGTCGGCAGCCCGGCATGTTCGCTGGTGCTCGGCAGCGTTGCCGGCAGCGCCACGCCATTGCAGGCGTCCGGCCCTGGCGCGCCAGCCGGCTGCGCCGATGCGTTCAGTTCCCTGAACGACCAAGGCAACCTGAATTACGCCCGCCATGACCGCTTCACCACGTACCTGAAGGGGACCCACGAACTGTTGCTCAATTTCCCGGACGACGTGAAATTCATGGGCCGCGTCAGCTGGCTGCGCGATTTCGCCGCCACCCGCACCACCGGCTTTGCCAGCGGGGTGGGCACGCCGGCGCCGTTCGGCGACGATGCCCGCGAGGACTTGCGCCAGAAGGTGCGCCTGCTCGATTTCTGGGTGTCGAAGTCGTTGACGGTGGGCGACGAGCGGGTCCGCGTGCGGGTCGGTAACCAGGTGGTGAACTGGGGCGAGAGCCTGTTCCTGCCGGGTGGCATGAACCAGACCAACGCGGTGGACTTGATGCGCCTGGCGCAGCCGGGCACGCAACTGAAGGAAGCCGTGTTGCCGGCGCCGATGGTCAATGTGTCATCGGGGCTGGGCGCCGGTCTGTCGCTGGAA
Organism: Burkholderiaceae bacterium; assembly: GCA_019751755.1. Classification (GTDB taxonomy): domain Bacteria; phylum Pseudomonadota; class Gammaproteobacteria; order Burkholderiales; family Burkholderiaceae_D; genus Rugamonas. Next base: position 5,961 of record JAIENA010000148.1, on the reverse strand, counting down.
GCCTATGTGCAGCAGGGCTGGAATGGCAATTACTTCCCGCCGGTCGGCAGCTACTGGTCGACCGCGACGGTGGGCCGCAGCGCCGCCGACTATGGCGTGCCGGTGGTGCGCGATCCGCGCCACGGCGGCCAATATGGCGCGGCGCTGCGCTACCAGCCCGAAGGCACGGCGCTGAATCTGGGACTGTACGCCATCAATTACCACGACAAGTCGCCGGTGCTGGTGGCCTCCGCCACCTCCGGCAGCGGCTTTGCCTACCGTTACCTGGAAGACCGCAAGATGCTGGGGGTATCGGCCAACTTCCCGGTCGGGAACTGGGCCATCGGCACCGAGCTCAGTTATCGTCCGCGCGATGCGGTGGCGCTCAATGCCTCGGCGCCCGGCCTGGCGGCAACCAGTTTGACACCGGCGTCCGGCGCGCGCGCCTGCCTGGCCGATGGCCATTGCTATGTCGAACAGAAAAAGCTGCAGGCCCACGTGACGGGTTTGCTGAGCCTGACGCCGGGCGACCATGGGCCGCTGCTGGACTTGCTGGGCGCCAGCACGGCCACGTTGCTGGCCGAGGCGGTGCTGGTGCGCTATCCGGACCTGCAACAGTCCTACCAGGGCGTGCCGGTGGCGGCGGGCGGCTGGGGCTGGGGTTATGCCAGCACGGCCGATGCCGACCGCACCGGCGCCGGCGTGCCGGCAGCGGCCGGCAGCCGCAGCTCGTATGGCTACAACTTCAATTTCAGCTGGGTCTATGACGGCACGCTGGTGCCGGGCTGGCAAGTGGTGCCGGAAGTGTATTTCTTCCATGCCGTCAAAGGCCGCACGCCGAACATGACCGCCACCTTCATGCAGGGGGCGAAGTCGGCCAACGTCGTGGTCAGCTTCATCAAGAACCCGGCGACCTGGCAATTGAGCATCAACTATGCGCGCTTCTGGGGTGGCTCGTCGGTGTTTGACCAGCCACTGCGCGACCGCAGCTTTGTCGGCGCCACGGTGTCGCGCAACTTCTGAGGATCAGTGGGATGAAGCGTTTTCTGAACCTGCGCAGCATCGAGGAGCTGGTGTTCCGGCTGCGCCTGCCCATCCTGGCGGCGCTGTTGCTGGTGACCGCCGCCATGGGCTGGTTTGCCCTGCAACTGCGCATGGATGCCGGCTTTGAAAAGCAAATGCCGTCCAGCCACGAGTACGTGCAGACGTTCCAGCAATACCGCAACGACGTGCTGGGCGCGAACCGCCTGAACGTGGTGCTGAAGGCGCGCCAGGGCACGATCTGGACCCGCGCCGGCCTGACACGGCTGAACGACCTGACCCAGGCCGTGACGTTCCTGCCGAGTATCAACCGGCTCGGCGTGCAGTCGCTGTGGACGCCGAACACCTATGTCAACGAAATCACCGAGGAAGGCTTTCGCGCCGATCCGGTGATTCCGGGGACGGTGACGCCGGCCGGTCTGGATGGCGCCACCATCGAGCAGGTCAAGCAGGCCGCGCTCAATGGCGGCTTTGTCGGCACGCTGGTATCGAAAGGCCAGGACAGCGCGATGGTGGTGGCGGAAATCAATGAATTCGATGCGCAGGGCAACAAGGTCGATTACATCGCCTATAACCGCTTGCTGGAACAGCAGTTGCGCGCGAAGTTCGAAGACGCCGAGTTTGAAGTGCAGATCATCGGCTTCGCCAAGCAGATCGGCGACGTGGCCGACGGCGCGGCCGGGGTGGTGCATTTCTGCATCGTGGCGCTGATTCTGACCACGCTGGCGGTCTACTGGTACTGCCGCTCGGTGCCGTTTACGCTGCTGCCGGTGGCCTGTTCGCTGGTGTCGCTGGTGTGGCAGTTCGGCACCTTGCGCCTGCTGGGCTATGGCCTCGATCCGCTGGCGGTGCTGGTGCCGTTCCTGGTGTTTGCCATCGGCGTGTCGCATGGCGTGCAGCAGATTAACTACATCGTGCGCGGCATCGCGGCCGGGCAGGACTGCGAGCACGCGGCCAAGGCCAGTTTCCGTGGCTTGCTGGTGCCCGGTGTGCTGGCGCTGCTGACGGCGTTTGTCTCGTTCGTCACGCTGGTCCTGATTCCGATCCCGATGGTCAAGGAACTGGCGATCACCGCCTCGATCGGCGTGGCCTATAAGATCGTCACCAACCTGGTGATGCTGCCGCTGGCGGCGTCGCTGCTGAAGGTCGGACCCGGCTATGCGCGCCACGCCATGCACTTGCAGCAGGAGCGTGGCCATTGGCTGCGCCCGTTGTCGCGCGCCGCGCAACCGAAGACCGCCGTCGGCATTACCGTGGTGACGCTGGCGCTGCTGGGCTGGTCGGCCTGGTTCAGTCATGACCGCCTGGTCGGCACCTTGCAGCCGGGCGCGCCGGAACTGCGCGCCGACGCCCGCTACAACCTCGACGCGAAGTCGATCGCCGACAATTACGCGACAGGACTGGACTGGCTGACCGTGGTGCTGGAAGTGCAGGCCGGCCCCGCCGCCAACGCTTGTGAACAGGTGCGCTTCGGCCGCTACCAGGATGGCTTCGACAGCGCCATGCGCAGCGTGCCGGGGGTGATGTCGGTCAGCTCGTTTGCCGGCCAGGTCAAGGTCTATAACGAGGGCTACAACGAAGGCAATCCGCGCATGTTCACGGTGCCGCTCGATGCCGCCAATTATGCGGCGCTGGGCGTCGAAGTGGGGCGGGTGCGTGGCTTCGTGGGCAAGGATTGCGCCATGCTGGCCAGCCATTTGTACCTGGCCGACCACAAGGCCGCTACCATCAATGGCGTGATCAAGGCGGTGCGTGACTACCGCGACGCCAATCGCCTGCCCGGCATCAACATCCGTCTGGCGGCGGGCAATGCCGGCGTGCTGGCCGCCGTCAATGACGAAGTCGAGAAGTCGGAGTTGCCAATGATGCTGTACGTGTATGGCGCGATCATCGTGCTGGTGTTTGCCGTCTACCGCGACGTGCGCGCCGTGGTGGCCTGCTGCCTGCCGTTGACGGTGGCGACGTTTATCGGCTACGCCTTCATGAAGGAGCTGCAGATCGGCCTGACCGTGGCGACCTTGCCGGTGATGGTGCTGGCGGTCGGGATCGGTGTCGATTACGCGTTTTATATCTACAGCCGCCTGCAAATGCACCTGGCGCACGGTGAAAGCATTGGCGTGGCGCTGGAAAAATCGATCCAGGAAATCGGCATCGCCACCATCTTTACCGCCATCACGCTGGCCATCGGCGTCGCCACCTGGTCGTTTTCGGCGCTGAAATTCCAGGCCGACATGGGTAAATTGCTGGCCTTTATGTTCATAGTGAATCTGGTGATGGCCATGACGGCGCTGCCGGCGATTGCCGTGCTGCTGGAACGGCTGTTCCCGCGCAAGGTGCCCGTTAAACTCAGCGCGGCGCTGCAACATTGAAAGGGATCGCATGAAGCAAACCTTGAAACAGGCGTGGTTGACGCCACTGTTGACGCCTTTGCTGGCGATCGTGCTGGCGCCGGCCGGCGCGGCACCATCAGCACCATCAGCACCATCGGCGCGCAGCGGTCCCCACGCGGCGCAGGCGATGATGCTGGACGCGGCCCGCGCCGGCAACCGCATCGTGGCGGTCGGTGAACATGGGCACGTGCTGTTGTCGGATGACGACGGCGCGACCCAGCGCCAGGCGCGCGCGGTGCCGGCCGACATGACCTTGACATCGGTGTCGTTTGCCGATGAGAAGAACGGCTGGGCGGTCGGCCATGGCGGCGTGATCGTGCATACCGCCGATGGTGGCGAAACCTGGAAGCTGCAGCGCGAAGACAGTGCGGTGGACCAGCCGCTGCTGACGGTCTACTTCCGCGACGCGCAGCATGGCTGGGCGGCGGGCCTGTGGTCGCTGTTGCTGGCGACCAGCGATGGCGGCAAGACCTGGCGGCAAGTCGACTTGCCGGCCCAGGACGGCGGCAAGCGCGCCGACCTGAACTTGCTCAAAATCTTCCCGTCGCAGGGCGGCCAGTTGTATATCGCGGCCGAACGCGGCATGGTCTTGCGCAGCAAGGACGATGGTGCGAGCTGGCATTATCTGGCCACCGGCAGCAAGGCCTCGCTCTGGAGCGGTACGGCGGCCGGCAACCACACCTTGCTGGTGGCGGGACTGGGCGGGCGCATGCTGCGCAGTGTCGACGACGGCGCCAGCTGGAGCGTGGTCGATACCGGCACCGCCGGTTCCATCACTCAGCTGAAGGCCGATGCGCAAGGCGTGTGGGCCAGTTCGCTCGATGGCCGCCTGTTGCGCAGCGCCGACGACGGCCGTTCGTGGCAAACCGTGGGCGCGGCCGGGGAGCCGTTGACGGCGATCGTGGCGCGCACCGGCGGCGCCTACCTGCGCTATAGCCGTCGCGGGGTCGTCAAATGAGGCCGGCCTGGCTGGCCGGCTGGCGCGACGCCGGCATCCGTACCCGCCTGCTGGTGCTGTGCGGCGTGTTCACGCTGTGCCTGGCGATGCTCGGCGCGCTTGGCATCATGGGCGGACGGCAAGCGCTGCGCAGCATGGACACGATTTACCGCAGTGACGCGCGGGCGATTGAAATGCTGGCCGATATCCGCAGCAATATGCTGGACGCGGTCATCACGTCGCGCATGATGCTGGGGGCGCCGGAGCGCCGCGCCGGCTTGCTGCACACCGCGAATGGCTTTATTGGCCAGGCGGAAACCAGCTGGGCCCATTACCGGGCGATTCCCGCCATGCCGGCGACGGCGGCGCGCGCGGCGGATTACCAGGTGGCGTTGATGGCGGCGCTGCGCGAAACCCAGCGTCACTTGCAGGCCGGCGCCAACGGCGATGAGGCAACGGTGGCGGCGATTGAGGCGAACATTGATCCGGTCTGGGACGCCTATGTGGCGGCCACCGAAAAGCTGGTGGCCGCGCACAAGCGCCTGGCCGAGGGGCGCTACCAGGACAGCGTGCGCTTCTTTGACTGGCTGACGGCGCTGACCGGTGCCTGCATCGCGACCGGGGGCGTGCTGTCGGCCTGGCTGCACCGCAACTTCGTGCGGACCTTGCTGGCGCCGCTGGAGGCGGCGGTCGGCAATTGCGAACGGATCGCGGCCGGCGACTTGCGCGCCGACTTGCCGGCCGTGGCGGGGCGGCACGAAGTGGGGCGGCTGGTGTCGGCGTTCGGTGTGATGCAGCGCGACCTGTCGCAGACGGTGTCGGCCGTCAAGGATGGCGCGCGCGAGGTGGGCGACACCACGCGGGGCATCGCCGGCAGCGCCGGTGAGCTGTCATCCCGCTCGGAACGGCAGGCGGCGGCGCTGCATGGCGCCTCGGCGCATGTGCGGGCGGTGGCGGAATCGGCGCTGCGCAACGCGGCCAGCGCGGCCGAAGTGCAAACGCTGGCGCGCCAGGCCGGCGACGTGGCGGAGGAAGGCAGCCAGACCGTGGCGCGGGTGATCGCCACCATGGGCCAGATTGAAGCGACGGCGCGCCAGGTGGGCGACATCGTCTCGGTGATTGAATCGATCGCCTTCCAGACCAATATCCTGGCGCTCAACGCGGCCGTGGAAGCGGCCCGCGCCGGCGAACATGGGCGCGGTTTTGCGGTGGTGGCCAGTGAAGTGCGTGAGTTGGCGCAGCGTTCAGCGTCGGCCGCCCGCGACATTGGCCAGTTGCTGGGGCGCTCCAGCCGTGAAGTGACGGCCGGCGCGGCGATTGCCAATGACGCCGGCGCCACCATGGCGCGCATGCTGCAGTCGGTGCGCGAAGTGGCCGCCATCGTCGGCGCGATTGCCGGCGCATCGCAAAGCCAGTCGGCCGGCATCACCCAATTGAGCCGGGCGGTGGGCGACATGGAAGACGTCACGCGCCGCAACGCGGTGCTGGCGGAACAGGTGGGAGCGGCCGCCGGCATGCTGGCCGAGCAGGCCGAGGGCTTGAAGTCGGCGGTGTCGGTGTTCCAGCCGATGCCGGCGCAGCACCGGGGGCTGGCCGCGATCGCGCTGTGAGGCC
>JAIENA010000180.1 GCA_019751755.1 Burkholderiaceae bacterium | reverse complement strand
TACGGCCAGAAATTAGGTTCGCATTGATCCACGATGCCACGTCGGTAACCGGAAGTGCGCGTTGGCTATTGAACGTGCCACTCTTATCCCAAGCGACACCCCGTCCTTGAGCAAAGGCTGCACGATACTTACGCATCATATTCTGCGGGTCGCGGGCCAACTCGCCCAGCAAATACTCCTCGCTCCACGCCGAGCGGCTGAAGGGCTGGCCAAGTGCCGCTTGCAGCTTGTCGGCGACCTCACGGTACGTAACTGTGTCGCCCGCTAGATACACGATCTCGTTCCGGATACGGGGTTGCGCAAACACGATCTCGGCAGTGAGCGCGCCGATATCATCCGGCGTCGTCAGCGTCACAGCGGTGTCGAGGCTGCCAAGGGCGTGAACTGCGTTTTCTTCAAGATTGACGACGCCGAATTCCGGCTCAAACAGGTAGCTCATGAACATGCCGGTCGAGATGATGACCCATTCAGTCTGGTGCTGACCACGCAGCAACTCGCGCACGTCCAACTGTGCGTCGAAGATGTCCTGCGGACTGCCGCGACCGATCACGTCAAAATCGACGCCGAACTGCCATGGGAAGTACCTTGGGATTCGGGCTTGCAGTGCAGCCCGCGCCAACTTCATTGGCGTGTCGATGCCCGCCGCGTAGCCGGCGCACCCTATGACTGTGTCATATTGCGTGAATACTGCGGCGAGCTCATCGGTGGAGCTCTTCACAAGATCGCCGATGACGATCTCGATCCCAAGACCACTGATCTCGGCGATATCATGTTGCTTGCCTGGCACACTGGACTCAACGGCGCTTGCGCGCAGCAGCACGCTGATCTTCCCACCGTCGATGCCCTTCGCGCGTTGAGCAAGACTGCGCAGCACCGGTAGGCCAAGTTCCCCAGCACCGAGCACCAGAATGTTTTGAGACATAGCGTTAGGTTCTGCTTGGTTCATCGTTAACGGCACCAGCAGTTGGCGGTCTTGATTGGACATTGATGACTTCTCCTGTAGGTTTGATGCCTGCACTATAACGAGTGCTGCGACGCGGAAAAAGTAGCCATGGAGGTTTTCATCATGCAGAAAATGCGAACAATGTTGGGTTATAGTGCCGTTTTTCCTATCGCTATCAGGACAACACATGGATCGCGTACAAGCAATGCAGGTATTTCTTCGCGTCGTCGAAAGCAGGAGTTTTGTACGCGCAGCAGAGACCCTGGGCTTACCGGCGTCGTCAGTCACAGGCATCATCAAAAGGCTCGAAAAACATTTGCAGATACGCCTGCTGAATCGTTCCACTAGAAACCTCAGCTTGACGCCGGAAGGTGAGAGGTACCTACACCGCTGCCGCGAGATACTCGACCTGATTGACGACACGGAGTCTAGCCTACACGGCTCTGCCGAGCGTCCACAAGGGCGGCTGCGCGTGGATATGCCGGGGGGCATTGCGCATGCCTTGATCCTGCCGCAGTTGGAGCATTTTCGGCGGCGCTACCCCGATATCTACCTGATGATCGGTGTAAATGATCGTCAGGTGGACTTGATACAGGAAGGTGTCGATTGCGTCATCCGCACCGGAAGCCTCCATAACTCGACGCTGGTCGCGCGCGGGTTGGGGGAGCTGCGTTGGATCACCTGCGCGGCACCGTCATATTTGGACGAAAAGGGTACTCCCAAGGGGCTAGAGGATTTGCAACGACACCGGGCGATCCACTACTTTTCCAGCACGACGCGGCGGGGAAGTGAGCTGCATTTTACCGACGATGGAGATACCGTCACTGTTCCGGTTCCTGGCACGGTAGCAGTTAACGAGACCGGGCTGTACATCAAGCTGGGCCTACAAGGATGTGGCCTGATGCAGTTAGCCGAGATTCTGGTGACAGACCAATTGCGGACCGGAGAATTGGTCGAGGTAATGGCCGACAGGCGGCCGGCACCTGTGACGGTATCACTGCTCTACCCCCATCACCGCTTTCTCTCTCCGGCGATGCGGGCGTTCGCCGATTGGACGGCCGAGCTGTTCAGCAATGTCGGCTAAGGGGGCGATAGCACGTAGACGGTCCGGAATATACTGCGTTAGACCCGTTGACCGATTCGACACCTGGCGCGCCACCACCCCGGCCTGCTACACTCGCGCGCCATGCACACCGACGCCACGCCCCCCATCCCAGGCCTGCTGCACAGCCAGCACCTGCATTGCCGCGCCGGTGGTGGCGACGTGCAGGTACACCTGTTGCGCTACGACCTGCAACGCTACGTTCCGACCGCCTTCGCGCAGGCCGGCGTCGCCTATCCGCCGAACATGGATCGCTGCGTCCCGAAGCGCCAGGCCGAATACCTGTTTGGCCGTATCGCCGCCCGGCGCGCGTTGGCGGAGATAGGCTGGCCGGATGCGCAAATCGGCACCGGTCCGCAGCGCGAACCACTGTGGCCGCAAGGGGTGTTGGGCGCCATTAGCCACACCGATATCTATGCCGCCGCCACGGCCGTCAGGGCAGGGTGCCTCCAGGGCATCGGCATCGATATCGAAGCCGCACTGGCGCCGGAAGCCATCGCCAGTACCGAGCATTACGCGATGACGCCACAGGAGCTACAGGTATTGCGCCAGCAATCGACGCTGCCCTATCCGCTGGCGCTGGCCATCGCTTTTTCCGCCAAGGAAAGCATCTATAAAGCCCTGTTTCCCATGGTGGGCCGCTACTTCGGTTTTGAGGCCGTTCGTATCGACGGCATCGAAGGTATCGAAGGTATCAACGCCGGGCAGGGGCGCTTGCATTTCACCGCCATGGAAACCCTGTGCCCCGACTGGCGCGCCGGACACCGCGACCAGGCCCACTTCACGCTGCTGGACCCGCGCACCATCGTCACCAGCTACGGCTGTTGAATACAGCCAACTCAGCATCCGCAATTCCCCTTCACCACAATGGAAATGTTAAATAATTGTTTACATCGGTAATGAGAATCAATATCATTCTCATTCCTTTAAAAACAAACCGATTCACATGTCCATTACGAGAACCCTCTTGGCGACAAGCATTGCCGCCATCTGCAGCACGGCTGCAGCTGCGCCGGCGCCGGCCAGCGGCAGCGACGAAAACGTCGTGATCGTCACCGCGTCGCTGCGCAACCACTCGGCCGCCGCCGCGCCGGCCTTTACCACGGTGATCACGGCGGAAGATATCGCCCGCACGCCCGTCAACAGCATTGGCGACCTGCTGCGCGAAACCGTCGGCATCAATACCAATAACGACGGCACCGGCCGTGACAGCATCCAGATCCGTGGCCTCGACAGCAAGTACACGCTGATGCTGGTGAACGGCAAGCGCGTCTCGTCGTCCGGCGCTTTGTGGCGCGGCGGCGACTTTGACTTTTCCTCGATCCCGCTCAGCAATATCAAGCGCGTGGAAATCGTGCGCGGCCCGATGGCGGCGCTGTACGGTTCCGATGCGATCGGCGGTGTCATCAACATCATCACCAAACCCGCCGCCCAGGCCTGGACCGGTGCTGTCACGGCGGACTACCGCGTGGTGTCCGGCGGCGACGAAGGCACCTCGCGCCGCATCGGCGTGTCGGCGGCTGGCGCCGTCAGCGACACCGTCAGCCTGGCCATCAATGGCGATGTCCTGAACCGCGACGCCTGGTATTCCAGTTCCGCCTCGGACCAGACCCGCCCGGCGCGCCTGGAAGCGAAGAAGGCGCAAAACCTCAGCGGCAGCGCCACCGTGCAATTGGCCGGCAACCAGTCGCTCGACATCGACCTGGCGTGGAACCACGACCACCGTCCGCGCGGCATGTATTACTACGCGTTTTACCCGGCGTGGAATTTCGAGGCCAAGGATTTCCGCGAACAGGAAATCAACCGTCGCACCGGCGGCGTCACGCACCGTGGCGACTGGGGCAGTTTCACCACCACGGCCTTTATCACCAAGGAACTGGCCACCATCGATGACTTCAATAGCCGCTACGACAAGCCACAACAGCGCGTGCTGAAGGAAGACAATACCTACGCCAAGTTCTACGGCAGCGGCAATCTGGGCCGCCACACCATCACGGCCGGTATCGATGCGCGCCGCCAGGTCATCAAGGATGCGCTGACCTATAAAACCTCGGGCCGCATCGGCATCGATTCCAAGGCGCTGTTCGCGGAAGATGAAATCGCACTGGCCGAACGCCTGCACCTGACGCTGGGTGGCCGCTTCGACGATACCAGCACCTATGGCAGCCGCTTTACGCCGAAAAGCTACCTGGTCTGGCAAGACGGCAACGGCATCACCGTCAAAGGTGGCGTCAGCAAAGCGTTCAAGGCGCCCGAAGCGTACCAGTTGAGCAAGGAATACAGCATCGTCAGCTGCGGCGGTAGTTGCTACCTGTCGGGCAACCCGGACTTGAAACCGGAAACCTCCACCAACATCGAGTTCGGTGTTGAAGTACACCGCAAGGGCTGGGACCTGACGGCCGCTGTGTTCCACAACGATGTCAAGGATTTGATCGTGGCCTATTACGATGCCGCGCTACCCGCCCGCCGCTGGATCAACGTGGCGCAGGCGAAAACCGCCGGGATTGAATTGCAGGGCGAAGTGGAACTGGCGCCAGGCTGGTCGGCCAGCGCCAATTTCACGCACCTGAACGCGGACTACACCGACGAAAACGGCAAGTCGATCACGCCCGACAGTCGGCCGGAAAACATGGGCAAGGTCAGTCTGAACTGGAAAGCCACCGGCAAGCTGACCACCACGCTGTCGGCGCACTATACCGGCAAGCAGCTGTATGACAGCAAGGAGCTGCCCGGCTATACCCGCGTCGACCTCGGTGTCGTGGCAAAAATCGACCAGCACTGGAGCGTGCGCACCGGTGTGAAAAACCTGACCGGCGTCGACCTGGAACAGAAGAACAAGTCGTTCGCCTATAACGAATTGGGCCGCAACTACTACGTCAGCGCGACCTACGGTTTCTGACACCCGCAATATCCGTCATACCCGCAACACCGCAACACCGGCAGCCACTGCCCCCGCCAGCCCTCCCGCCAGCAGCAACTTCCAACCGATACCCGCCAGCCACCGCCAGCATTTACCTGAACCGAGAGGTAACGATGGCAACGACACTATTCATGTCACCGCATCGCAGCGTCCGTGCGCATGGCGTCGCCGCGCGTATTGTGACGCCAGCGGCCAGCGGCCACCAGCTGCAGCACGAGATCGACCAGACCCTGCGCCGCGCCCGTGCCGACGGCATATTGAACCCGGTCGTGATCGGCGCACTGCCGTTCGACGCCACCCAGCCGTCGGCGCTGATCGTGCCGCAACAGGTGGAATGGTTTGACCGCGCAGCCCGCAACAGCAGCGGCCATCTGACCGCCGCCATGCCGGCGATCCGTTCGGCGCACAGCGTGCCGGGCGAAGACCGCTATAAACAAGGCGTGCGCCAGGCCGTGGCGAACTTCGGCCTGAGCGATATCCGCAAGGCCGTGTTGTCGCGCGTGTTGGACGTGGAGCTCGATGGCGAGCTCGATGCGGCCAACATTTTTCATCGCCTGGCGGCGCAAAACCCGTCCGGCTACCAGTTCTGTTTACCGCAGGCCGACGGCTCCGAACTGGTCGGCGTCAGCCCGGAACTGCTGGTGCGCAAGGAGGGCGCGCACTTGTATTCCAATCCGCTGGCCGGTTCCGCGCGCCGTCAGCCGGACCCGCAACAAGACCGCGCCACCGGCGATGCGCTGCTGGCGTCGGCCAAGGACACGTATGAACACCGGCTGGTGACGGACGAGATCCGCCGCGTGCTGGCGCCGCTGTGCCGGGAATTAAGTATCCCTGCCGCGCCGTCGCTGTTGAGCACCAGCGCCATGTGGCATTTGTCGACGCCGATCCACGGCGTGCTGGCCGATCCCGCGCAAAGCGCGCTGCAACTGGCCGCCTTGCTGCACCCGACGCCGGCTGTGTGCGGCTTTCCGACACGCGGTGCGCGCAAGCTGATCGACCTGGTGGAGCCATTTGAGCGCGGCTTGTTTGCCGGCGCGGTCGGCTGGTGCGACGCCGACGGCAACGGCGAATGGGCCGTCACCATCCGCTGCGGCCAGGTCCACGGCAATCGCATCCGCCTGTTCGCCGGCGCCGGCATCGTGGCGGAATCGTGCCCCGATGCCGAGTGGGCGGAAACCCAGGCCAAGCTGCAAACCATGCTGCGCGCGCTCGATATGCAGGAGGCGGCATGACCACGCCAGTTCGCAAGGCGATCCCCTTCACGCGCTGGCCGGACGCCGCCGCCCAGCGTTACCGCCAGCTTGGCTACTGGACCGGCGAGCCGTTGACGGCCATGCTGGCGCGCCAGTGCGCAGGCAACCCCAACGCCGTGGCGATCCTGTGCGGCGAGCGCGCGGTCACTTACCGTGAACTCGATGCGCAATCCACGTCCCTGGCGCAGGCGCTGGCCCGGCGCGGGCTGGGGCAGGGCGATACGGCGCTGGTGCAATTGCCGAACGTGGCGGAGTTTTATGTCGTGTTCTTTGGCCTGCTGAAGGCCGGCATCGCGCCCGTCAATGCGCTGTTCAGCCACCAGCGCCTGGAGCTGCTGGCCTATGCGCAGCAATTGCAACCGCGCCTGTTGATTGCTGCCGGCACGCATGGCCTGTTTGGCGATGGTGCTTTTATCAGCGAATTGCAGGCGGCGACGCCGCCGTTGGCGCATGTGCTGCTGCTGGCAGCGCAGCAGGACGCGCAAGACCTGGGCCAACTGTTGGCGGGCACTGAGTACGACGGCATGCCACAGGACGGACCCGCGCCACAGCCCACGCCCGCCGGCGAAGTCGCCTTCTTCCAGCTGTCCGGCGGCAGCACCGGCACGCCGAAACTGATCCCGCGCACCCACGACGACTATTACTACAGCGTGCGCCGCAGCGCGGAAATCTGCCGCCTGTCACCCGCCACGCGCTACCTGTGCGCACTGCCGGCCGGCCACAACTTCCTGCTCAGTTCTCCCGGCGCGCTGGGCGTGTTCCATGCCGGTGGCACGGTGGTGCTGGCGCCGTCGCCGGAACCGTTGAACTGCCTGCGCCTGATCGCCCGCCATGGTGTGACGATGGCGGCGCTGGTGCCGTCGGCCGTGGCCTTGTGGCTACAGGCGGTGGACGCGTCGCCGGCGCTGCGCGCGCAACTGGCCTCGCTGCGCCTGCTGCAGGTGGGCGGCGCCAGCTTTGCCGAAGCATTGGCGCGGCGTGTGCCGCAGGTGCTGGGCTGCGCCTTGCAGCAAGTGTTCGGCATGGCCGAAGGCCTGGTCAATTACACCCGCCTGGACGATCCGCCGCACCTGGTCTTTGGCACGCAAGGCAGCCCGATGTGCCTGCACGATGAAGTGCGGGTGCGCGACGCCGATGGCAATGAGGTCCGCGCCGGCGAAACCGGCATGCTGGCCACGCGCGGCCCCTACACCTTCCGTGGCTATTACCAGGCACCTGAACACAATGCGCGCGTATTCGACGCGGACGGCTTTTATGCGACCGGCGACCTGGTGCAGCGTGGCGCCGACGGTTACCTGAAAGTGGTCGGCCGCGTCAAAGACCAGATCAACCGGGGCGGCGAGAAGATCGCCGCCGAGGAAGTGGAAAACCTGCTGCTCAAGCATCCCGGCGTGTTGCAGGCGGCGCTGGTGTCGGTACCGCATGCGGCGCTGGGCGAAACCAGCTGCGCCTGCATTGTGCCGAAGCACGCGGGCTTGCGCACCGTGGACTTGCGCAAATACCTGCGCCAACTCGGCATCGCCGAATACAAGTTGCCCGACCGCTTCGACATGCTGGACAGCCTGCCGCTGACGGCGGTCGGCAAAACCGATAAACAGGCGCTGCGTGCGCAGAGAGAAAACCAAGCATGACGATTCCCGCGATTACCCAATACCCCTTGCCCACTGCGGCGCAACTGCCCGCCAACCGGGTGCGCTGGACCGTCGATCCACGGCGCGCCGTGCTGCTGGTGCACGACATGCAGGAATACTTCCTGCGCTATTACGGCGCCGACAGCCCGCTGCTGGCCAGCGTGACCGCCAATATCGCGCGTCTGCGGCGCTGGGCCGACGCGCTCGGCGTGCCGGTGGTGTATACGGCGCAGCCGACCGAGCAGAGTGCGGAAGACCGCGCGCTGCTCAATGATATGTGGGGCCCCGGTCTGACCCAAGCCGATCCGGCCTTGCAGCAGGTAACGCCGATGCTGGCGCCGGCCCCGCATGACACGGTGCTGGTGAAATGGCGCTACAGCGCGTTCCACCGCTCGGACCTGCACCAGCTGATGCGCGAATGGCGCCGCAGCCAACTGATGATCACCGGCGTGTATGCGCACATCGGCTGCATGACGACCGCGCTCGACGCTTTTATGCGCGATATCGAGCCGTTTATGGTGGCCGATGCGCTGGCCGATTTCTCGGAACGTGAACACCGCATGGCGCTCGACTATGTGGCGGGCCGTTGCGGCGTGGTGCTCGATACCGATGCCGTGGTGGCGGCGGCTGCGCCGGCGTTGACGCGCGCCTGGCTGCGCGAGTCGCTGCTGCCCCGGCTCGAAGCGCACGATTTCCAGGACGATGACAACCTGACCGACTTCGGGCTCGATTCACTGGAAGTCATGAACGTGGTCGGGCAATGGGAAGCGGTGGGGGTGACGGTGGCGTTCGAGGAACTGGCGGCCGAGCCGACCTTCGATGCGTGGTGGCGCTTGCTGGCATCGCGGCTGGCCGCGTAAGGGGCGCACCATGTTCCTCGGCGAGCAAAACAAGTTGACCGATGCGCGGCCCGTGCGTGCACCCGGGCCGCCCGCTCTGCATTTCGAAGGTCGCCAAGTGTGGGTGACGGGCGCCGGGCGTGGCATCGGCTACCACGTGGCGATCGCATTCCGCCAGCTGGGCGCGCGCGTGATCGGCATCGACCGCGCGTTCGATACGGAGTTGGGCTCCCGCCACGGCAAGAAATACCCGTTCAAGACGGTGCGGCTCGATATCACGGACCGGGCGCAGGTGGCCGGGCAATGCGCGCAACTGTTGCTGGAAACACCCCGCATCGATGTGCTGGTCAACGCGGCCGGCGTGCTGCGGCTTGGGAAACTCGACACCATCAGCGCGGCCGACTGGCAAACCTGTTTTGACGTCAACGTGGGCGGCGTGTTCAACCTGCTGGCCGAACTGGCGCCGCAATTCAAGCGGCAGCGCGCCGGCAGCATCGTCAACGTGGCGTCCAACGCGGCGCATGTGCCGCGCATGGATATGGTGGCCTATTGCGCGTCGAAATCCGCGCTGGTCAGCCTCAGTCACTGCGCCGCGCTGGAACTGGCGGAATACGGGGTGCGCTGCAACCTGGTGTCGCCCGGATCGACCGATACGCCGATGCTGCGCTCGATGCTGCCGGACGACGACGGCATGCGCCGCACCATTGCCGGGCTGCCGGGCCAGTACAAGCTGGGCATCCCGCTGCAAAAGATCGCCACCGCGCGTGAAATCGCCAACACCGTGGTGTTCCTGGCCTCCGACCTGGCCAGCCACATCACGATGCAAGACCTGGTCGTTGATGGCGGCGCCACCTTGGCCGCGTAGACGGTGTGTGTGGCCAGCAAAATAAAAGGAATGAAATGCAGTCAACCAGAAAATCATACGCGCTCGTCCTGGCCGCAGCCCTGCTGAGCGGCTGTGGCGCGGAACGCCCGGCCACGCCGGACCATGCCCAGGAAAAGGCGCCGCCACTGGCGGAAGTCGCCGTCGTCACCGCCACCGCCAGCGACGCGCCGATCCGCACTGAATTACCGGGCCGCGTGGTGGCGCTGAAAATCGCCGAAGTGCGGCCCCAGGTGGCCGGCGTCATCGTGCGCCGCCATTTCGATGAGGGCGGCGATGTGCGCGCCGGTGATGTGCTGTATGACATCGACGCCGCCAGTTATACGGCCCGGCGCGACCAGGCAGCCGCCGAGCTGGCGCTGGAGAAGGCCGCGCTGGTCAACCTGCGCGTGATCGCCGAGCGCTACCGCAAGCTGATCGACTCGAAAGTCGTGACGCAGCAAGACCACGACCTGGCGCAAGCCAACCATGAACAGGGCCTGGCCCGGGTGGCGTCGCGCGAAGCGGCGCTGCGCTCGGCGCAGATCGATGTGCAGCGCACCCAAATCCGCTCGCCGATCGCCGGCCGTGTGGGCCGCTCCGCCATCACCGAAGGCGCGCTGGTGGCGGCCGGCCAGCAGGAAGCGCTGGCGCGGGTGCAGCAGCTCGATCCGATCGTGGTCGATATCGCGCAATCGAGCCGCCAGGTGACGCAACTGCGCCGCCAACTGCTGGCGGGCGATGTTCAGCGCGGCAAGCGCGCCGTTACGCTGATGCTGGAAGACGGCAGCGTCTACCCACACGCGGGCGAACTGAAATTCGCGGAAATGCAGGTCGATGCAAATACCGGCATGGTGGTGTTGCGGGCGCAATTCCCGAACCCCGAGCGCTTGCTGGCGCCGGGCATGTACGTCAGGGCCCAGGTCGAGCAGGGCGTGCATGCCGGCGCGGTGCTGTTGCCGCAGCAGGCGGTGCGCCATGACGGTGGCGCGGCCAGTGCGCTGGTGGTCGATGCGCAGGGCCAGGTGGCGCGCCGCACACTCGATATCATCGGCATGGACGGCGAACACTGGGCCGTGCGCGATGGCGTGCGGGTCGGTGAAAAAGTCGTGGTCGAAGGCGGCAGCAAGGCCGCGCCGGGCGCGCGCGTGCGCAGCGTCGAATGGCAGGCTGGCAAGGGCAAGGAAAAACCGTCCGCGCCGGGCATGGCCGCCGCGCAGGGTTAAGCGACCATGGTTTCCAAATATTTCATTGAACGCCCGATCCTGGCCTGGGTGCTGGCCGCCATCATTATGCTGGCCGGCGTGCTGGCGCTGATGCGCCTGCCGGTGGCGCAATACCCGGACATCGCGCCGCCCTCGGTGCGGGTCACGGCGTCGTATCCCGGCGCGTCGGCCCGCGTGGTGGAAGACACGGTGACGCAAATCCTGGAACAGGAACTCAAGGGCCTGGACCGGCTGCTGTATTTCAGCGCCGGCAGCAGTTCGTCCGGCGAGGCGGAACTGGTGCTGACGTTCGAGCAGGGCGCCGATGCGCAACTGGCGCAGTTGCAGGTGCAAAACAAGGTCAATCAGGCGCAATACCGCTTGCCGCGCGCCGTGCAGCAAAACGGCGTGCAGGTGGCCGCCGCGCAAAACAGTTTCCTGATGGTGGGCGTGTTTTACGACGCCAGCGCGCGCCTGTCCGACAGCGATATCGCCGACTGGGCCAGCGGCCCGGTGATGGATGCGATCGGCCGCCTGCCCGGTGTCGGCGAAGTGCGTAATTTCGGCTCGCCGCACGCCATGCGCGTGTGGCTGGACCCGCACCGCCTGCACAGCTTCGGCCTGATGCCGGGCGACGTGGTGCGCGCGATCGAAGCGCAAAACGCGGTGGTGCCGGTCGGTGAACTGGGCGCGCGCCCGTCCGCCCAGGGCCAGCGCCTGAACGTCAGCGTGACGGCGCAATCGCGCCTGCAAACGCCTGAGCAGTTCCGCGCGCTGGTGCTGAAAAGCCGCGACGATGGCGGCGCGGTGCGGCTCGACGATGTCGCGCGGGTGGAAGTGGGCAGTGAACAGTATGGCGGCGTGTCGCGTATGAACGGGCTGCCAGCCTCCGGCTTTGCCGTGATGCTGGCGCCCGGCGCCAATGCTCTGGAAACCGCGGCGGCGGTGCGCGCACGCATCGCCGCGCTGGCGCCAACTTTCCCGCCCGGCCTGCGCATCACCTATCCGGAAGACGCCACCCGCTTCGTGAAACTGGCGATCCGCGACGTGGTGGCGACCCTGCTGGAAGCGGTGCTGCTGGTGGCGGCCGTCATGCTGCTGTTCCTGCGCAGTTGGCGCGCCACCCTGGTGCCGGTGCTGACGGTGCCGGTGGTGTTGCTGGGCACCGTGGCGGTGCTGTCGGCCTGCGGTTTTTCGATCAATACGCTGACCTTGTTCGGCATGGTGCTGGCGATCGGCTTGCTGGTCGATGACGCCATCGTGGTGGTGGAAAACGTTGAGCGCATCATGCATGAACAGCAGCTTGACGCCAGAGCCGCCACCTTGCAGGCGATGCGCGGCATGACCGGCGCGCTGGCCGGCATCGCCGTGGTGCTGGGCGCGGTGTTCGTGCCGATGGGCTTTTTCAGCGGTTCGGTGGGCGTGATTTACCGCCAGTTTTCCATCACGCTGGCCAGTGCCATGGCGCTGTCGGTGCTGGCCGCCGTTAGCATTGCGCCGGTCTTGTGCGCGGCGCTGTTGCGGCCGGGAACAGCGGCGCAAGCGCAGCCTGGTCCTTTGCAGGCGGCATTGCTGCGCCTGCGCATCCGTCATGGCGTGCAATTCAAGCTGGCTCACGGTGCCTTTGGCCGCATGCTGGGGGCCATACTGGGCTGCCCGCTGCGCGCCATGCTGGTGTATGGCCTGCTGGCGGCCGGCGCCTTGCTGCTGGCGCAGCGGCTGCCGACGTCCTTCCTGCCGGAGGATGACCAGGGCACGGTGATGGTGAAGTTCGCGCTGCCCTCCGGCGCCACCTACGAGCGCACGGCGGCCGTGGCGCAGGACATCGAGCGCTACTTCCTGCACGACGAACAGGCCGTGGTCGATGGCATCTATACGATTGCCGGCTTTGGCATGGGCGGCGCCGGACAGAACGCGGGCATGGCGTTCGTGTCGCTGAAAGACTGGACCCAACGTGAGGGGCAAAGCGTGCAGGACATCGCCGCGCGCGCCACGCAGGCGTTCGCGGCCCGCCCCGCGCTGCGCGATGCGCGCGCCTTTGCCATGGCGCCACCGCCGATCGATGGCCTGGGTGAGGCCGGTGGCTTTGAATTCTGGCTGCAGGCGGCCGATGGCGCAGGCAGCACGGCGCACAGTGCGCGCGCCGTGGCGCTGGCCGAACAGGCGTCGCAATTGCCCGGCATGTTGTATGTCGAAGCCGATGGCGCGCAGGACAAGCCGCGCCTGCACCTCGACATCGACCAGGGCCGGGCGCAAGCGCTGGGGCTCGATATCGATGACGTCAATCGCACGCTCAGTACCGCGTGGGGCGGCGCCTATGTCAATGACTATCTGGACCAAGGGCGCGTGCGCAAGGTCATGGTGCAGGCCGATGCCGCCTACCGTGCCAGTCCCGATGATGTGAACCGCTGGTTTGTGCGCGGCGCCGGTGGCGCGATGGCGCCGCTGGCGGCGTTTGCCAACGGTCGCTGGGAAAGCGGGCCGTCCGAACTGCACCGCTTTAACGGCTTGCCGGCCGTGCACGTGACGGGGGCCGGTGCGCCGGGCGCCAGTTCGGGCGCGGTGATGGCGGCGCTGGAGCGGCAAGTGGCGGCAACCCCGGGCACGCAGCTGGCGTGGAGCGGCCTGTCGTTCCAGGAACGCTTGTCGGGCGGGCAGGCGCCGCTGCTGTATGCGGCGTCGGTGCTGTTCGTGTTCCTGTGCCTGGCGGTCCTGTATGGCAACTGGGCCGCGCCGCTGGCGGTGCTGCTGGCGGTGCCACTGGGCGTGGTGGGCGCGGTGGCGGCTGTGACGGCGTCGGGACTGGCGCGCGACATTTACTTCCAGGTCGGCGTGCTGGCCACGGCCGGTCTGGCGGCCAAGAACGCCATCCTGATCGTCGAATGTGCCGAGAGCGCGCTGCGCGCCGGCATGGCGCCACTGGCGGCCGCCGTTACCGCCGCCATGGCGCGCGTGCGTCCGATTGTCATGACGTCGCTGGCGTTTGGCGCCGGCATCGTGCCGCTGGTACTGGCGACTGGCCCCGGCGCGGGCGCGCAGCAGGCCATCGGCGCCAGCGTGTTGGGCGGCATGGTGTCGTCCACCGCGCTCGG
Organism: Burkholderiaceae bacterium; assembly: GCA_019751755.1. Lineage (GTDB taxonomy): Bacteria > Pseudomonadota > Gammaproteobacteria > Burkholderiales > Burkholderiaceae_D > Rugamonas. The sequence continues at coordinate 32,798 of JAIENA010000180.1, read as the reverse complement.
GGTGTTTATCGCACCGCTGTGCTGGTACGTGGTGCGGGGCGGCTGGCGGCGCGTAGTGCATCCGGCAGCCCGGGCCGAATCCCTCAACATTTCAGGAACATCACGATGAATCCAATCATGTCGATTGCTTTTCTTTTACTGACCGTGGCCGGCTGCTGCCTGGCCTATCTGGCGCACCGCAACCAGCAGTGGCTGCGCGCGCCGCTGGGGCGCGCCGGTGGCCTCGCCGCCGCGCTGCTGCTGGCGGCGGGACTGGCCTGCGCCTGGCAGGCGTGGGCGCCGCTGACGGCCATTTTTGCATGGCTGGTGGTGCAAATGCTGGCGTGGAGCCTGGTCCCGTTTTTCACTTTATTGATCCCCAAGGACCGTCATGAACCGTGAATCAAAACCCGCGCCGATCCGCCCGGACTGGTGGAGTAAAACCCTGGCCGGCGGCGTGCTGGGCGCCACGCTGGCGCTGGCGCTGGCCGGGCTGTTTGCCTGGCTGGGACCGGGCGGCGTCAACGCGCCGGAAAAATCGCAATTTGTCATGTGGAGCATCGCGCCCCTGTGGCTGTCGGCATTTGCCGGCGTTTATCTGTTCCGCAGCGGCGCGCGCGCGCTGCTGTGGATGGGCGGCGCCAACCTGGCGGCGTATGCGCTGCTGTTTTGGGTAAAAGGAGTGATTTAATGAAAATTCGCAGCGATATCCTGCGCATCTACCAAAGCTTGCACACATGGACCGGGATTGGCGCCGGCATGCTGCTGTTTATTGGTTTTTTTGGCGGCGCGCTGACCATGTTCAAGCAGCCGCTGGAGCGCTGGGCCAGCGCGCCGGTGGCGCCCCAGGCGGTGGTCAGTCACGCGCCGCACCATGTGGACCAGGCGGTGCGCGCGGTGCTGTCAAGCTATCCGGCCGCGCGCGAAGAAATGGCCGTGCATCTGGCGCACCAAGAGCACACGCCGGCGCCGGTGACATGGAGCGCGGGCGAGGGCGGTCGTGAACTGCATCTGGACGCCACGCGCTGGCATGCCGGCATCAATGCGCAAGGCGCGTTGGCGGTGCGCGAGGAAACCCCGTCGCTGCTGGCCGAACTGATCGACATGTTGCACCGCACCGGCGGCATTCCCGGTACCGTCGATGGCGAATACGCGGGCATCTATCTGATGGGCGTGGCGGGCGCCATGTATTTCCTGGCGCTGGTGTCGGGCGTGGTGCTGCTGTTGCCCACCCTGGTCAAGGACTTCTTTGCGCTGCGCAAGGGCAAGAACCGCAAGCGTTTCTGGCTCGATGCGCACAATGTGGTCGGCATCGCCAGCCTGCCATTCCACCTGGTCATCAGCCTGACGGTGGTGGTGTTTGCCTTCCATGACCAGTTTTACGGTGGTCTGGAACAGGTGGTGTATGGCGAGCGGCCGGCGTTTGGCGGCGCCGGAAGGCCCGCTGTCGAGCGCAACGTGGCCGATGTGCTGCCGGCCAGCGAGCTGGCGGCGCGCGTGCGGCGCGAGGCGACCGGTTTCGAGGTCAAGGAGTTGCTGTACATGGGCCTGGAGAGTCCCCGTCCCATCGTGCGCGCGGCCGTCGCCAGTCCGGCCTATGTGGTGCAAGGCGCGCAAACGGGTTTCGTCATGATCGATCCGTATTCCGGCGCGATCGTGGACACCAGCATGTTGCCGACCAAATCCGATGTGTGGAGCAGCATCGTGGCGCCATTCTTTGCGCTGCATTTCGGCAGTTATGGCGGCAATACCGTGCGCTGGGTGTATTTCGTGGCGGGACTGGGCGGCGCCTTCCTGTTCTATTCGGGCAACCTGCTGTGGATCGAAAAACGCCGCAAAAACCAGTTGCGCCAACAACCCTTGCCGCCGCAGCCGCGCAAGACCATCGTGATTGCCGCCGCCACCGTGGGCGTTTGTCTCGGCAGCGTGGCCGGCGTGGCCTGGACCCTGGTGGCGGCGCGTTGGCTGCATGCGGCGCAGGCCGACATCAACGCCGGCTACCTGGCCGTCTATTACAGCGTGTTCCTGGCGTGTGTGGCGTGGGCCTTTGCGCGCGGCGCGGCGCGGGCGGCATCCGAATTGCTGGCGTTGTGCGCGGCGGGCGCGCTGGCGGTGCCGCTGACATCGGTGGTGGCGCTGCTATGGCCGCAAACAGGCCTGTGGGCCCACGGCAGCGCCGCCGCTGTCGGTGTCGATGCAACGGCGCTGCTGTTTGCGGTGCTGCTGGCATGGGCGGCGCGCTTGTCGGCGCGGCGCATGCGCGGCGGGCCGCTGGACAGTGTGTGGTCGGCGGCGGTGCCGGCGGTGGAGGAGGTGGCGGCAGCTCCGGCGGGCCCGGCCCGGCAGGTGGCCGCGCCAGAGGTCCAGTCATGACAGCGCTGATGGCGCGCGCCGACCTTGGCGGCGACGCCTGGTGGGCCGATGTCGCCGCCAGCGGCACGCCGTTGCTGGAAGCGGGGACGGGGCCGGATGGCGCGATCGATGTGGTGTTCTTGTGGCGCCAGCAGGGGTGCGAAACCCAGGTTTATATCGACGTCTGGTCGCATACGCCGCATCCGGCACAGGGCCCGACCGCGCTAATGAAGATTGCCGGCACCGATGTCTGGCAATGGCGCACCCGCTTGCCGGCCGATTGGCGCGGCAGTTATTTTCTGGTGCCCGCCGGCCAGGCCGACGGGGCGTCTGACACCGGCGAGCGCCGTGCCATGCGCCACTGGTGGATCGCACTGATGGCGCGCGCCGCGACGGCCGACCCGTTGAACCGCTTGCCGCCCCATGGCGGCGCGTGGGGCGTGCGGTTGTCGGCGCTGCTATTGCCGGACGCGCCGGTGCATCCCGCGTGGCGCGCCGCGCGGGATGTGCCGCCGCAAGGGCGCCTGCTGGAAGTGCGTTGGGCCAGCGCGCTGCTGGACACGGTGCGCCCGGTCTGGGTCTACCGCAGCGGCGCGCTGCAGAACTGCGGTAACAGCGGTAACAGCGGTAACAGCGGTAACAGCGGTAACAGCGGCGACACCGCCGACACTGCGGACTTGCCACTGGCCATCCTGCTGGACGGCCAGTATTGGGCCCGGCAGATGCCACTTTTTAGCGCGCTCGATGTCTTGACAGCGGCGGGGGACTTGCCGCCCGCCGTGTATCTGCTGATCGATGCCATCAGCCCCGAACGCCGCGCACACGAGTTGCCCTGCCATGCGCCATTCTGGCGCGCCGTGCACGAGGAGTTGCTGCCGCAAGTGATGACGCAAGTGATGCCGGACCGGCTGCCGGGTCTCACCGTGGTGGCGGGGCAAAGCTACGGCGGGCTGGCGGCGCTGTATGCGGCGTTGCACTGGCCGCAGCGCTACCAAGGTGTGCTAAGCCAGTCCGGCTCATTCTGGTGGCCCGATGCGGAGAGCGTCAACGGCTGGCTGGCGGGCCAAGTCGGCGCCGGCCATCTGCGGGCGCCAAGCCTGAATATCGTGCTGCAGGCCGGCTGCTATGAAGACGACATGCTGGAAACCAGCCGCGTGATGGCGGCCGCGTTGCGCGACACCGGCCATCGCGTGGCGTATTACGAAGTGCGTGGCGGCCATGACTGGCTGTGCTGGCGCGACGGCCTGCTCGATGGCCTGTGCCGTCTGCTGGGCCCAGGTCCACGTGGTCAGCAATGCAATGAACGAACAACAACGACTATCGATAAGTGAGCACCCATGAGCGACTACCTGAACCCTTTCGACGATGAACAAGCGACGTTTTCCGTCCTGGCCAACGCGCGCGGCCAATACAGCCTGTGGCCGGAATTTCATGTCCGGCCGGATGGCTGGGAATGCCGTTTCGGCCCCGCCTCGCGCCAGCAATGCCTCGACTATGTGGAACAACACTGGCACACCATCCATCCCTTCCAGGCATAACGAAGCATGAATATGCAATTAACGAACAATTATGATGCCGTCCCCCTCAACTGCAGCCAGCAGGGCATCTGGTTCGCCGACCAGGTCAGTGAACAGCGCCATGGCTATGTGATTTCCCATTGTGTTGAACTCGATGATGGCGTCGATGCTGGCATGGATGTTGACTTATTGGCGCAGGCCATCCGCAGCGTGCTGGCGCAGGCCGATACCGTGACAGCCAGGTATCGGCAGGACGCCTCCGGCCCGGTGCAACTGGTGCGCGGTGGACTGACTGCGGGACTGACTGCGGGACTGGGCGCGGACGACATTCCCGACCCGGAACGATTTGATTTCAGCGCCGCAGCGGACGGCAAAGCCCGCGCCATGGCGTGGATGCGGGCCGACACCCAAGCGCCGTTGCCACTCGATGGCGACCTCCCTTTGTACCGGCAGGCGCTGTTCCGCGTGCGCGACTGCGAGGGCCGCGCACAATGGCTGTGGTACCAGCGCTATCACCACATCATGCTCGATGGCTACAGTTTCATGGCACTGACGCGCCGCGTCGCCGCCGTCTATTCGGCGCTGGTGGCGGGGACGCCGCCGTCGCCATCGCCATTTACACCGGTCGCGCTGGCGGCCGACGAATATGCCACTTACCAGGCGTCGGCGCAACGTTTGGCCGACCAGGCGTTCTGGCAAACCCACTGTGCGGATTTGCCGCCCGCCGTGACGCTGGCGCTGACGCCGCAAGGCAGCCCGGCCACTGGTCAAGCCGACCAAGCCGGCCAAACAGCTTATGTCGTGGTCCACAGCGTGCCGCTGCCGGCGGCCACCGTCGCCCAGTTACACCGGCTGGCCGCCACCCATGCCGACGCCAAAGCAAGCCGTCTGTCGGCGCCGGATTTGCTGCAAGCCGTGCTGGTGGCCTATCTGTACCGTGTCACCGGTCAGGCGCGACTGGCCATCGGTGTGCCCTTTATGCGCCGCATGGGGTCGCAAGCGATCCACACGCTGGCGCCGCTGGTCAATGTGTTGCCGGCGCTGGTGACGTTGTCACCGCAACTGTCATGGTGCGGCGTCGCGGCCGCGTACCGGCAGGCGGTGCGCGACGTGCGGCCGCACCAGCGTTATGAAGCGGAGCAAATCCAGCGCGACCTGGGCTTGCTGGCGTCGGGCGGGAAACTGTATGGCGCGCTGATCAACCACAAGCTGTTCGACTACCGTCTCGATTTCGCGGGCGTGCCGGGCCGCACGGTGCACCTGGCGACCGGCCCGGTGGACGACCTCGAATTCAGCCTGCAAAGCGACGCCACGCAAGCCGTGCTGGAATTGCGCGCCGATGCGGCACGCTATACGCCGGCGGACCTGGAACGCCACGGCGCGCGCATCCTGCGCCTGCTGGACGGCTGGCTGGCCAAGCCGGAGATGCCGGTGGCCGACGCACCTCTGCTGCCGCGCGTGGAACAGGACGCCATCGCGCAGTGGTCGCGCGCGGCGGGGCCGGATATGATCGTACCGCCGCGCAGCATTTCCACGTTATTGCAGCAACAGGCGGCCAGCCAGCCGGACGCGGTGGCGCTGGTGTGCGGCAGCCAGCAGGTCACCTTTGGCGCACTGGCGCGGCAGGTGGCGCAACTGGCGCGCCTGCTGCTGGGCGCGGGCGCCCGCCAGGGCAAGGTGGTGGCGGTGGCCGTGCCACGTTCGGCCGAGGCCGTCACTGCCATGCTGGCGGTGCTGGAATCGGGCGCGACCTTCCTGCCGCTTGACCTTGACTATCCGGCCGAGCGCATCGCCATGATGTGCGCGGATGCGCATCCGGTGCTGCTGGTGTCGGTCACGTCGGTGGCGTCGGCATTCCCCCCGGCGCTGCGGCGTCTCGACCTTGACAGTGCGGCGGTGCGCCGTGACTTGGCCGGGATGGACGGTGCGCCGCTGACCGATGCACAGCGTGGCGGACCATTGGCGCCGGACGCGATCGCCTATGTGATCTTCACGTCCGGCAGCACCGGCCGTCCGAAAGGCGTCATGAATACCCATGCGGCCTTGTCCAACCTGCTGTGGGCCCATTGGCCAACGGTGTATCAACCGGCGCTGGCGGCGGTGCAGGCGCGCGATCCGGGCCGCCCGCTGCGGGCCGCGCACACGCACTCGTTTTCGTTTGATTCATCGTGGCTGCAATTGTTCTGGCTGCTGCACGGACAGCAATTGCACGTGTTTGACGACGAAACCCGGCGCGACGCCCATGCGCTGGCGCAGCAGGTCGACCGCATCGGCATTGATGCGATGGACTTGCCGCCATCGTTCCTGGCGCAAATGCTGAACAATGGCCTGCTGGCGGATGGTACTCACCACCCGGTCTTGATCCTGATCGGCGGCGAGGCCGCGCCGGCGGCGCTGTGGCGGCAGTTGCGCAGCTTCCCCGGCTTGCAGGCGCACAACCTGTATGGGCCGACCGAATACACGGTCGATACGCTGCGCGCACCGTTGGCGGCAGCGCCACAGCCGGTGATCGGGCGGCCGCTCGGTAACACCACCGTGTATGTGCTCGATGCCCGCTTGCAGCCGGTGGTGATGGGCGCGGTGGGCGAACTGTATGTGTCGGGCGCGGGGCTGGCGCAAGGGTATTTGGGGCGCGCCGGCTTGTCGGCCACGCGCTTTGTCGCCAATCCGTTCGACGGCCAGGGCGCGCGCATGTACCGCACCGGCGACCTGGTGCGCTGGAACGCGGCCGGCATGCTGGAATACATGGGCCGCAGCGATGACCAGGTCAAGGTGCGCGGCTACCGCGTGGAACTGGGCGAGGTGGAAAATGCGCTATCGCTGCTGCCCGGCGTGGAAAGCGCGCTGGTGCTGGCGCAATCGGTCAACCATACGCATCGGCTGGTGGCCTATGCGGTCGTGCCAGGTGTTCAGGAAGCGGCGCGCGGCGCGCGCGCCCATGCCTTGCTGGACGCGCTGCGCTTGGTGCTGCCGGACTATATGGTGCCGGCCGCACTGGTGGTGATGGCGGCGTTCCCCCGCAATGTCAGCGGCAAGATCGACCGCAAGGCGCTGCCGGCGCCAGTGATGGCGGCAGTGGTGGAGTCCGAGCATGCGCAGGATACGATGGCGCCGGTCACGCCAATCGAAACGCTGGTCTGCACGTTGATGGCGCAGGCGCTGGCGATCGACCTGGTGACGCCTGGCAGCGATTTCTTTGCGCTCGGTGGCGACAGTATCACCGCCATCGTGCTGTGCACGGCGCTGCGCAAGGCGGGACACGCGTTGCGCCCGTCGGCCGTGTTTGCGGGGCGTTCGCCACGCGCCATCGCCGCGAAGCTGGACGCAGCGGTCGACGCGGCGGTGGCCGTGGCAATGGCGCAGGCGCCTGCCACTGATGCGCAGGACGGCATGCCGCTGGTGCAGCTGCCATCAGCGCAGCGTCAAACCGCGCCGGCGCAGGCTGGCCACCCCGCGCCGCACTGGCAACTGGACCATGCGGCGGCTGCGGCGCTGTCCCACCGCCATGGCATCTTTGCGCAGGCGGCTCCGGTCTTGCCGCTGCAAAAAGGCATGCTGTTCCACACCCAGCTCGATGGCAACGCGGCCAGCTATAACACCATCACGCGCCTGCACTTGCGGGGCGCGCTCGATGCGCCGCGCTGGCGCGCCGGATTGCAGGCGGTACTGGCGCGCCATCCGCAACTGGGCGGCCTGTTTGACCTCGACACCACGGCGCAGCCGGTGCTGCTGATGCCGCCGCCCGGCGCCGTTGCCTGGCCATTAGCCGAACTGGATTGGTCCGAAGGCCCGCAAGACGGGCGGGCCGCGCGGCTCGACGCGTTGCAAGCGGACTTGCTGGCCACCGCGTGTCCGCCGGACCGCTTTGGCGGCATGCTCAATGCGGCGCTGGTAACGCTGGCGCCCGACAGCCATGCGCTGCTGCTGGTGGTGCACCATCTGGTCATCGATGGCTGGTCCACGCCTTTGCTGCTGCGCGACTTGCTGGCCGCTTACCGTGACGGTCCGGCGGCGCTGCCGCCCGCCACCGGCTATGCGCAGGTGGTGGCGCACCTGGCGGCCCGCGACCTGGCGGATAGCGCGGAGTTGTGGCGCCGTTACCTCGACGGCGCGCAGCCGACGGTGCTGTTTGACCATGCCGCCAGCACCAGCAGCACCAGCACCAGCGTGGCACCGGTCGACGAAACGGTACTGGCATTCGATGCGGCGCAAACCGCGCGGCTGACCGCCGCCTTGCGCGCCCATGGGGTGACGTTGAATGTGTTGATGCAGGCGGTGTGGGGCATTGTGCTGGGCAGCCTGGCCGGGCGCGACGATGTGGTGTTCGGCGCGCCGGTCTCGGGCCGCGACGCGGCGATCGACGGCATCGAACAGCAAGTCGGCCTGTTCCTCAATACGGTGCCGGTGCGCATCGCGCTCGACCCGGCACGCGGCCTGTGGCAACAATTACCGGCAATCCAGCGCCGCCATGCGGACTTACTGGAACACGATGGCCTCGGACTGGCCGAGATCCAGCGCCTGGCCGGGACCGGTGGTGCGCTGTTCGACACGCTGCTGGTGGTGGAAAATTATCCAGACAACAGCTATCTGGCGCAAGCGCTACCGGGTGCCGATGGCACCGCGCTGGTGGTCGAGGAGATCCATAACCGTGGTTACAGCCACTACGCGCTGGCGTTGCTGGTGTTGCCGGGCGAACGCTTGACCTTGTTGGTGGAAAACCGGGGCGCGCTGGCCCATGCTGCTCCACTGGCGCAGCGCATCGCGGCGCTGATCGAGACCGCGCTGGCGCAGCCGGAACTGCCGGTGGCGCGCTATCGGCTGCTGTTGCCGGAAGAACGGCAAGCCATCGACCATGCCAACGCGACGCGGCACGCGTTGCCGCCGGCTACCTTGCGCAGCGCGCTGCGCGAACAGGCCGCGCGCACCCCGGACGCGCCCGCGCTGGCCGACGCCGCGCATCAGTTGTCGTACCGAGCGCTGCGCCATCAGGTGTGCGCGCTGGCGGCCCGCTTGCAAGCTGCAGGAGTCAAGGCCGGCGATATCGTGGCGGTGGCGCTGCCCCGCAGCGCGCGGCTGACCATTGCGCTGCATGCGGTGATCGAGGCCGGCGCCGCCTACCTGCCATTGGAACTGGATTACCCCGATCAGCGCTTGGCGTTCATGCTGGCCGATGCGGCACCCGCGCTGCTGGTGACGGACAGTGACCGCGCGCAACGCCTTGCGGCGTTGACGGGGCCGATGACGCCGACCATGACAACGACGGCAACGCCGATGCTGCGCTTCGACGCGCTGGCACTGGCCGATGCCCCCGCGCCGGACAATCCGGTACCGCTGTCGCCGCAGCATCCCGCGTACCTGATTTATACCTCCGGCACCACCGGCCGCCCCAAGGGCGCGCTGGTGCAGCATGGCGCCATCGTCAACCGCATCGCCTGGATGCAGCATGCATATGGGCTGACGACCACGGACACGGTGCTGCAAAAAACACCGTGCGGCTTTGACGTGTCGGTGTGGGAATTTTTCTGGCCGTTGATGACGGGCGCGCGTCTCGCCATGGCCGACCCTGAGGCGCACCGCGACCCGCAGGCGCTGCAGGACGCCATCGCCACCTGGGACGTATCGTGCCTGCACTTCGTGCCGTCGATGCTGGCGACCTTTACGGCGCACCTGACGGCGCACCTGAAGCGGCAGGAAGCGGAGCGCTGTCCTTCACTGCGGCTGGTGTTTTGTAGTGGCGAAGCCTTGTCGAAAGCGCAGGCGCGCGAATTCAATAACGTCAGCGGCGCGCAGCTGCACAATCTGTATGGCCCGACCGAAGCGGCGGTGGACGTCACGGCTTATCCGGCATCCGGCGCGCTGGACGAGGGCGGCAGCGGTGTGCCGATCGGCTATCCGGTGTGGAATACCGAACTGCGCGTGCTGGACCAATACTTGCGCGAGACGCCGCCCGGCGCGCCGGGGGAACTGTACCTGTGCGGCGCGCAATTGGCGCTTGGCTATCTGGGGCGGCCAGGCCTGACGGCGACCCGCTTTGTGGCCGATCCCTACGCCGATGGCGAACGCATGTACCGCACTGGCGATGTCGTGGTGCGCCTGCCGAGCGGCGCGATCGACTACCTGGGGCGCGCCGACGATCAACTGAAATTGCGCGGCCAGCGCATCGAACCCGGTGACATTGAAGCGGTGCTGCTGCGCCAGCCCGGGGTGGCGCAAGCCGTGGTGCATGCGGTGACGCTGGGCCAGGATAGCGCCGGCACGCTCGACAGCCGTCAACTGGTGGCCTACCTGGTGCCCGACACGGGCGTTACCTTGGTGTGGGACGCCCTGCGCGCCGCGCTGGCGCAAGCCTTGCCGGCGCATATGGTGCCGGTCGCCATGGTGGCGCTGGCGCGCTTGCCGCTCAGCGCCAATGGCAAATTGGACCGCAAGGCGCTGCCCGTGCCGTCGGCCGCGTCGTCTGCGGGCAAGTTGCCGGCGCGCGGACTGGAAAGCCGCCTGGCCACCGTGTTCGCCCGCGTGCTGGGCGTGCCGCAAGTGTCGGCCGACGACGATTTCTTTGCGCTGGGCGGCCATTCGCTGCTGGCCATGCGGCTGGCCTCCGAGTTGCGCGCGGCCTTGCAGCGGCCCGTCTCGGTCGGCCAGGTGATGCTGGCGCCGAGCGTGGCGCGGCTGGCGGCACGCCTCAATGAAGGCGGCATGGTCAACGATTTTGGCGGTGACGGCTTTGATCCGGTGCTGTCGTTGCGTCCCGCGCGGGACGGGTCCGACACGCCGCCGCTGTTCTGCTTTTATCCGGGCTCCGGCTTTGCGTGGCAATACAGCGTGCTGTCGCGTTACCTCGACGGAGATCAGGCCATCGTCGGGCTGCAATCACCGCGCCCCCATGGCTTGGTGGCCACCAGTCCGGATATGGAGACGCTGGTGCGGCGTCAATTGCACCTGATTCGCACGGTGCAGGCCAAGGGGCCGTACCGCTTGCTTGGCTATTCACTGGGCGGCACGGTGGCGTACGGCGTGGCGGCGCTGCTCGAAGCGCAGGGCGAGCAGGTCGAATTCCTCGGCCTGCTCGACACCTATCCGTCCGAGGCGCACGACTGGAATGACCCGCAGGGCGCGCAGGCGGCGCTGGGGGCGGAGCGCGAACAGGAACAAATACAGGCGCAATTGCCGGACGGACCGGATGCCACGGAACGCGACGCCATGCAGGCGCAGATCTTTGCCAACTATAAAGATGCGGTGCGCCTGCTGTCGCAAGCGCGCACGCCGCGCTATGGCGGCAAGGTGACCTTGTTCGTCGCCGGCCAGTCGCTGCCGGCCTATATCGACCCGCACACGGCGTGGCAGGGCCGGGCGGAGCAGGTGCGCATGCACTGGCTGGCGCACTGCGCGCACGACACCATCCTGTCGCCGTCCTCACTCGAAATTTTGGGCCCCTTGTTGGCCCACGAACTAAGGAATTGTCTTGAAAAAATTACTGACTGACTTCGGCCTGTTGCGCCGTAACCGCGATTTCCGCAGTGTGTTTATCGCCCGTACCATTTCCCTGCTGGGACTCGGCATGCTGTCGGTGGCGGTGCCGATGCAAATCCACATGCTGACCGGCGACCCGCTGCAAGTGGGGTTGGCGATGGCGCTGGAGGGCGCCGGCATGCTGGCCGGCATGCTGCTGGGCGGCGTGCTGGCGGACCGGCATGACCGCCGCACGCTGATTCTGTCGGCGCGCCTGGTGTGCGGCCTGGGGTTCGCCGCGCTGGCGGCCAATGCCTGGCTGCCGGCGCCGTCGCTGTGGGCGGTCTACCTGCTGTCGGCCTGGGACGGCTTTTTTGGCGCGCTGGGCGTCACGGCGCTGCTGGCCTGCATGCCGGCCATCGTGGGGCGCGACAACGTGCTGCAGGCGCGCGCCATCAGCATGGTGACGGTGCGCCTCGCCACCGTGCTGTCGCCCGCCATCGGCGGCATCGTGATTGCCGGCGCCGGCGTCGGCTGGGCGTATATGGCGGCGGCGATCGGCACCGGCCTGACCTTGCTGCCGTTGCTACGCCTGCCGGCGATGCGCCCGCAGCGCACCGACGATGACAACCCGCTGCAGGCGCTGGCCGGCGGCGTGCGCTTTCTGTTGACCAATCAAGTGGTGGCGTTCACCGCGCTGGCCAGCGTCATCGTCACCCTCGGCACGGCGGTGCGGGTGCTGTTTCCGTCACTGGCCGCGTCGTCCTTCGGCGGTGCGGCGTTTGAAACCGGCCTGATGTATTCCGCCGTGCCGCTGGGCGCCACCGTCGGCGCTTTGCTGAGCGGCTGGACCGGCGGCGTGCGGCGTCCCGGCCTGGTCATGCAACTGTGCGCGCTGGCGGCGTTCGGCTGCCTGATGCTGCTGGGCGTCAATCGCAGCTTTCCGGTGGCGCTGGCGTTGCTGGCCGTGTTTGGCTACCTGGTGTCGGTGGCGTCGCTGCTGCAATACGCGCTGGTGCAGGGCCATACCCCGGACTCTTACCTGGGCCGCGTCAACGGCCTGTGGTCGGCGCAGGATGCGGCCGGCGACACGCTCGGCACGCTGGGCATCGGCCTGCTGGGCAAGCTGCTGGCGCCGCTGGCCAGCGTGCTGGCCTTTGGCGCGGCGGCGGCGGCGCTGGGCCTCGCGCTGCTGGGTGGCTGCCGTGCGCTGCGCGACGCGCCGCTGCGCTGCCCGGCGCTGGCCGAGGACGGCGACTAAGCTACGTTTCTGCCGTGTTCAAGGTCATATATATTATGGCTGTCATGTATAATCGAGAGGGAAAAAATCAGGCAGCGACAGGAGAACAGCCATGAAAGTCAGCCGGGAACAGGCGGCGCTGAACCGCGAGCGCATTGTTGAAACAGCGGCCACCTTGTTCCGCGAACGGGGTTATGACGGCATCGGCGTGGCGGACTTGATGAAAGGCGCCGGGCTGACGCATGGCGGCTTTTATGGCCATTTCGGCTCGAAAGAGGATTTATTGGCCGAAGCCTGCGCCAAGGCGCTGGACCAGTCGGTGCAACGCTGGCAGCAGCGCGTGGCCGCCGCCCCGCAGCAGGGCCGCGGCGCCATCATCGACAGTTACCTGACGCCGCGCCATTGCGATCAGCCCGGCGCCGGTTGCGCGGTGACGGCGCTGGGCGCCGATGTGGCGCGCTGCGGCCCGGCCGCGCGCGATGCGCTGGCGCAGGGCGTGCGCCAGCAATTGGCGATCCTGGCGCCGCTGGAGCCGGGCGCCGATGCGCAAGAACAACGCCGGCAAGCCATTGCCGATTACGCGGCCATGGTGGGCGCCGTAGTGGTGGCCCGCCTGTTCGCCGACCCGGCCCAGTCGCATGAAGTGCTGGAGGCCGTGCGCGCCACGTTGCTGGCTCAGGACCGGTCCCAAGGCCCGTCCTGATGCCGCCTTGCCGCCCCCGGGCGGGCGCGCCGCGTGCATTGTAGCCTTGCCGCCCGGCATGGTAGGCTTCGGCTTTCAAGCTTGGACATTTCCTATGCTGCACTGGCTGAAGCACTATCGGCGCGCAATGCTGGCTGGCGATCTCGGCGCCGGCATCGTCGTGGCCATGATGTTAATCCCGCAAGGCATGGCCTATGCGCTGGTGGCGGGATTGCCGCCGGTGGCCGGCATTTATGCCAGCATCTTGCCGCCCATCGTGTATGCGCTGTTTGGTTCGTCGATGACGCAATCGGTGGGACCGATGGCGATCGTGTCGCTGATGACGGGCGCCGTGCTGGCGCCCCTGGCCACGCCCGGTTCCGGCCTGTACGCGGTGCTGGCGGCGCAATTGGCGCTGGTCTGTGGCCTGGTGCTGCTGGCCTGCGGCCTGTTGCGGCTCGGCTTTCTGGCGAATTTCTTTTCGCGCCCGGTGATGAGCGGCTTTACCGTCGGCTGTGCGCTGGCGATTGCCGCCGGCCAGGTCAAGCCGCTGCTGGGCGCGTCATTCCCGCACTGGCATGCCCCCAGCGCCGCGCTGGGGCTGGGCGCCATTGCCGCGCTGCTGCTGGCCAAACATTACCTTGAAGTGTTGCTGAAGCGTTGTGGCCTGCCGCCCAACGCGGCCGGCATTGCCGCCAAGCTGGCGCCGATGGCGGTGGTGCTGGGCGGACTGGCCATCGCGACGTCGCTGGGGCTGCAGGCGCAAGGCGTGGCGATGTCGGGCGAAGTGCCGGCCGGCTTGCCGCAATTGAACATGGCGTTGTCGCAGGGGCACTGGCGCGCGCTGTTGCAGCCGGGCCTGCTGATCGGCTTTGTCGTGTTTTTAATGAGCATGTCGGCAGCGCAGGCGCTGGCGCAAAAGCGCAATCAAAAACTGGTCAGCAACCATGAATTGATCGGTCTGGGCGCGGCCAATGTGGCCGCCATGGCGTCCGGCGGCTTCCCCGTCACGGGTAGCCTGTCGCGTTCCGCCGTCAATTTCGCGGCTGGCGCGCAAACGCCGCTGGCGTCCATCATCTCGGCCGTGCTGCTGGCATGCGCGCTGATGGCGCCGACCGGCTGGCTGGCGCTGCTGCCGTTGCCGGTGCTGGCCGCCACCATTATCGTCGCCGTGCTGGGCATGTTGGAACTCGATACCCTGAGAACCGCGTGGCGCTACGACCGTGGCGATGCGGCGGCCTGGCTGGTCACCTGCGGCGGCGTGCTGGCGCTGGGCGTCGAAGCGGGCGTGGTGGTGGGCGTGCTGCTGTCGATGGGGACCCTGATCTGGCGCGCCAGCCGGCCCCATATCGCGGTGCTGGGCCGTATCGTCGGCACTGAACACTACCGCAATATTGAACGCTATCCGGCACAAACCCAGCCGGACGTGTTGCTGTTGCGGATCGACGCCAACCTGTTCTTCGGCAATGTGGAAGCGGTCGGCGAACGCATCGACGAGGAAGTCAGCGCGCACCCGAGCGCGCGCCACCTGGTGCTGGTGATGACGGCCGTCAGTTCGATCGACACCTCGGCGCTGTTCGCGCTGGGCGAATGGAATGCGGGCCTGAAACGGCGCGGCGTCGCGCTGCACCTGGCCGAAGTCAAGGGGCCGGTGCTGGACCGCCTCCGGCAAAGCGACTTGACGGCGCAACTGGCCGGCCCGATCTTCCTGTCCACCGCGATGGCGGCGGCCAGCCTGCACAAGGGCCGGGAAGGCGATTACGCGGAATATATTTGAAGGGGAACACCATGCAACACAGTCCACCGGCGCTAGGCCCGGCCGCCTGGCCGAATTTCCAGCAGCGCCGCCGGGTCAAGCAATTGTGCGCGGCGTTCAACCGCGCCGACGACCTCGATGAGCGCGCGCGCATCCTGGAACAATTGCTGGGCAAGCCCACCGATGCACATTTTGAGGCGCCGTTTTATTGCGACGTCGGCACCAATATTTCGATTGGCCGCCACTGTTTCGCCAACCATAACGTGGTGATCCTCGATTGCGCCCCCGTGACGCTGGGCGACCATGTCATGATCGGCCCGAATACGGTGATTTCCGCCGCCGGCCATCCGCTCGACCCGGTGGCGCGCAACGCGGGCGAGTTTGTCGAGCGGCCGATCACGATCGGCAACAGCGTGTGGATCGGCGCCAATGTCACGGTGATGGGCGGCGTCACGATTGGCGACAATTGCACCATCGGCGCCGGCAGCGTGGTCAACCGCGATATCCCGCCCAACAGCCTGGCGGCGGGCAACCCGTGCAAGGTGATCCGGACCATTGAACCGGGTGGCGGTGCTGCGCCAGCCCGACGCTGCGCATCCATGACAGCCGATTAATGTTGTCACTGTGCAACGACTCCATGGCGCAGCCAGGCTTGCATACCCTATACTGACCCGCATTGTTGAGGGGAATTGATGGATCAGATGGCGCAGGCAGGGGAGTCGCGGGCCGTGGCGCAAGGCGCCCACGCGGAACCCGTGCGCGGCGATATCCTGGTGGTGGAAGACACGCCGGCATCGCTGCAATTGCTGTCACGGCTGCTGACCGATGCCGGTTACCGGGTGCGGGAAGCGCCCAATGGCGAACTGGCGTTATGGAGCGCGCAAGCGCAGGCGCCGGAACTGGTGCTGCTCGACGTGCGCATGCCGGGCATTGACGGCTATGAAGTGTGCAGCCGCCTGAAGCGCATGCCGGGGCTCGATGAAGTGCCGGTGATTTTCCTGTCGGCCCACAGCGACACCGACGACAAGCTGCGTGGCTTCGAGGTCGGCGGTGTGGACTTCATTTCAAAGCCGTTCCAGTTTGAGGAAGTCAATGCGCGCGTGCAGTCGCACTTGAAAATCCGCCGCCTGCAGCAGCAACTGGCGGCGCACAACGAGCGCCTGCAAAAGGAATCGCGCCAGCGCCTGGCGGAAATCGCCCACTTGAACCGCAACGCCAGCGCCACCGTGTATTGCGCGGCGCTGATGCATGAACTCAACCAGCCGCTGGCCGCCATCATGAGCAACGCCGAAGCGGCGGAACTGTTCCTGAAAATGGACCCGCCGCTGCTGGGTGAGGTGCAGGAAATCCTGGCCGATATCCGGCGCGATGACCGTCGCGCCAGTGACTTGATCCAGCGCATGCGCGAATTGCTGAAAAAATCCGATCCGGTGGTGCAACAGCTGGACCTCAACGAGGCGGTGCGCCAGGTGTGCGCGCTGTTGTCGGGCGAGGCGCGCATGCGCCGCATCGTGCTGGTGATGCAACTGGCGCCGATGGCGCTGCCGGTGGCGGCCGATCCGATCCAGTTGCAGCAAGTGTTGATCAATCTGGTTTTGAATGCGTTTGACGCGATGGCACCGGTGGCCGATGGCGTGCGCGCGGTGAGCCTGTCGACGCGGCACCGCACCGACCAGACGGTGGAGGTCCTGGTGTCTGACCAGGGGTGTGGTTTTCCGGGAGGGCATGAACGCGTGTTTGAATCGTTTTTCACCACCAAGCCGCATGGCATGGGACTGGGCTTGTCGATCGCGGCCGCCATCGTACAGGCGCACGGCGGCAGTATCTGGGCTGGCAACCACGCCGGTGGCGGCGCCGCGGTTGGTTTCGCGCTGCCCGCGCTGTTGTCGGCGTTGTTGCCTGATGCTGTGATGGAGCGCCCATGAGAATCCATATCATCGATGACGACGACGCGCTGCGCACGGCGCTGGGACGCTTGCTGGGCGCGTGCGGCTACGCGGTGACCAGCTATGAATCGGGCGACGCCTTCGTGCGCGCCGAAAGCGGGACCGAAGCCGGCTGCATCCTGCTCGACGTCGATATGCCGGGCCTGTCCGGCCTGCAGTTGCAAGACCATTTGCGCGCCAAGGGCAGCATCCTGCCGATTGTTTTCCTGACCGGCAGTGGCGACATCGCCATGAGCGTGCGGGCCATCAAGGCCGGTGCGGAAGATTTCCTGCCCAAGCCGATCGGCAAGGAGGCGCTGCTCGATGCGATCGGGCGCGCCATGCAGCGCTATGAAGCGGCCGCGCTGCAAAACAGCGCCTTGCTGGACTTGCGCAAGCGCGCCGCCACCCTGACCGCGCGCGAACGCGAAGTGTTTGCGCTGGTGGTGCAGGGCATGCTGAACAAGCAGATTGCCTACGAACTGGGCAACACCGAGCGCACCGTCAAGGCGCACCGCCATAGCCTGATGGAAAAACTCGGCGCCGGTTCGCTGGCCGAACTGGTGCAAATGGCGAACCGCCTCGGCATCGCCAGCCCCAGCGCGGTGCCGGAATAGCCTGTATTAAAAAATCACTTGTACTAAAGGACACGTTACAAGTGTCCTGATCCTCTCTACAGTCACCCTATCGGCGCAGCGCGCCTGTTCGGATGACGTCATGAAACCAGCCCAACTCATCGTCGCCGTCGTGGAAAACGACCAGGCCATGCGCAAGGCGCTGGGCCGGCTGTTGCGGGCGTCGGGGTATGCCGCGCAACTGTATTCGTCCGCCGAAGGCTATTTGCAGCGCGCCGAGCCTGCCGACGTGGCTTGCCTGATCCTCGATATCGACCTGGGTGGCCTGTCCGGTATCGAATTGCAGCAAATGCTGGTGAGCGCGGGCCATGCCCCGCCCATCGTGTTCGTGACCAGTCATGCGGAAGACCACGTCGAAGCCGCCGCCCAGCAATTGGGTTGCCTGGCGTACCTGCGCAAGCCGTTTGAAGCGGGCGACTTGCTGCGCGCACTGGCATCCGCCGTCCACCATTAGGAACCACAATGAACAACCTGACGATCAAAACCCGGCTGATAGCCGCCATGGCCTTCTTGTCCCTGCTGCTGACGGCCATCGGCCTGGGCGGCCTGAACAGCCTGTCACAAACCAATACGGCGCTGCAGACGGTGTATGACGACCGCCTGGTGGCGATGGGCATGCTGCACAAGATCAGCGGCGCGCTGCAGCGCAACCAGCTTGATCTGGGCATCGCGGTGGACATGGAACCCGGTCCCGCCGTGCAGCAACTGTTGAGCGGCGTGCAGACCCGTCGCGCCGAAGCCCAGCGCATCTGGGACGCCTACCTGCAGACCTACCTGACGCCGGATGAGAAACAACTGGCCGAGGCCTTTGACGCGGCTGTGCTGGCGATGCAAAACAAGGGCGTGCAGCCGCTGATGGCGGCACTGGCGGCCAGTGACAAGGAGCGTTCGGCCGCGCTGCTGCACACGGCGCTCGATCCCACCGTGGCGCCGGCGCTGGAGACCATGGAAAAGCTGGTGCAACTGCAGCTGGACGTGGGCCGCCAGGAGTATGACGCGTCGCAGGCGCGTTATACCGTGTTCCGCCTGATGGCGATGGCTTCGGTGCTGGTCGGCGTGGTGGTCGGCGTCGTCATGGGCTGGTGGCTGTTGCGCTCCATCCTGCAACCGCTGCAGCAAGCCATCGGCGTGGCCGAAGCGGTGGCCGAGGGCGACTTGTCGCAATCGATCGACGTGCGCGCCAATGACGAGATGGGCCAGCTGTCGCGGGCGCTCGAGCGCATGAGCCGCAGCCTGGCCGGCATCGTCGCCAAGGTGCGCAGCGGTACCGAGACCATTACCATGGCGTCGGGCGAAATCGCGTCCGGCAACAGCGACTTGTCGGCCCGCACCGAAAGCCAGGCCTCGAGCCTGCAGCAGACCGCCAGTTCGATGGAACAATTGAACAGCGCGGTGCAAAACAACACGGAAAGCGCGCGCCAGGCCGACCGCCTGGCCAGCGAAGCGTCGGCGGTGGCGGCCCGTGGCGGCCAGGTGGTGGCGCAAGTGGTGGCCACCATGGGCGCCATCAGCGCGTCGTCGAGCAAGATTGCCGACATCATTGGTGTCATTGACGGGATCGCTTTTCAGACCAATATCCTGGCGCTGAACGCGGCCGTGGAAGCGGCCCGCGCCGGCGAACAGGGCCGCGGCTTTGCCGTGGTGGCGTCCGAGGTGCGCAACCTGGCCCAGCGTTCGGCCAGCGCCGCGCGTGAAATCAAGGTCTTGATCGGTGATTCCGTGGCGCAGGTCGGCGAAGGCTGCCGCCTGGTCAACGAGGCCGGCGCCACCATGGAGGACGTGGTCGGCAGCGTCGACCGGGTCAATCGCATCATGTCGGAAATCCTCAGCGCCAGCGAAGAGCAAAGCCGGGGGCTGGAACAGATTAACCAGGCGGTGTCGGAAATGGATACGGTCACCCAGCAAAACGCGGCGCTGGTGGAGCAGGCGGCGGCCGCGGCTGAAGCGCTGCAGGACCAGGCCCGCGAACTGGAGCAGGCGGTCAGCGTATTTCGCCTGGCACCCCGGGCCGAGTGGGCATCGGCGCCGCACAGCGCGGCGCCGATGCTGCCGGGGCGTGGCCAGCTGACCTCCGAGCTGGCATAAGTATGGCGCCGCAGTGCTGCACCTTGCCCGCCGCATCGGGGATCGACCGGCAGCAGCCGGCCTGATGACTTCGTCTGCTTGGGGCGGCGCTGAATATGTGGTAGCGTTGCAAAGACTTTACGGGACGGGTGCGGCGAGAGGAAGCAATGCGGCAGGATCAGGTAACGGAAACAAAAACAGTGGGGTCGGTGGACACCTTGACCGGTAGTGCCAGCAGGGGCGAGGTGCTGATTGTCGAAGACACGGCGGCGTCGCTCAAGCTGTTGAGTGATTTGCTGACGGGCGCCGGTTATTACGTGCGCCAGGCGCCCAATGGCGAGCTGGCGCTGTGGACCGCGCAATCGCGTCCGCCGGAGCTGATCCTGCTCGATGTGCGCATGCCCGGCATGGATGGCTATGAAGTGTGCCGGCGCCTGAAAGCCATGCCGGGATTAGAGGACGTGCCGGTGATTTTCCTGTCGGCCCAGCACGATACCGACGATAAATTGCGCGGTTTTGCGCTGGGCGGCGTGGATTTTATCGCCAAGCCGTTCCAGGCCGAGGAAATCCTGGCCCGCACCGACGCCCAGGTCCGCCTGCGGCGCGCGCAGCAGGCACTGGCCACCGAACGGGCCAACCTGGAACAGCGCGTGATGCAGCGCACGGCGGAACTGGCGGCGGTGGCCATATCGCTGGAAGCGGAAGTGCGGCGCCGCCGCGCCAACGAAGATGCGCTGCGACTGGCCGGCCAGGTGTTCGCCGCCACCCGCGACGCCATCGTCATCACCGACGCCGATGGCCTGATGATGGCGGTGAACCCGGCTTTCACCCGCATTACCGGTTATACCGCCGATGAAGTCACGGGCCGCTCCGTCAGCATGCTGCGTACCGCGCAGCCCGGCATGGCGTATGGCGGCATGATGCAGGCGATTGACGCCAACGGCCACTGGACCGGAGAAATGACGGGCCACCGCAAGGACGGTGGCCTGTATACCGGCCTGCTGAGCATATCGACGGTGCGCGCGGCCGGTGGCGCGGTCGACAATTTCATTGTCGCCTTCATCGACATGACCGAGCGCAAGGCGGAACAGCACCTGATCGACTTCTTGTCGTACCACGATGCGCTGACGGGCTTGCCGAACCGCACCCAGGCGCGCAGCCGGTTCGATGAATTGCTGGCCGCTTGCGGCCCGGAGCGCTGCGTGGCCGTGCTGTGCCTCGACCTGGATCGCTTCAAGGGCGTCAATGATTCCTACGGTGCTGCCATCGGCGACGAAGCCCTGAGGACCGTGGCGCGCTTTCTGCGCACCTGTGTGCGCGAAGGCGACATGGTGTCGCGCCATGGCGGCGATGAATTCCTGATCATGGTGGCCGACGACCAGCAGTGCAGTGTCACGACCGCCATTGCCGAGACCATCCTGAACGGGCTGCGGCGCGATTTCCCGATCGAAGGCCACACGGTGGCGCTGACCACCAGTATTGGCATCGCCACCGCGCCGGCCGATGGCGCGACGCTCGATGCACTGGTGCAGCATGCGGAAATGGCGCTGTTCCGCGCCAAGGAACTGGGCCGCGACAGCTATGCGTTTTTCACGGAAAGCATGGACGCCGATACCCGCCAACGGCTGGCGCTGCAAAGCCAGTTGCGCGGCGCGGTCGGGCGCGGCGAATTTTCCGTTCATTACCAGCCGCAGGTGTGCCTGCGCACCGGTCAACTGACCGGCGCCGAAGCGCTGCTGCGCTGGCATAACGTGGTGCTGGGCCAGGTGCCGCCGGGGCGCTTCATTCCGGTGGCCGAAGAATACGGCTTGATCAATGCGATCGGCGTCTGGGTGCTCGACACCGTCTGCCAGCAGATCCGCGCCTGGCAAGACCAGGGGCTGGGCGCGGTGCGGGTGGCGGTCAACCTGTCGGCCAGCCAGTTTGCCCATGCCGACACGGTGCCGCTGGTGGAGGAAACCCTGCTGCGCCATGGCGTGGCGCCGTCCTGTCTCGGGATTGAAATCACCGAAGGTTCGGTGATGGGCGACCCGGACAAGTCGGTCGATGCGCTGCGGCGCCTGAAAACCATCGGGGTCGGCATTTCACTCGATGATTTCGGTACCGGCTATTCATCGCTGGCGTACCTGAAGCGCTTCCCCATCGATGTGCTGAAAATTGATAAATCATTTGTTGATGATGTGGCCCATGCGGCCAGTGACGCCGCGATTGCCTTATCGGTGATTTCGCTGGCGCACAACCTGAACATGCGGGTGGTGGCGGAAGGCGTGGAAACGCCGGAGCAGGCCCGTTTCCTTGCGTCGCACGGCTGCGATGCGATGCAGGGGTATTTGTACAGTCGTCCGCTGACCGTGGCCGACTTCACCTCGCTGCTGCGCCAACCGCGCGCAATGCAACTTCACCTGGAATAGGATATCCCCATGAAGAAAACCGGCGCCGCGATCGCGGCCGCATTATTGTGCGCGGCAACCTGTGCCGCCCCTGTCAACGCCCGCGCGGCGACGGCCAACACGGCCGCCGCACCGGCGCTCAAGGTCTCGGCCGCCACCCGCGCGGCCGACGCGAAATTCAAGGCCATCCATACCCAGGAATGGCAGTGGCGCCAGCGGCAAAAGATGGAAGATGACGAGGACGACGTCAACGCGGTCAGCGCGGCGCTGCCGAAAGTCGACGCCGCCACGCAGCAGGCGCGCCTGGCGACCTGGCAAGACGTCATGAAAAAGCTCGATGGCGTGGCGCCAGCCAGCCTGTCGGACGGCGAGCGCATCAATTACCTGGTGTACCGCGCACAGATCGCCGCACTGATCGACAACCAGCGCTTCCGTGAATATGAAAAGCCGCTGAACGCCGATTCGTCGTTCTGGTCCAATATGGCGGGCGAGGCGCGCAAGACCTTGCGCACCTTGCCGGAATACCGCGCCTATGTGGCGCAACTCAATGACGTGCCGCGCTACTTTGGCGAACAGATCGTCAACATGCGCGCGGGCCTGAAGCGCGGCTTCACGCCGCCGAAAGTCACGCTGCTGGGCCGTGAAAGTTCGCTGCTGGCGGTGACGGACGAGAAGGATTTGACCAAGCTGGTGTTCTATAAACCGTTCCGCGAGATGCCGGCGTCGGTGCCTGCGGCCGAGCAGGAGCAGTTGCGCGCGGCGGCATTGAAAGCCATCCGCGAGGCCGTGGTGCCGGCCCATGCGCAATTGCTGGCCTTTATGCGCGATGAATATATCCCGGGCGCCAATCAAGCGCTGGCCGCCACCAGCCTGCCGGACGGCAAGGCCTATTACCAGTCGAAGATCACGGAATTCACCACCACCACCTTGTCGGCCGATGAGATCCACCAGATCGGTCTGAAGGAAATGGCCAAGCTGCGGGCGGAAATGCTGGAGGTCATGAAGCAAGTGAAATTCGACGGCGACTTGCCGGCCTTCCTGCATTTCCTGCGCACCGACCCGCAGTTCTACGCCAAGACGCCGGAAGAGCTGCTGATGCGCGCGTCCCACATTGCCAAGCGCTTCGACGCCAAGGTTGGCGATTATTTCGGTTACCTGCCGCGCAAGCGCTTCGCCATCATTCCGGTGCCGCCGGAACAGGCGCCGTATTACACCTCGGGCCGCGGCGGGCCCGGCGTGTATCTGGTCAACACCTACAATTTGCCCTCGCGCGCGCTGTACAGCCTGCCCGCTTTGACGCTGCATGAATCGGCGCCGGGCCATGCGTTCCAGATGCCGATCGCGCTGGAAATCAAGGGCCGCCCGGAATTCCGCAAAGCCTATATTTCCGCCTTTGGCGAAGGCTGGGCACTGTACTCGGAGCGGCTGGGTGTGGAAATGGGCATGTATGAAACGCCGTATGAAGTGTTCGGCATGCTGAGCTACCAGGCCTGGCGCGCGTCGCGCCTGGTGGTCGATACCGGCGTGCACGCCAAGGGCTGGACCCGCGAGCAGGCGCAAGCCTACCTGCGTGACAACACGGCCTTGTCGAACCACGAAGTGGAAACCGAGGTGGACCGCTACATTTCGTGGCCGGGCCAGGCATTGTCGTATTACCTGGGCGAGATGGCGATCATCGAAGCGCGTCAGCGCGCCGAGAAGGCACTGGGCGCGAAGTTCGATATCCGCAACTTCCACGATACGGTCTTGCATCTGGGGTCGGTGCCGCTGCCGGTATTGCAGGCGCGCATCGATGCGTTTATTGCCGACGGCGGCAAGAGTCCGTATCCGAAGGACGAGTAACGGCGGCCATGGCCGGCGGCGCTCAGCGCTCCGGCCAGAACCGATCAAACAGCGGCTTGACGCTGGTGCCGTGCACCAGGATCGACAGCATGATGGTGACCAAGGTGATGTCGATCAGGGTGCTGGCCAGCACGGCGGGGATGCCGTGGTTGACGGCAAACATCAGGTAATACACAGAACCGATGCCGCGCACGCCAAACCACGCGGCGATGCCTTTGACGCGGCCCCGCACGCCGGCCCCGGCCAGCCCGAGATACACGCTGGCGGGGCGCGCCACGCAAAACAGGAACAGCGCCGTGCTCCAGGTGCGCCAGTCCCAGGTGTACAGCGAAATCGCGGCGCCCAGCAGTAATACCAGCAACAACTCGGACAGGCGTTCCAGGTGTTCCTTGAACATCAGCGATTCCCCGCTGACTGTCAGCGGGGCTTCGGCAACGTGCGCGGCCGGCGCGCCCGCTGTGGCCGGCGCCGCGTTCATCAAGCCGTGCCGGTCGCGCGGCATGCCGGCCAAGGTCAGTTCGGTTTGCCGCAGCGCGACGCCGGCAAAAAACACCGCCAGAAAACCCCACGCGTGCAGCCAGACGCTGACGCCGTACACCACGGCAATCAGCCCCAGCCCGACGAAATCATCGAGCACCTCGTGGCGCGGATCGGTGCCGCGCAACATCCAGCCAACCCGCGCCAGCAGGGCGCCAGCGGCAATCCCGATGACGATCGCCGTGCCGGTGGCGTACAGCACATCGATGACGGCCCAGCGCCAGCCGAACTGGCCCAGTTCATGCAGGCCCAATAGGCCCAGTCCCAGCATCACCAGCGGGAAAGCGCTGCCGTCATTCAGGCCCGCTTCGCAGGTCAGGGCAAAGCGCAGTTGATCGCGGTCGCCCGCATGGCGTACTTGCACATCGGTGGCCAGCACCGGGTCGGTCGGCGCCAGGATCGCGCCCAGCAGGATGGCCGCGCCGACCGGTAGCTGCAGCACGCTCCATGCGAACAGCGCCACCAGCGCCACCGACACCGTCATCGAGACCCAGGCCAGCCGCAGCGATGCTTGCCAGCGCGTCCACGTGAAGGGCACCGGCATTTTGACGCCGGCGGAAAACAGCGAAATGAGCACCGCCAGTTCCGCCAGGATTTCCAGCAACGGCGCCTGCGCCAGCGGGTTGACGATAAACACCCCCAGCACGGCGGGGCCCAGCAGCAGGCCGACGCCGAGATAGACGATGGCCGAGGTCACCGGCAGCCGCGCCAGCGTGGTGGCCGCCAGTCCCCGCGCCAGCATCAGGCAACCGATCAGCATAAACCAGAGGTAGGCAGTCATGCCTGCGGACTATACGCGCCGAGGATGAAACGGGGCGCACGCACCACGGTGGTGCGAGGTTTCCGATGACTGTGCTGATTTGGTGCATCATGTGGTGAGGATCTCGCCCAGGGGCTGGCACGACTTTTGCTGAACCAGTAGCAAGCAACCCAGGAACACTATGCCGGACAGCAGCAATCCTTCCTTACCGTCAGACCAGGCCGGCCATCCGGCGTGGCACGCGCACTTGTCGCTGGCGTTTAGCCGCGACGGCGCCGCCACGCGCCTGACCGGGCGCCGCCACAGCGGTCCGCTGCGGGTGCAGAAAGCACTGTATCCGGAAGGATTTGACGTGTGCCATGCGATCGTGATCCACCCGCCGGGCGGCGTGGTGGGCGGCGACCGGCTGGCGCTGGAGGCGGTGGCCGGCGACGGCGCGCAAGTGGTGTTGACCACGCCCGGTGCGGCCAAGTGGTACCGCGCCAATGGCAAGACCTCCGGCCAGCAGGTGACGCTGGAGGCGCGGCAGGGCGCGGCCATCGAGTGGCTGCCGCAGGAAAGTATTTTTTTTGACGATGCGCGGGTGGAACTGGAGCACGACGTGCAACTGGCCGCCGACGCCGCCTACATCGGCTGCGAAATCCTGTGCCTGGGGCGGCGCGCCGCCGGCGAATCGTTCAACACCGGCCGCATCCGGCAAGTCACGCGCATCCGGCGCGGCGGCAAGCTGCTGTGGTGGGAGCAGGGCGTGCTGACGCCGCATACGCTGGCCAGCCCGCTGGGACTGGCCGGTTACACGGTGTGCGCCACCTTGCTGGCGGTGGGCAACACGTTTTCGGCCGACTTGCTGGCGGCGCTGCGCGCCTTGGGCGACACCGGACCGGCCGGCCAAGGCGGCCACTGGGGCGCGACGCTGGCCGGCAAGCACGTGCTGGCGATCCGCCACCTGGGCCACGACAGCGAAGCGGCCCGTGAATTGATGCTGGCGGCACTGCACCTGGTGCGGCCCGCGCTGCTGGGCCGCGCCGCACATACGCCACGCAGTTGGCGCACCTGAGGAGACACCATGGATTTGACCCCCCGAGAAAAAGACAAGCTGCTCATTTTTACCGCCGCCCTGGTGGCGGAACGGCGCCGCGCGCGCGGTTTGAAACTGAACCATCCGGAAGCGGTGGCGCTGATCACGGCGGCCATCATGGAAGGCGCGCGCGACGGCAAGAGCGTGGCGCAACTGATGGACGAAGGCACCCGCATTCTGGGCCGCGCCGATGTGATGGAAGGGGTACCGGAAATGATCCCGGATATCCAGGTCGAAGCGACCTTCCCGGACGGCAGCAAGCTCGTTACCGTGCACCACCCGATTCCTTGAAGGAGGATGCCATGATCCCTGGAGAAACCCTGCTCGAAGAAGGCGCGATCAGCCTCAACACCGGCCGCGAAACCGTCACCATCACCGTTGCCAACCGTGGCGACCGGCCGGTGCAGGTGGGTTCGCACTTTCACTTTTTTGAAGTCAATCCCGCGCTGGCGTTCGAGCGCTGGCAAGCCTACGGCATGCGCCTCAATATCGCGGCCGGGACCGCGGTGCGCTTTGAACCGGGCCAGCAGCGCACGGTCGAACTGGTCAAACTGGGAGGCGACCGGGTGGTACACGGCTTCAATGGCGCCGTGAACGGCAAACTGGACAAACCGTCCGCACAGGAAGAATGAATGGCAACCATCTCGCGCGCCGCGTATGCGGAAATGTATGGCCCGACGGTCGGCGACCGCATCCGCCTGGCCGACACGGAACTGTTCATTGAAATCGAAAAAGACTATGCGCTGTATGGCGAAGAAGTGAAATTTGGCGGCGGCAAGGTGATCCGCGACGGCATGGGCCAGTCGCAGCGGCCGCACGCGCAAGTGATGGACACCGTCATCACCAATGCCGTCATCATTGACCACTGGGGTATCGTCAAGGCCGATATCGGCTTGAAGGATGGCCGGATTGCCGCCATCGGCAAGGCCGGCAACCCGGATATCCAGCCCGGCGTCACCATCGTGATCGGCGCCGCCACCGAAATCATTGCCGGCGAGGGGCTGATCGTCACCGCCGGCGGCATCGATACGCATATTCACTTCATTTGCCCGCAGCAGATCGAGGAAGCCTTGATGAGCGGCGTGACGACGATGATTGGCGGCGGCACGGGTCCTGCGGTCGGCACAGCGGCCACCACCTGCACCCCGGGCCCGTGGCACATCCACGCCATGCTGTCGGCGGCCGACGCGTTTCCGATGAACCTGGGTTTTCTCGGCAAGGGCAACGCCAGCGCGCCGCTGCCGCTGGAAGAGCAGATCGCGGCCGGCGCGATCGGCCTGAAACTGCATGAGGACTGGGGCACGACCCCGGCCGCGATCGACAATTGCCTGTCGGTGGCGGACCGTCACGATGTGCAGGTGGCGATCCACAGTGATACGCTCAATGAGGCGGGCTTCCTGGAACACACGCTGGCCGCGTTCAAGGACCGCACCATCCACACCTTTCACACCGAAGGGGCCGGCGGCGGCCATGCGCCGGACATTATCGCGGCGGTCGGGCAGGGCAACGTGTTGCCGTCGTCGACCAATCCGACCCGTCCCTACACCGTCAACACGCTGGACGAACACCTCGACATGCTGATGGTGTGCCACCACCTCGACGCCGCCATCGCCGAAGACGTGGCGTTCGCGGAATCGCGCATCCGGCGCGAAACCATCGCGGCCGAGGATATCCTGCACGATATCGGCGCCATCTCCATGATGTCGTCCGACTCGCAGGCCATGGGACGCGTCGGTGAAGTGATCCTGCGCACCTGGCAGACCGCGCACAAGATGAAAGTCCAGCGCGGCGCGCTGCCGGAAGACAGCAGCCGCAATGACAATTTCCGGATTAAACGCTACATCGCCAAGTACACCATCAATCCCGCCCTGACGCATGGCGTGGCGCATGCGGTCGGTTCGCTGGAAGTGGGCAAGCTGGCCGATATCGTGCTGTGGAAGCCGGCCTTCTTTGGCGTCAAGCCCTCGATGATCCTCAAGGGCGGCATGATCGCGGCGGCCCAGATGGGCGACCCGAACGCGTCGATTCCGACCCCGCAGCCGGTGCATTACCGGCCGATGTTCGGATCGTTTGGCGGCGGACTGAAAAAATCCGTGACTTTCCTGTCGCAGGCGGCGATGGACGCCGGCGTGGCCGAGCGGCTAAAACTCAATAAACCCGTGATGGCCGTCAAAAACATGCGCACCCTGCGCAAGCGCGACATGGTGCACAACGGTTTGACGCCGGTGATGGAAGTCGACCCGGAAACCTATGAAGTGCGCGCCGATGGCCGCTTGCTGGTGTGCGAACCGGTGGCGGTGCTGCCGATGGCGCAGCGTTATTTTCTGTTTTAGGAGTGGCCACGATGGCATCGATATTGACCTTACATAGCCGGATTCCCGGGCCGGCCACGGCGTATGCGGAACTGGTGTTGCCGTATGAATTGCGCGAAAAATGCCGCCTGCGGGCGCAGTTGTCGAATGGCGAGGAAGCGGCTGTGTACACGGTGCGCGGCACCGTGCTGCGCGATGGCGATTTATTGACGGGCGAAGACCGCACGAAAGTGGTGCGGGTGGTGGCGGCCTGCGAGCCGGTGTACACCGTCACCTGCGCCGACCCGCACGATTTGCTGCGCTGCGCGTTCCACTTGGGGAACCGCCACACGCAGGCGCAACTGGGCGAGGGTTTCCTGCGCATCCGCGCCGACGCCGTGTTGCGCGACATGCTGCGCGGGCTGGGCGCGCTGGTGGTCGAGGACAGCGTGCCGTTCGAACCGGAAGCCGGCGCCTATGGCGGCGGCCACCACCATGGCCACCAGGATGGCCACCCGCTGGCGCCGATCCCGGCCCGCCAAAAAATCCACCGGCCGTCGGATCCCGTCTGATGCAGGCGGCCGCGCTGCTCCACCTGCTGCAACTGGCCAGTCCATCGCTGCCGGTGGGCGCCTACAGCTATTCGCAAGGGCTGGAAGGGGCGCTGGAGTCCCGCCAGGTGACGGACGCCGCCAGCGCCCGCGCCTGGATCGCGCAGCAATTGCAGGAAGTGGTGGCGCAATGGGAGGCGCCCGTGTGCTGGCGCCTGATCGATGCCTTTAGCCGGCGCGATGCAGTCGCGGTGGCGCAATGGAGTGAACGTTATCTGGCGTCGCGCGATACGGCGGAGTTTCGCGCCGAGAGCCTGCAAATGGGCTATTCGCTGTCGCGCCTGGTGACCGAACTCGATATCGCCGACGCCACCCTGACCGCGTTGCTGCCGCCGCCGTCCGACACCACCTTGCCGGTGGCCTATGCCTGCGCGGTGGCGGCGCTCGGCATTCCGGCGCCGCAAGCGTTGCTGGCCATGCTGTTTGCGTGGGCCGAAAACCAGGTGCTGGTGTGCGTCAAATCCGTGCCGCTGGGGCAGGTGGCGGGGCAGCGCATGCTGTTGTCGCTGCGGCCCGAGATCGAAGCGGCGGCGCGCCATGCGCAGCAGGTCGACGATGACGCCATGGGCAACTGGGCCCCCGCGCTGTCGCTGCTGTCGATGCGGCATGAAACCCAGTACAGCCGCTTGTACCGTTCTTAACACAAGGAGTAGCAATGTCCCAATCAAATCCCCTGCGGGTCGGCATCGGCGGGCCGGTCGGCTCTGGCAAGACCGCGCTGTGTGAAATGCTGTGCAAAGGCATGCGTGAGCGCTATGACATGGCCGTCATCACCAACGATATCTATACCCGCGAGGACATGGAAATCCTGTTGCGCGCCAACGCCTTGCCGGCCGAGCGCCTGATGGGCGTGGAAACCGGCGGCTGCCCGCACACGGCGATCCGCGAAGACGCGTCGATCAATCTGGAAGCGATTGCGCGCATGCAGGCCGATTTTCCCGACCTGGACCTGATCCTGGTCGAATCCGGCGGCGACAACCTGGCCGCCACCTTCAGTCCGGAATTGTCGGATTTGACGATTTATGTGATCGACGTGGCGGGCGGCGAAAAAATCCCGCGCAAGGGCGGGCCCGGCATCACCCGCTCGGATTTGCTGATTATTAATAAAACCGACCTGGCGCCGTATGTCGGCGCCAACCTCGACATCATGGCGCAAGACGCCAAGCGCATGCGCGGTGAGCGGCCGTTCCTGTTTACCAATTTGCGCAGCGGTGACGGGGTGCCGGCCGTGATTGATTTTATTTGCCGGCAGGGACTGCTGGACCTGGCGGCGCAAGCACAGACAACACCATTGGAGGGACAGGCATGACGAATCGGATCACCCACGCGGGCGCAGTGGCGCCGGCTTTGACCACGGCACTGGCGTGCTTGCTGCCGCTGGCGCTGTATAGCGCGCCGGTGCTGGCGCATCCCGGCGCGCACCACGCCACGCTGGAAAATGTGCCCGCCGCGCTGGTGGCCGGGTTCCTGCATCCGTTGACCGGTCTCGACCATTTGCTGGCGATTGCCGCGACGGGCGTGTGGAGCGCGCGCCAGCCTCAGGGGGCGCGCCTGCTGCCGCTGTATCTGGTTGCGATGCTGCTAGGTGCGCTGGGGGGCGCGGCCGGGCTGGCGTTGGCCGGACTGGAAACCGGCATCGCCGCCACGGTGGTGGCCAGCGGCATGCTGGTGATGGCGGCCACCGTGCGGCTGCCGACGCCGGCCGCCATGGCGCTGTTGACGGGCTTTGCCATGCTGCATGGGAATGCCCATGGCCTGGAGTTGCCGCTGGTCGCCAGCGCCGGCTTTATCGCGGCCAGTGGCCTGTTGCTGTTGGCTGGACGCCGTCTGGGCGCCTGGGCCTCGGCGGGCCTGGTGCGGACCGCTGGCGCCGGGGTTGCGGCGGCCGGGGTGGCGATGCTGGCGGGGCTGTAAGCCCTTAACCGCGCTTGTCGCTGAACTGGATCGGCGCCGCGTCTTCCGGGTGCAGGCCTTCATGGCCGGCAAAGCCGGCGCGGATCGCCGCCAGGTCGGTTTCCTGGTCGCCGGTCAGGAACACGTGGTCGCGCACCGCGAGGATTTTATTCGGGTAATCGAGATAGACCAGGCACAGCGGTACCTTGGCTTCCAGCGCCAGGTGATAAAAGCCGCTTTTCCAGTGCGGGCGGTAAGCCCGCGTGCCTTCCGGCGTGATGCCGACCCAGTACCAGTCGGCCGCGTGCATGCGCGCGGCCTGGCGCTGGATCATGCCGGTTTTCGCACTGCGGTCGACCGGATCGCCGCCCATTGCGGAAAACCAGCGTCCCAGCAGCGGAATCTTGAACAGGGAATCCTTGGCCAGCCAGCGGAAATGCAAGCCCAGCGCCCACTTGCCGACCATGCCGATAATGAAATCCCAGTTCGACGTGTGCGGGTAAATCACGCAGATGCCGTGCGGGCCGGGCAGGGGGCGGAACAGCAAGCGCCAGCCGAACAGGGTCAATACCCGCAGGGCCAGACGTTGTCCGGCGCCGGGCAGGTCGGCTGGTTTTACGAGGTCTTGCATGGTCTACTCCAACAAAAAAAATGCGCCCGGGATTCTATCGTTGCCACCAAGCTAGGGCAAGCAGTGTGTCGCGAGTGTGGTGTTTCTGCAAGTTTCCTGTTTCTCAGTTATCGTAGTGGCCGGTAGTAATTCCGATAACGTTATTCCGAGGGACCCATGATGTTCAAAAGCCTGACCCACACCGGTGTTGCCATTGCCGCCGCCTTGGCGTGTACCGCCGCTTCCGCCGCCGCGCCACTGGCCAAAGTACAAGGTCCCGGTTATTACCGGATGATGTTGGGCGATTTCGAAGTGACAGCGCTCAATGATGGCACCGTTGATTTGCCGGTAGATAAGATTTTGCACCAGCCCGAGGCCAAAACCCGGAAGGCACTGGAAAAATCGTTCCTGAAAACCCCGCTGGAAACCTCGGTCAATGGCTACCTCGTCAATACCGGCAGCAAGCTGGTCTTGATTGACACGGGCGCCGCCGGGCTGTTCGGTCCGACGCTGGGCAAATTGCTGGCCAGTCTGAAAGCGTCCGGTTATGCGCCGGAGCAGGTCGATGAAATCTATATCACCCACATGCACTCGGACCATTTCGGCGGCCTGACACAAGAGGGCAAGGCCGTGTTTCCGAACGCGGTGGTGCGCGCTGACAAGCACGACACCGACCATTACCTGAGCAAAGTGAACCTGGAAAAAGCGCCGGCCGACGGCAAGGGATCGTTCCAGCGCCCGATCGATGCGTTGTTGCCGTACAGCGACGCGGGCAAGCTGGTGCCGTTTGAAGGCGACACCGACCTGGTGCCGGGCATCAAGGCGGTGGGCAGCCACGGCCACACGCCGGGCCACACCAGCTATGTGGTGGAAAGCCGTGGACAAAAACTGGTGCTGATCGGCGACTTGATGCACGTGCAATCGGTGCAGTTCGATGATCCGTCCGTGACGATTCAGTTCGATTCGGACGCGAAAGCCGCGCTGGCGCAACGCAAGTCCGCCTTTGCCGAAGCCGCCAAGCACGGCCACCTGATCGGCGCGGCGCACTTGCAATTCCCC
Source organism: Burkholderiaceae bacterium (assembly GCA_019751755.1). Taxonomy (GTDB): domain Bacteria; phylum Pseudomonadota; class Gammaproteobacteria; order Burkholderiales; family Burkholderiaceae_D; genus Rugamonas. The sequence continues at coordinate 128 of JAIENA010000180.1, read as the reverse complement.
GGCATCGGCCACCTGCGCGCGCAAGGCAAGGGGTATACCTTTGTGCCGGTCAATTACACCGTGCCGCGCTAACCGGCAAGACCAACCATGGCGGCCCGCCGGGCCGCCATGGGGGTTTAAGCCAATCG
>JAIENA010000276.1 GCA_019751755.1 Burkholderiaceae bacterium | reverse complement strand
ATCGCACCCGGCCGCCGGTGGCGCGGGCCCGGCAGCCGCAGGCCAGGCTCGGCACCACCCGCTGCCCCCCCAGGCTGGGCGCCCCCGGCTAGGCCCCCCCGGCTAAGCGCCCCCAGCTAGGCGCCCCCGGCAAACTGCACTAAGGGTTGGGCGTGATAGCGGGGTCGGGCCGGGTTGCCTCGCTGGCGACCGTGCTTGTGTCGGCAACCGGCGCCGACGTGCCGACATGGCCGTCCTGCGCGGTGGGCAACACCGCCAGCGTGGGCACCACCACCGGCGCCGCCTGCGGCAAGGTCAGCCAGAATGTCGTGCCCAGCCCGATGGTGCTGACCACGCCCAGCTCGCCCCCCATCTTTTCCACCAGGTGCTTGGTGACCACCAGCCCCAGGCCGCTGCCATCCTGCTTGCCGCCCTCCTGCCCCAGCCGGTTGAAGGGCTGATACAGCGCGGCCTGCTGTTCGGCCGACAAGCCGCAGCCGGTATCCTGCACCGCGATGCGCACCGTACCCTGGCCGGATGGCGTGCATTGCACGTTGATGGCGCCATGCTCGCGGTTGTACTTGACGGCGTTGGACAGCAAATTGATCACGACCTGCTTGAGCCGCATGCGGTCGGCACGCACGCACAGGTGTTCGGGACAGGTGCTGCGCAGCAGGATGCCGCGCAATTGCGCTTGCGGATCGACCAGCACCCGGCATTCTTCCAGCACGTCCGCCACCGTCACCGCATCGTGCTCCAGCAGCAGCCGGCCCGACTCGATTTTCGCCAGATCCAGCACCTCATTGGACAGTTTCAGCAAGTGCCGGGCGCCGGTCAGGATATTGCCGGCAAACTGGCGCTTTTGCGGCTCTGTGGTGATGAGTTTTTCCGACACCAGGATTTGCGCAAAGCCGAGGATGGCGTTCAACGGTGTGCGCAGTTCATGGCTCAGGTGCGACAGGAAGGTGGACTTGGCCTGGTTGGCCCGCTCGGCCTGTTGCTGGGCCAGGCGCAAGTCGTCATTCATGCGCACCAGTCGAACCGCATGTTCGCGCAGCCGTGCTTCGAGCAAGGCATTCTGGATGCGCAGGCGCCGCGTTTCCAGCGCGCGCGACAACACCGGCAAAATCACCGACACGCGGAACGGTTTCAAAATATAGTCGAGCGCCCCCACCTGCATGGCTTGCACCGCCGACGAAATCGAGCCCTCCCCGGTCATGATCACACACGCCAGGTCCGGGTCGAGCGCACGCGCGGCCTGCACCAGTGCAATGCCATCCATACCGGGCAGCATCAGGTCCGCCAGCAGCAACTGATAGGAATCGGTCCGCAGCGCCTGCAACGCCGCCTCGCTGGAAGCGAGGCCGGTGGTTTCATAGCCATGCGCGCCCAGCGTATCGCACAGCGCGTGCATTTGCGCCGGCTCATCGTCAACGATCAGGATCCGTATCGTCATTCAAACCTCCTCGCCGCAACATTGCGCCAACGCCAGGCGCAACTCTTCAAGTCGGGGCGGCTTGCCCAGGACCTTGTCCACATGCACTGGAATATCATTTTCCGCCACCATGCGCTGCCCCCAGCCCGTCAGCAGCAGCACCGGAGTGGCGGGCGACAGCGTCTTGACCACCTGCGCCACCTTGCGCCCATCGACATACGGCATGCCGAGGTCGGTCACCACCAGCGCATACGGTTCGCCGCTGTCGTGCGCGGCGGAAAACAGGTCGATGCCGGCCTGGCCGCCATCGGCTGGCGTCACGCGGTGCCCATCGCGTTCCAGGATGACGCGCAGGGAGTACAGCAATTGGGGGTCATCATCGACCACGAGAATGCGCAAATGCCCGGCGCGCGCGCCGGGCGCCGGAAGCAGGCCGGGTAAAGGTACCGCCGGCGGCACCTCAAAGGCCAGCCGCACCGTGGTGCCCTTGCCAGGCGCCGTGACAATATCAAGTTGGCCGCCATGCCGCTCGACCATGCCATACACCATGGCCAGCCCGAGGCCGGTGCCGCGTTCGCCCTTGGTGGTAAAGAAGGGTTCCAGGCAACGGCGCCGCGTCGCCTCATCCATACCGACGCCGGTATCACTGACTTCGATGGCAATGCGGCGTTCGCCCTGCCCTTCCTGCCCGCCCAGTTCCAGCAGGCGCGTGCGCAGGGTCAGCTGGCCGCCATCGGGCATCGCATCAACCGCATTCAGTACCAGGTTGGTCAGGGCTTCGCGGATATCGCTTTCGACACCGAGGAACGCCGGCAAATCCGGCACTGTGTCCACCGTCAGGCGGATCGTCGCGCCATGCTGCTGCGGCATGGCGTGCCAGCTGGCGCGCGTCAGGTCCGCCACCTGGCGCAGCAAGTCACCGGCCATCACCGGCAATAGCGGCAACTGCGCATCGCGCGCGCGGTAAAACTCACGCATGTGCGCCACTGTGGCGGCCACGTCATCCACCGCGCGCCGCACCACTTCCAGGCAATGGCGCGCATGGGGACTGAGCCCGGTTTCCGATTCCAGCAGGTATTCGGTGTACAGCGCCACCGGGGAAATCGCATTATTGATGTCATGCGCGATGCCGCTGGCCATCTGCCCCAGCGCGCGCAAGCGTTCCTGCTGCAGGAATTTTTGCTGGGCCTGGCGCATGTCGTCATAGGCCCGCTGCAACGCCACGTACAGTTCGCCCTGGTGCACGGCCAGCGCCACGTGTTCACTCAACTGTTGCAGGAAATCACACTCGCCACTGGAAAACCCCTCGGGCGCGCGCCGCGCCGCCACCAGAATGCCGGCCACCCGTCCCTCGACCGGCAATGGCGCCAGCACCAGCGAGCGCAGGCCGTTGGCGGCCAGCAATTTGGCAAAAGGCGTATCGGCTTGCGCAATATCGGTTTCGTACACGAATTCCCCTTGGACGCAGCGTGTCAGGCCGGCCCCATCGAGTTCGATCATGGTCCGCTCGCTGAGCGGATGGCTCAGCGCGGCCGCGCTGTGCATGCCAATGCAACTGACTATCAGATGATTGCTGTCGCGGTCGTACAGGCACGCGCAGCCAAAGTGGATCGGCAACTGGTCTTCGAGGCAGCGTAGCACGACCTGAAAAATGCTGCGCAAATCTTGCCGGTCTCCGATAGAGCGGGTGATCTGGTGCAACAGGGACAACCGTGCCAACTGGTCCAGGTTGCGGGCCTCGGCTTGCTGGCGTTCACGGATTTCCGACTGCAGCGCGGCATTGGCAAGCGCCAGTTCATTGCGCGACACACTGGTTTCCATCAGGCGCGCCGTCATGCTATCGAACGCTTGCGCCAATTCGCCGATTTCGTCGCGCTCGGGCATCGCGACGCGGAACGCCAGGTCACCGGCGCCGACCCGCTGGGTCCCTACACGCAAGCGCTGCAACGCCTGCACCACGCCGCGATAACCCAGCCACGCCGCCAGCGCCACCACCAGCATGACCAGCCCGCCCAAGCCCAGCATCATGGCCTGTTCCTGCCGCTGCGCCGCCAGCACGCCGGCGCGGCTGTCGGCCAACAAGCGCATGGCGTCGGCAATCATGCCTTGCATGCGGCTGGTGATCTGGCCGGACAGGTGGGCCTCGAATTTTTCCGCGATGGCCTGCTCGGTGGCGTCGCGCGCCAGCGAGCGGGGCGCCGACAACTGTTCAAACTGATTTTTGACACTGCCCAGCGTGATGCGCAAGCCCGCCACCACCGCCGCATCGCTGCGGTACCCGGCCGGTGACGCCTCGTCGAGCAGCGTGGCCAGTGAGGCGCTGCGCAATTGTTCCACTTCGGTCGCACCGCGCCGGTAGCGCACCTGCAATGCCTCGTCGAGCAGCTTGGCCAGCGAGGCGCTGCGCATATGCCATTGGGTGCGGGTGCGCTCCTCGTGCCGCAACACATATTCCATGGTCAGGAAACGCAGTCCGGTAATCGCGTTCACCATTTCACTGGCCGCTTCGTTGCGCTCCACTTCCCGCCGCACGCGCTCGGCGCTGTTCAGCAAGATCGCCACCGTCATGGCGACAATCACGGCGGACAGCAATCCCATCAGTTTGAACCGCGTCGCCAGCCGCATAGTCTCTCCGCTAGTGGATGATGGTGACAGCGCCGGGGGCCACCGCCTTCAGCGGTTTGAAATCAATCGCATGCAGATAATTCGGCATCGGCCCACTGGCCAGGCGGTTGGCCAACGCCCAGCGGGTTTCATCTTCCAGCGCCAGCAATAAGCCCTGGTCCAGGCTGACGCCAAAACGGTACGTGGGCCATAGGGTGCGCCACTTGTCGCCCTGCGGTTTCATCAGGGCCGCCACCATGGTTTGCGCAGCGGCGGGCTCATCGCGGCACCAGGCCGCGCCTTGTATCACGGCACGCAGCACTTTCTTCAGTGTTTCCGGGTGGCTGACCACGTATTCCTTGCTGCCAGCCAGGTTGTACGGGATTTCATATAAATCTTCCGCATAAAACACGGCGCCTTGGCCGCCCAGTTGGCTCTGTACGATGCCCAGATACGGTTCCCAAGTGGACACCACATCCACGTCCCCTTGTTCCAGCGCGGGGCCAAACTGGTCGGCCGGCAGATCATGCAAGGTGACATCGGTGGCGGCCAGCAACTGGCGGTTCAACATGGTGTTCAAGACAAAATGGGCCGACGTGCCGAAGCTGACACCGATATGTTTCCCCTTGAGGCTGGCCGGGCCTGTCACGCCGCTGCCGGCCCGCGCCAGCAAACCGTGGTCGCGGTCCGATTTGAAGATCGTCGCAACCACCGACACGGGCTCTTGTTCCATGACCGCGAACATGATGGGAATATCGGCCACCGTGGCCAGTTGCGCCGTTGCTTGCAATGCCGCCGATAGCGCGGCCTTGCCGCTCGGGTGCGGCTGTAGTTGCACCGCCACACCGGCACGTTTGAAGTAGCCCTGTTCTTGCGCCGCCACCACCGGACAACTGCCGACGTAGGAGGCACTGATGGCAATCACAACGGCCTCTTGCTGTACCGCTAAGGGAGCATGCTGACGCCACGCATACGCGCCCGCCGTAGCGATCACGACTGCCACCACCAGCGCAGCCCATCGGCGTCGCAGCGACTTGTCCTGCACACAGCCCTCCCATCCGGGAAATGAACGGCTCAAGGTTACACAATATCAATACCATGGGCAAACCTTGATGATTGCCCAGTAACAAAAGCAACAGAAGGCTTTTGTTACGCTAGTTGCGGGCTCTGTTTCGATGTGGACACGGATGGTCTGCGCTGCGCACAAGTGCCGGCGCCATACCGGCGTAGCATGGCCACATAACGACGCCCATGATGGAGACGCCCATGACGACAGACCGCCGGCGATTATTGCGCCTGACCTTGTACCCCGCTTTGCAGGCGATGGCGATCATGCCGTTGAGGGCGCTGGCCGCGCTGCCGGTACTGTCCACCGCGCTGCGGCTGGCCCTCGCCCCCGCCGATGCGCAGCAGGCGTTGCTGGCCGCCGTGGCACAATTGCCGGCCACGCACCCGCGCCGCCGACGCTACCGCCTGGCCATCCCCTTTGGGGCGCCCTTGTTTCCACCCGATTATTTATTGCAAGCCGCGCCGGGCCAGCAGGCCGATGCGGGGCTCGACACCTGGCTGGCACTGCCGCCAAACCAGCGGCGCCACGACGTCTTGCTCCTGCCGGATGAAGATTATTACTGGCGAGAACCCGGTGACACGGACGGAGAATATTCGGCGCAATCGATCGTACACCTGGCGGCGGACCGCGAGGCGGGCACGGCGCTGTCCATCGTCCAGGCGCATGCCAGGCGCCGCCGTGGCAAGTCGTTCCACTTGCTGGGCCGCACCGGCCCCGGCCGGTACTGGAATATCACGCCCACCACCCCGTCGTCGGCGGCGGCCGCCACCCTGGCGGCCGACCTGGCGCAGTGGCTGCCCGCCATGCGCCAGGGCGCCTGATCACCACGCGGTCGATGCCGTCCCCGTCTGTACGCCACAGCATGCGCGCATAACCGGCCGTCAGCGCACAGCGGCGGCAGCAAGCGTCCTCCGGCGCAGCGGCATCAAAGGTGGACGGACCACCAGCCACACCAGTCCGGACAACAGCAACGCCAGCGTGGCCGGTTCCGGTGTGGCGCCGCCCGTCACTTGCACCATGAACGGCGCCAGCGCGCTGTTGCCGGGCTGCAGCAGCACGCCGCCGCCCAGCGGATCACCGCTCCACCACTCGCCCGCCAGCGTGAACTGGCCGCTTTCGCTTTGTCCCGGCAAAACACCCGGATGCAGTTGCAGCCCAAACAAGCCCTGCCCGGCAACCGGATTGAATGCCACCGAGACGGCCACGCCCGGCGCCAGGATGGGGAAATCGAAGTAGCCGGCATCGGGTGAGCCCAGTGCCAACGACGCGGCGCTCAGTTGGGTCGGCACGAACCAGTTGACGGTATCGGTATTGGCCAGCGAGTAGCCCCAGCCGACCAACTGGCCCGGCGTGCCGGACACCACGCCCCCGGGCGGCAGCAGGTCGAAGGTGTAGGTAAAGGGTAGCGCGTGGGCCAATGGCGACAGCAGCGACGTACACAGGACCGTGGCCAGTATCGACAGCATGGATTTCATGGATTTCATCATGTTCCCTTTCAGCGTGGCTTAGCGTGGAGTGATGGCCTGGGCATGCGAATAGGCATACGCCGCGCCATTGATGTCGGACACGCTGCCGGTTTCACTGAGGGAGAACCGCAGCAAGCCCGGTGGCGTATTGAAGGTCAGGCGCACCGTGAAGTAAGCACCCACATCGACATTGGGCGTCACGAACGGCAATGGCGGCGACAACGCGGTATTCAAGGTCGCCGTGCCGGTCCCCGCCAGCGTGCGCGTGCGCAGCGCGGCCAGCGTCACGTCGCGCGCGGTGCCGACGCCGGTATTGGTGAAGCGCAGGTCGACCGCCGTGATGCCGGGCGCCACGATTTCCTGGCCCACGATGTCGGCAATGAAGTCGGGCCGTCCCGCCACTTGCGCCGCGCCCGTGACAAAGCTGGTCACCGTGGTGCTGTTGCGCGCCAGCGCGTTGGCGGTGCTTTGCACGGCCGCCGTGATGGTGTCCGCCACCCCGGCGGCGGTGCCGGCCGGCGGCAGCAATTGCACCACCACGTTGGCGCTTTCACCGCTGCCCAGCGTCAGCGTGGTGGGTGACACCGATGTAATGAAATGCTGGTCATCGGTGGCGCTGAAGCGGAACGTGTCGCGCGCGCCCGTGTTTTTCACCTGGAACACCAGCGACGCGGTTACGCCGGGCCGCAAGTCTTGCGGCGGCGGCGCCAGGATGGCCACCTGCTGCGGCGACACCATCTGGCTGACGACCCGCTGGTATTCGGTGCCCGAACTGTCGATGCCGGTCACATAGGCGAGGAACGGTTCCCCCGGCACCGTCAGCGGTCCGAACCATTTATTGACGTCGGTTTCATCGCGCGCCAACGGCAGCGGCATCAGGGCCGTGTAATCCTTGCGGCGCAGCGTAAAAGCGGCGTCGGACGCGCCGGGCGTCAGCGACGCCAGCGCATACAGGCCCTGGCCCGGCCCCGGTTCGCCATCGAGCGCAAACAACCCCTGGTGCGGCGGCTGGCCGGCAAAGGTGGCCAGCTTGAACGAGCTGAACGACAAATCCGCGCTGCCGCCCACGTTCACATACGTCAAGCCGGGCGAGCCGGCCACCCGCAATTGCCAGCGGCCCCGCATCGGCGCATCGATGCCGATAATCACGCCGCCCGTCAGTGTCAGGTAGGTCGACGCGTCGGCCGCCTGCACCGTCACACCATCGGGCCGGATCAGCGTGACGGCCGGCGTCAGGTAATCGATCGTGCTGACGGACACGGTCAACTGCGTCATGCCGGCATCGACCGGGAAGGTATGGGTTTTCTGCGCCGGATAGGTATCGTTGACGGACAGGACTTGCACCGCGTTATTGCGGCCGAGCAAGTCCGCCAGCACCGTGACATTTTCGGCCTCCGATGGGAACAGGGAAATCGCCTGCCCGCCGGTTTCCGTCGCCAATTGCAGATAGCCGGGTTCAATCGGCGAACAACTGCCGAACAGGATGGCAAAGACCTTGATTTCCTTGGCCTTGGCCAGTCCGATCACGGCGCCGGCCAGTCCCGCATCCTTGGCCGAGGCATCCGTGTACATGAACAGGCTGCCGCTGGGATTCGACAGCGACAGGCCGTTGTACATGCCCGTCATCGCCAGTTCCGGACAATCGCCGCCACCGAATGCGCCCAGTCCGCTGATGGCGGCTTTGAAGGCATTGGCGTCGGTGGTGGAGGTGGTCGGCCCCGTCAACGGATCGTTGAACGGTGCCAGCACGTATTGCAACGGTTCCTCATCGGTGCCAAGCCGCCGGTTGACGATATTGATGGCGGAATGGCGCACGCCGGCAATGATGCTGCCCATGCTGCCGGTGGTGTCAATGGCGAACGCCAACGTCGGGCCGGCGCCCAGCAGCGCTTTCAATTGCGTTACCGTGATCATGGCCTTGATATCTTCGACAAATTGCTGGGTGCCGGCAATCGCGGCGCTGGCCGCCACGTTGTGGAAACCGCTGTGCGGCGAGATGTCGCAATAGCGCGTGTCCTTGTTGATGCCTTCGCGGAAGTAGCCGAGCGGGTCGCTGGACGGTGAGCTTTTATCGAGCGGCCCGCCGTGGCTGCATTTGAAGGCGCCCGGCTTGACCCGGTCTTCACCGCCGTAATAGCCGCTGGTCAGCAAGGTCGTCGCCAGATTGGACGAATTGGCGCACAACGCGCCCGGATTGGTGAAGCCGGAACAGGTGGTGGCCAGCGGTCCGGCAAAGGCCAGCGCGCCGGGACGGCCGACGCCGGGATGGGCGCCCGCATTGCCCTGCTCGACCCAGTTACTGTGCGAATAAAAATCCTGGATCGTGTGCAGCGCGCTGCCGAGATTGTCGCGGGCACCGGTGGCGTTGATCGGTTCGGCCTGCAGCGCCGCGATCACGTTGGCTTTCAGGATCGCCAGCCGGGCTTGCGCGCCCGCGCCGTTTTCACCATCGAAATGCTTGGCGGACGTGACCTGGTCATCGTCCACCTTGGCATTGGCTTCAATGATCTGGTCCAGCGCCGTTTGCATCGGCTTGGTCAGTTTTCCGACACCAAAGTAACTTTTATCCAGTGCTTCGATGGCGCGCTGGGTAATGTCCTGGTGTGTCAGGCTGCCGGACGACTTGGCGGTGACCGCGCACAGCAAGCCGTTCTTCGGGCAGAAGGCCTGGCTGGGCATGGCGGTCAGTCCCGCCAGCAGCGCCAGCACAATGGCAGTGATTGGGAGGTTTCGCATGGCGGGTCCTTTCCCCGGTAGTGGCGACACCCGTCCCAGTGCATTTCGCATGCCATCCCGCTTGGTGCCCGTGCTACGCCAGCGGAGCTGCGCGCGCCGCCTGCAACCAAGCCCTGTTTGCCAATATTTCCGACGGCGGCCTGATCTGCCATTGAGCACCGCCAGTCCGCCGGTACAGTTCGCTGGTGCCAGGCCCCTGTTACACCAGGCCCCTGTTACATGCTTATACATTTTCCTTCAGGCACTTGCGCTAGAATGCCCGATCCTGGCCGGCAACCGTGGCCTGTCCCTCGTAAAGACCCCATTCTCTGATGCGAACACTTACACTTACCGCGCTGGGCGCGGCACTGTGCGCCACGCTGGCAATCCCGGCCGCGGCACAAACCCCGATCACCCTCGACCAGGCCATGTCCCATCCGGACTGGATCGGCACTCCTGTTGAAACCGCCTGGTGGAGCTGGGACGGCAAGCATGTGTATTACAAGCAAAAGCGCGCCGGTTCGCCGCTGCGCGACACGTTTGAAGCCGGCGCATCGGCCAATGTGAAGCCGCGCCAGATCAGCGACACCGAACTGGCCAGCCAGGATTCCGCCACCGTCATCTATAACCGCGACCATACGCGCGCCATCCTGTTCCGCAGTGGCGACTTGTTCGAGCGCGACTTGAAAACCGGCGCGCTGACGCAAATCACCCGTGGCGCGACACCGGCGGCGTCGTTGGCCCGCTATGCGGCCGATGGCAAGTCGGTGCACTTCCGTCAGGGCAACGACTGGTATGGCTGGAACCGCGCCGACCGCCTGGTAACGCCGCTGGCGCTGGTGCGCGCCGCCAAGGACCCGGCCGCCAAGCCGGAGGCAGACAACCTGCGCGACATGCAACTGCGCCTGATCACCACCCTGAAACGCCAGAAGGATGAGCGCGACACACTTCGCGAACGCGCCGAACAGGAGCGCCGCGCCGACAGCACCCGGGCGCCGAGCCCGGTGTACCTGGGCGACAAGGACGGCATCGACGCGACATCGCTGTCGCCGGACGGCCGCTACCTGCTGGTGATCATGTCGGCCAAGGGCGACAAGGGACGCATCGGCAAAATGCCGCGCTATGTGACGGAATCGGGCTACGAGGAATTCGATGATGAACGCACCCGCGTCGGCCGTGACTTGCCGAAGCAGCAAACGCTGAAACTGGTGGACTTGCAGACCCGCGCCATCACCGACCTCAGCTACGACGTGCTGCCGGGCATCAATGTCGATCCGCTGGCCGCGCTGCGCGCAGCGCAAAAACTGCCGGCGCTGAAGGGCAACCGCACCGTGCTCGTCGACGACGACATCGTCTGGACCGACAATGGCGCGCAAGTGGCCGTCATGCTGCGCGCGATCGACAACAAGGACCGCTGGATCGCCACCGTCGGCCTGGCCGATGGCAAGCTGAAGCCGGTGCACCGCCTGTCGGACGTGGCCTGGACCAATCACAGCTACAACGAGTTCGGCTGGTTGCCGGACCACCAGACGCTGTGGTTCCTGTCCGAGGAAACCGGTTACTCGCACCTGTACACCGTGGGCGCCGATGGCCAGCAGCGCGCGCTGACGTCCGGCAAGTGGGAAGCGTCCGGCGTGAAATGGTCGGCCGACGGCACCACCGCCTACCTGATGTGCAACCGCAAGACCCCGGGCACCTATGAAGTGTGCGCGGTGGAAGCGAAAACCGCCGCCGTGCGCGAAGCCACCGCCATGAACGGCGGCGTGGAACAGTTCACGCTGTCGCCGGATGAGCGCAAGCTGCTGGTGCATTACTCGGCGTCGTACACGCCGGTGCAACTGGCCACCGTCGCCATCAACGGCGCCAACGGCGGCGGCGCCACCGTCAAACTGACCGACACCCGCAGCCCGGACTACAAGGCGCGCACCTGGATCGAACCGCAAATGGTGGCGGTGCCATCGACCCATGGCGCTGGCCCGATCTGGTCCAAGCTGTACCGTCCAGCCACGCTGGAGCCGGGCAAGAAATACCCGGTGGTGATGTTCGTGCACGGCGCGGGCTACTTGCAAAACACCAGCAACCGTTACCCGAACTATTTCCGTGAACAGATGTTCCACAACCTGCTGGTGGAAAAAGGCTACATCGTACTGGACATGGATTACCGTGCATCGAAAGGCTATGGCCGCGACTGGCGCACGGCGATTTACCGCCAGATGGGCCATCCGGAGCTTGAGGACTATGTCGACGGCGCAAAATGGATGGCCGCCAACCACCAGGGCGATATCGACAAGGTCGGCATCTATGGTGGCAGCTACGGCGGCTTCATGACGTTCATGGCGCTGCTGCGTCAGCCGGACTTGTTCAAGGCCGGCGCGGCGCTGCGCCCTGTGACGGATTGGACCACGTACAACCATGGATACACGGCCAATATCCTGAACACGCCGGACGTGGACCCGGAAGCGTATAAAAAATCATCGCCGATCGAGTACGCGGAACACTTGAAAGGCCATCTGCTGATTGCCCACGGCATGGTGGACGACAACGTGTTTTACCAGGATTCCGTGCGCATGGCACAGCGTCTGATTGAACTGAAAAAAGATCACTGGGAACTGGCCAGCTATCCGCTGGAACGCCACGCGTATGTGCAGCCGGAAAGCTGGTATGACCAGTACCGCCGGATTTATCAACTGTTTGAAGGCACGCTGAAAAAATAAGCCTGAGTGGGCGCTGTAGAACGGCCGGGCCGCCTGATGGCCCGGCCGTTTGCATTTTCCGGCGCCACCTGCAAAGTTGCAAAAATTGCAGTATATTATTCTGCCCTGACTGAAAGGCGCACCATGATTACCTGCCATCTTCGCTACATCATCGATGCAGAAAAACTCGCTGAATTTGAACACTATGCGCGGCTGTGGATACCGCTGGTGGAAAAATTTGGCGGGACTCACCACGGCTATCTGCTACCGAGCGAAGGCGTCAGCAATCTGGCGCTGGCGTCGTTTTCGTTTGAGTCGCTGGCAGCCTACGAGCAGTACCGGATTGCGGCGGCCACCGACAAGGAATGCGTGGCGGCCGTCGATTACTACCGCGAGACCAAGTGCTTCCTCAGCTACGAGCGCTCATTCTTCCGGCCGGTGTTCCGTTGAGCAGCGGCGGCGCTCCTGGCGCCGCTGTCGCCAGTCACGCCATGCATCCGCAAGATCGCAGCCGCAGCTGGCGACATCACAGGCGCTCCCCAACAAGCGCCCGGCGCCTTTGCCGCTACCATCACATGGTGCATCGCAAGGCAAGTCACAGGGCGCATCGCAAAATCCCGCCTGATGCCGCAACCCCTGTTGCAGCCGAGGCGGAGGTGCATGCAACCGATGCTGCACGCCACAGTCGGCCAGCCGCCGGCGCAGCAGCGCCAGTCCTGCCTGCAGGCCATAGCGCTTGATCACCCGATAGCCATAAGCGGAACAACTGTCGCGTCCGGTATGGACGCGGAAGGCACAGATAAAACTCTTGTGGGGCGATAACCAGCGCTGATAAGCACGGATGGCGGTCAGCGCCATCGATTGCAGGAGCGATGAAAGCATCGTCATTCCAAAATGTTTTGATGTGACAACTTTCAACGATACAAATTAGTGCGGCCTTAAACACGCCTTCAATCACTGGTACGCCGTGCCCGCCTCAAGCAAAAACTCAGAGCGCGGGATCATCGTGATCCCGGCATCCACTGGATGCCGGTGGTGTAGCCCTCAAGCCAAAAAATCCGCCAACGTCAGCGCCACAATCTTGGTGGCCTTACGCAAATCCTCCAGCGCCAGCCGCTCGTCGGCTTTCTTGGCGTTCGATTCCGGCACTGTGCGCGGTCCGGCACCATACAGCACGGCCGGGATGCCCTGCTCGCCATACAGGCGCGCATCGGCATACAACGGCGTGCCGACCGCCGGGATATCTTCGCCCAAGATGGCTTTCGCGTTTTTCTGCAAGTTGGCCACGATATGCTCGGTGCCTGGCTGCGGGCGCAGCGCGTGCGACAGCAGCAGACGGCGGATCTCGACCGTGATGCCGGGCTCGCCCCGCACCGCGTCTTCGATCAGGGCGCGCACTTGCGCCTCGACCGCCACCGGGTCTTCTTCCGGGATCATGCGGCGGTCCATTTTCATGACAACCTTGCCAGGCACCACGTTGGTGTTGGTGCCGCCGTCGATGCGGCCCACCAGCATGGTCGGGCTGTCGATGCCCGCCACGGCCGACTTGATTTTTTTCAGTTCCGGCAACTGGCCATACAGCGCATTGAGGATTTTCGTGGCCGCCTGCAGCGCATCATGACCGGTTTCCGGCATCGCGCCGTGGCCGGACTTGCCGTTCACGGTGATTTCAAATTGCAGGCAGGCGTTGTGCGCCGTGACGATCGCGTAGCTGAAGCCGGCCGCGATGACAAAATCGGGCTTCGTCAGTTGTTGCTGCAGGATCCAACCCGGCCCCAGCAAGCCGCCGAATTCCTCGTCATACGTAAAATGCAGTTCCAGCTTGCCCTTCAATGGCACGCCCAGCGCTTCCAGCGCGCGCGTCGCAAAGATATAGGTCGCGAAATCGCATTTCGACACGGCCGCCGCGCGGCCATAGATATAGCCGTTGTCGATCACGCCGCCATACGGCGGATAGGTCCAGCCATCGCCAGGCGGCACCACGTCGCCGTGCGCATTGAGCGCCACGGTCGGACCGCTTGCCGCATAGGGCCGGCGGATAATCAGGTTGGTGATCGCTTCCATGCCGTACTCGCGCACCACGGACTCCGGCACCACGTGCTTTTCCGCTTCCCATCCATACGCCTTGACGGCGTCGGCAATCATGTCGGCGTGCGGCGCGTTGTTGCCAGGCGGCGTGTCGGTGGGCACGCGCAGCACTTGCTGCAGGAACGCGACTTCCTCATCGAAGTGGTCGTCAATCCATTGCACTAATTTTTCTTCATTGGTCATCAATTTTCTCCTTTTATCGTCGCGCGATGCGGTGATGCATGCGCTGTGGTGGCGTGGCGCAGCGCGCCCAACCACCCTTCTACTTGGCGCCCGCCTCGTACCAAGCGGCGATTTGCGCGCGCTCGGCATCGGTCATATTGGTGAGATTGCCGATCGGCATGGCCTTCAGTTGCACGGCTTGCTTATAGATTTTTTCCGCGTTCTGGCGGATTTGCGCCGGGTTCTCCAGCAGGATGCCGGATGGCGCCGTGGCAAAGCCCGGCTGCGTCGGCACGGCGGCATGGCAGGAGGCGCAGCGCTGCGTGACGATGCCCTGCACCGTCACAAACTGGGCGGCGCTGTCGACGCCGGCGGCCGGCGCTGCCGGTTTTTTCGGCGCGATCATGAGGGCCACCACCATCAGCAACACCACGCCGATCGCCGGGTATCGCCATTCGATACGTTCCTTGTGGCGCAGATTGAAGAAGTGGCGGATGAACACGGCGGCGGCCATGATCAGCGCCAGCACCAGCCACGCCTTGTCGCTGCGATACGTCATCGCGTAGTGGTTGCTGATCATGATGAACAGCACCGGCAAGGTGAAGTAATTATTGTGGACGCTGCGCTGCTTGGCCTTGATGCCGTGCACCGGGTCCGGCAGGCCGCCGGCGCGCATCGCTTCGACCATGCGGCGCTGGCCGGGAATAATCGACATCAGCACATTGCCCACCATGATGGTGCCGATCATGGCGCCGACGTGGATATACGCGGCGCGGCCACTGAGGTAGTGCGTCAGCACCCAGCAGGCCAACGTCAGCAACAGGAAGATCACGACGCCAAAGGCCAGGTCATGCTTGCCCAGCGGCGACCGGCACAGCACGTCATACACGGTCCAGCCGATCACCAGCGAGGCAATGCCGATGCCGACCGCCTGCCAGCCGGTCAGATCGGCCACGGCCTTGTCCACCATCATGGCTTCCGCGTTGAAGTAATACGCGATGGTCAGCAGCGCGATGCCCGACAGCCAGGTGGTATACGCTTCCCATTTGAACCAGTGCAGTTCAGCCGGCAAGGTCTTGGGCGCGACCAGGTATTTTTGCGGGTTGTAGAAGCCGCCGCCGTGCACCGCCCACAGTTCGCCCGACACGCCTTTTTTGGCCAGCTCGGAACCCGGCGCCGGCGGCCGGATCGAGTTATCCAGCCAGACGAAGTAAAACGAGGCACCGATCCATGCGATGCCCGTGATAATGTGTAGCCAGCGGACAATCAGGTTCAGCCATTCAAGGCCGTACGGGATCAAGTAGGCGAAGGCGTCCATGGATTCCTCAAATATGGATTAGCGGCAATTTACCGACAGTAAACGGTTTTCGTGCCACGTCTGTGGAATATATCGTATATTTAACATATTCGATTCAATATAAAGGGGTGCGCATGAACAGCCTGCCAAAAAACCTCGATCTTCACCTGATCCGCATCCTCTACCTGCTGCTGGTGGAAAAGAATGTGTCGCGGGTCGCCCTCAAGCTGAACCAGCCGCAGCCGTCGATTTCCGCGTCGCTGCGCAAGCTGCGCGAATTGACGGGCGATCCGCTGCTGGTGCGCGGCGCGCGTGGCATGGTGCCGACCCAGCACGGCGAAAGCTTGCTGAAGCCGGCCAAGCGCATCCTGGACGAAACCGAGAGCCTGTTCGTCAAGAAGACCCCGTTCGTGCCGCAGGAGGAAGCGCGCACCTTCCATATTGCCGCGCCGGATTACCTCGACACGCAATTCTTGCCCAGCATCGTCTGCCAGCTACGGCGCGGTTCGCCGCTGTCGCGCGTGGTGATTCACAACCTCGGGCCGGATGTCGACTATGTGCGTCTGTTGTCCGATGGCGACATGGACCTGGTGATCGCCAACTGGGATGAGCCGCCGGAACACTTGCACATGTCCAAGCTGTTCGAAGACCCGATCGTCTGCGCGATGAGTGCCAACACGCCTTATGCGCGCCGCACCGAATCCGATGCCATGACGGTAGAAGACTATTTGTCGCTGCCACATGTGGCGCCATCACAAATGTTGCCTGGCTACCATGGCGTCATCGATGCGTTCCTGGAACGCCAGGGCCAGCGTCGCAATGTACTGGTGGAGTCGGCGTATTTCGGTCTGATCCCGTATATGGTGACGCAGACCGACCTGGTGTTGACCACCGGCCGCCAGTTCCTGCGCTTCCACGAGAAGTCCCTGCCACTGAAAGTTTATGACGTGCCGATCAAGTTCCCGCCATTGCGCTTTTACCAGCTGTGGCACGAACGGGTACACCAGGCGCCGGAACATAAATGGCTGCGCGACCAGGTCAGTGCCGTGGCCAAGGCGCTCGGCAAGTAAGACGGCGCCAGCGGTGTATGCGCCCGGCCGATAAAGCTCATAGGAAAGGTCATATATCTCGCTTAAACCAGCGGTTATATCATCGAAACTCCAAGGATGGATATAACCATGACTACACTCTCCGAACTGAATAGCTGCGACGTCAGCACCTTCACCGAACGCCTGCACGGGATCTATGAACATTCGCCATGGATACCCGAGCGCGCGGCGGCCCGGCGTCCGTTTGCCACCGTGACCGCGCTGAAGCAGGCCTTGCAGGCGGAAGTCACGAACGCCACGCAGGACGAACAACTGGGCCTGATCCGCGCCCACCCGGAATTGGCAGGCAAGGCCGCCGTCCGTGGTGAACTGACGGCGGAATCGACCAATGAACAAGCCACCTCCGGTCTGAACCAGTGCAGCGCGGAAGAATTCGCCACGCTGCAACAGCTCAACGCCGACTACAACACCAAGTTCGGTTTCCCCTTCATCCTGGCAGTCAAGGGTCCGACCGGCAAAGGCTTGAACCGCCAGCAAATCATCGCCACGTTCACGCGCCGTTCGCGCCACCAGCGCAGCGATGAATTGCACGAATGCCTGCGCCAGATCCACCGCATCGCGGAAATGCGCATCAACGACCTGACCGGCAATCCATTGCACTTCGGCCCGACCATCATGCAATGGTCGGAAGACCTGGCGCAATGGAGCGACGAAGACGGCGCCCTGACCTGCGCCTACATGACCGACGCCCACCGCAAATCGGCCGAGCAATTGGCCAGCTGGATGCGCGAAGCCGGCATGCAAGTGCATATCGACGACGTCGGCAACGTGGTCGGCCGCTACCTGTCGGGCAACCCGGACGCCAAGACGCTGCTGACCGGTTCGCACTACGACACCGTGCGCAATGGCGGCAAGTATGACGGCCGCCTCGGCATCCTGCTGCCGATCGCCATCGTCAAACACCTGCACCAGCAAGGCGAAAAGCTGCCGTTCGACTTTGAGATCATCGGTTTCGCGGAAGAAGAAGGCGTGCGTTTCCGTTCCACCTTCCTTGGCTCCAACGCGGTCACCGGCCGCTTCGACCTCGGCTTGCTGGACGTCAAAGATGCGGACGGCGTCACCATGCGCGAAGCACTGGAATCGGCCGGCCACGATGTCGCCAAGATTCCCGGCATCGCCCGCGATCCGGCAAAGATCGCCGCGTTCGTCGAAGTGCACATCGAACAGGGGCCGGTGCTGGTCGGCAAAGGCTTGCCGCTGGGCGTGGTGACGGCGATTGCCGGCAGCTCGCGCTACCTGGTGGAACTGAAAGGCCTGGCCTCGCACGCCGGCACCACGCCAATGACGATGCGCAAGGATGCCGCCGCCGCCGCCGCCGAAATCGTGCTGCTGGTGGAAAAACGCTGTGCCAACATTGAAGCGCTGGTCGGCACCGTCGGCCAGTTGCAAGTACCGAACGGTTCCGTCAATGTGATTCCCGGCGCGTGCAAGCTGTCGCTGGACATCCGCGCCGCCGACGACCAGGTACGTGAAGCGGCTGTGAAGGACATCCTGGACGGCATCACTGAAATCTGCGAACGCCGCTTCATCGACGCCAAGCTGGAAAAAGTCCTGGAAGCGAACGCGGCGCCTTGCGCGCCATGGCTGATGGACCAGTTGGGCGCGGCGGTGGAAACCACCGGCCTGCCACGCTTCGACCTGCTGTCCGGCGCCGGCCACGATGCGATGGCGATCGCCCACCTGTGCGACCAGGCCATGCTGTTTACCCGCTGCGGCAATGGCGGCATCAGCCACAACCCACTGGAAACCATGACCGCCGATGACGCGGAACTGGGCGCCCAGGCGCTGTTGCACTTCCTGCGCAACTTCAAGGCCAAGGCGTAAGTTTTAACCTGCCAGAGCAAAGCCGGACGCGCAAGCGCCCGGCTTTTTTATTGCCTGACAATTTGGGGCCTGGCCCCAAAAGCACTATCGTTCGATGGGTCAGCGATAGGTTACGCTGCCATTCTCCCCCAGCCACTCCAGGTGCGCGAAGTTGTTGAAGTACGACAGGCTGGTGCGCCCGGGGCGGTGCTGCAGCTTGGTGACGGAGCCGTTGGCAATCGTCCAGTTGAGTTCCATGGCCTTGTGGTCCGGCAACTCCAGCAAGTGCTGGCACAGCACGGAAATCACGCCGCCCGAGGTGAACACGATGGTCGATGAGTCCGCCGTTTCCGCATCGTCCGTCAAGCGCTGCAGCGCCGCCACGCAGCGCTGCTGGAAACCCTGCCAGGTTTCCGTGTAATCGTCGTCATGCTGTCCGCCCATCCAGCGCGCCATGGCCGCCACGAACACGTTTTCAAACACATGCTTCTGGTCCGGCTGCCGCGCGATAAAGGTTTTGAATTGCTCGGGACTGGAAAATTCCGGGCAGTGCTTGACGATCACTTCCACATGGTTGAATTCCGCGAAACCAGGATCGGTCACCCACTCGGTCTCCACCAGCGACGGGCGCGGCAGCGCGCCGATACACGTGTCGGCGGTCTGCCGGTGGCGCACCATGCCGCCACACACCACCCGCTCAAACGTTTGGTGGCTGTTGCCAAACCACTGGCCCAGCAGGCGCGCCTGCTCAAAGCCCAGGGCCGATAACTGGTCGTAATTGGCCGCCCCGAATGACGCTTGTCCGTGCCGTACCAGGTAAATCTGTCCCATCCGTGCTCCCTGCAGCAAATTGATGGCCTCAAGCTTAGCCTGCGCGCCAGAATTCATCAAATGAATAGATTTTATGCACTAAAATAAATCTCATGCATATATCCAAGGTCGACCTGAACCTGTTTGTCGTGTTTGATGCGATCTATACCGAACGCAGCCTGACGCGCGCCAGCCATAAAATGAACCTGACGCAGCCCGCCATCAGCCATGCGCTGGGCCGTTTGCGGCAGTTGCTGGGCGACCCGTTGTTCGAGCGCCAGGGCCACGACATGGCGCCGACGCCGCTGGCGCGCAATATCGTCGGCCAGGTGCGCAACGCGCTGCGCGGGCTGGAACTGACCGTCAACAGCGCCGAACGTTTCGACCCTGCCACCAGCGAACGCTCGTTCACGCTGGCCATGCGCGATGTGGTCGAACCGAACCTGCTGCCGCCGCTGATGGCGGCGATTGCCGCGCAGGCGCCGCTGGTCGGCGTCAACGTGCTGCGTATGGCGCGCACCGAACTGGAAGGGGAATTGGCGGCCGGCACCGTCGACGCCGGCATCGATGTGCTGTTGCCGCTATCTGAACATATCCGCATGCTGCGCCTGCCCGCCGATGACACCGTGGTCTTTGCGCGGAAGGATCACCCACAGGTGCAGGACGACATCGATCTCGAGTTATACCTGCGCCAGCAGCACATCCAGGTCAGCGCGCGGCGCAGCGGTCCCAGCCTGGAAGACGTGGAATTATCGCGCCGGGGCTTGCAGCGCCGCATCCGCATGCGCTGCCAGCACTATTACACCGCGTGCAGCGTGGTCAGCCAGACCGATTTCCTGCTGACCATGCCGGCCCGCTATGGCCGCGTGCTGAACCAGCAGTTCAACCATCAGATCCTGCCCTTGCCGCTGGCACTGCCAGTGATCGACAACCATTTATATTGGCATGCCAATGTCGACCACGATCCCGCACACCTGTGGCTGCGCCAGCGCATCACGGAGGTAATCGCGGCACTGCCGGCGTAGTAAGCGTTCACTGCCAGGCCCACTGCAGCGACAAGTGCATCCCCAGCACCATCAGTGCCAGCAGGAAGCAGCGCCGGAACAGCGCCGGCGGCATGCGACCGCGCAGTCGCTGGCCCAGCAACATGCCCGCCAGCGCCGGCAATTGCGCCACAAACGACAGGCCCGCCATGGCCGGCTGCCACGCGTCACGGGCCGCCAACACGATGGCCAGCGCCAGCGTCGACACCATAAACGACAAGCCCATGGCCTGCACCAGTTCATCCCGGTCGAATTCCAGCGCTTGCAGGTAAGGCACGGCCGGCACCACGAACACACCGGTGGCGGCCGACAACGCACCGGTGGCGACGCCGGCCAGCGGCGACAGCACCCGTTCCATTCCCGGCGCCACGCGCCAGCGCACGGCTTTTAAGCCCAGCAGCGCGTACGCCACCAACGCCAGTCCCAGCGCCCCGGCCGCCCACGGCGCATCGAGCGCCGCCGCCCCAGCCAGCAGGGTGCCAACGCCAATCCCGACCATCATCGGCCACAAGCGCCGCAACAGCGGCAGCAACGGTGCGCCGGACAGCAATTGCCAACCATTCGTCAAAAGCGAAGGCACCACCAGCAACGCAGCGGCCTCCACCGGCCGCATGACCAGGCTGAGCAGCGCCACCGCGACGGTCGGCAGACCCATGCCGGTCACGCCTTTGACCGCGCCGGCCAGGATAAAGACGAAGGTGATATAAATGAGGTGGTCCATGCAACCCAGTCTGGCACGACCCAAGCACGCTGAAAATGTGGCATATACTCAGGCAGGCTTCGGATTCTCCGAAGCCTCAACTCCATCAAGGCGCCCATGCGTTTCGACCTCACCGACTTGAAGCTGTTCCTGGCCGTGGCGGAAAACGGCAGCATTACCGCTGGCGCGGCGCAATCGCACCTGGCGCTGGCCTCGGCCAGTGCCCGCATCCGGGGCATGGAAGACATGCTGGGCGTGCCGCTGCTACTGCGCGACCGGCGCGGTGTGCAGCCGACCGACGCCGGCCGCACGCTGCTGCACCACGCGCGCGTGATGACCCAGCAAATGGAGCGGCTGCGCGCCGACCTGGGGCAACATGCGTCGGGACTGAAGGGACAGGTGCGGGTGCTGTGCAATACCTCGGCGCTGGCCGAGTTCCTGCCCGATGCGCTGGCCAACTTCATGGCCACGCACCCGCACGTCAATATCGACCTGGAGGAACGACTGTCCTATGACATCGTGCAGGCCATGCGCGACGGCCTGGCCGATATCGGCGTGATTGCCGATTCGGTGGACCACAGCGGCCTGCAAACCTACCCGTTCCGCGACGACCAGTTGGTGCTGGCGATGGCGCCCGGCCACCCGCTGGCGCGGCAATTGAAGCGGCGCCGCAGCGCGGCATTTGAGGAAGCGCTGACGCATGAATTTATCGGCCTGGCCGGTGACAGCGCATTGCAAAAATACGTCGCCGAGCAGGCCGCCAAGACCGGCAAGCGCCTGGCCTACCGCGTGCGCCTGCGCAGCCTGGACGCGGTGTGCCGCATGGCGGCCGGTGGTGCCGGGGTGGCCGTGCTGCCGGAATCGGCCGTCCTCCGCGCCCAAGCCGTGATGCCGATCCGCCACGTCAAACTCACCGACAGCTGGGCGGTCCGCAAGCTGCTCATTTGCGTACGCGACCTCGACACCCTGCCCGGCTATGCACGCGAGCTGGTCGCCGCCCTGCAAACCCCATAGCCCCCCCCATGGGGTCAGGCGTGCATTCGTGCATATTTCCTGTGGGGTCAGGCATGCATTCGTGCATTCGCCGCGACTAATCAGAGGGGAGTTGCGGCGATACGCACGTCTAATGCCGCCCGTGTGCGTCACAAGGGATGGGCATTGGGTGCCGCCATGCTTCGCTTCGCTGCAAGATACCGAGCACGCCCCCAGCAACGGCAAGGCTTTCCCCCACGTCGCATCGTCAATCCCGCGAACGGGAATGCACGATTGCACGCCTGACCCCACATGTAAAACGCATCAATGCACGCCTGACCCCAGGGGTTGTGCTTATGGGCAGGCGTTGCTGCCGGCTGCCAGCGCCAGCACACCTTTTGAGACGGCGGCGGCGACGCGCGCCATGGCGCGGCGGTGGGCTGCCACCAGCGCATCGTAGCTGTCGGCACTACCGGCCGGCGCCGCCGCCACCGGTTCTTCCGCCACCGTCCGGCAGGCCAGCACCTTGCTTTGCCCGGCGCGGCGCACGCTCCATACCGTATCGATCAAGGCTGATTTGCCCGGTGCGGACTCGAAGCGCTGGATGCTGGCGCTGATGCGGTACACCGGCGCCGCGTCGGGCGCCGCCGTGCGATAGACATCGACCGCGCCCAGTTCCGTCGTGATGCCCAGCGACAACGCCTGGCTGATTTCCGACGACAGCGGCGCCGCCCAGCGCTGCTGCTCCAGCAATTCGACCCGGCCCTCGCCCGCCGTCACCACCAACTGGCTGCGATTGACCTGTTGTGGCACGGCCACCGCCGCCAATTCAAAATACAGCGGCGCGCGCGCAACGGCCGGCGCCACGCTGGCGGGCAAGCCGGCACTGAGACTGTAAAAGCGCTCCGGCGGCGCGGTGTGGGCGCAGCCCGCCAACAGGGCCGCCGCCAGCAGCATGGTCACGGTGGTGTTCACTTGTTATCCCCCTTTTTGCCGCGCAACAGCGACTCTGGATGGCGCTCCAGGTAATCGGACAGCGCATTCAACGATTGCATGGTTTGCGTCAACTGCTGCAGCGCCTCGCGCAAGTCGGCCTGCACCGGCGCATCCTTTTGCAGCAATTGCTCCGCAGCGGCAAAGGTCTGCTTGGCCGACGCCAGCGTCGACTTCATTTCCGGCATGGTTTCCTTGTCCAACTGGCGCAGCAACGCATTGGCGTTTTTCAGCGTGGCGTTGAGGTTCTCGCCAATCTGGTCAAACGGCACCTTGTCCAACTTGCGTGCAATGCTCGACAACTGCGTCTGCAATTCATCCAGGCTGTTCGGAATCGTCGGCAACTCCAGCGGCGCTTGCGCCAGGTCCATCTTGACCGGCGGCGAGTTCGGGAAGAAGTCGAGCGCGATATACAGCTGCCCCGTCAGCAGGTTGCCGGTGCGCAGTTGCGCGCGCAGGCCACGGCTGACCAAGCGCTCCAGCACTTCCGGCCCGACCTTGTCCGGGTCCGACGCCAGCGCCTGGCGGAAGCGCTTGCCGAGGCGCGCCGGATACATCTCGACCGTCACCGGCATGCGGAAATTCTTCTTCGCCGGATCATATTCAACGCCGACCGAACGCACTTCACCAAGCACGATGCCACGGAAGTCGACCGTTGCGCCCACCGCCAGTCCGCGCAGCGACTGGTCGAAATAAAACACGCTGGTAATGGCTTCGCCGTCCGGTTCGCGCAGCGCGCTGGCCTGGTCTGCGGCCAGCAGGTAGTGCGCGCCCGCCGCCGCCGCCGCTTCCGGCTTGCGGCCGCCCGGCGTTTCAAAGGCGATACCCCCCACCAGCAGCGCCGCCAGCGATTGCGTGTTGACTTTGAAACCACTGGAATCGAGCCGCACATCGACCCCGCTGGCATGCCACCAGCGCGTGTTTTTCCCCACATACTGGTCATATGGCGCATGCACGAAGACCCGCATCGAGACGCCGGTGCCATCAGGATCCAGCACATAATCGGTCACCTCGCCGACCGGGATGCGACGGTAAAACACCGGCGCGCCGACATCGATCGATCCCAGGCTTTCCGCGTGCAGGCTAAACGCACTGCCCTTCTGGTCCACCGTCACCGGCGGCGCCCGTTCCAAGCCGGTAAATTGCGTATTGCCCAACTCGCCCTTGCCGGCATCGACGCCGATGTAGGCGCCCGACAGCAAGGTCCCCAGTCCGGAAACGCCACTGGCGCCGACCCGGGGCCGCACCACCCAGAAGCGCGTATCGGCCGCCGTGAAGCGCTTCGCTTCCTTGCTCATCTCAATCGTCACCAGCACTTTCGACAAGTCCGGGTCCAGCGCGATCGAGCGCACCAGGCCGATATCGACATCCTTGTATTTGACGCGCGTCTTGCCCGCCTCCAGTCCATCGCCGCTGTGGAAGCTGACCACCACGGTCGGCCCCTGGTCCAGCACCGCCTGCACCACCAGCCCCAGGCCAATCAGCGCGGCCAGCAACGGCACCAGCCACACCAGCGACGGCAGGTAACGTCCCTTCTTATCCACTTTTGGCTCCGGCAAGCCGTCCTGTTCAGACATGTCGTACTCCATTCTTATCCTTGATCGGATCCCAGATCAGGCGGGGATCGAATTCCAGCGCCGCGATCATGGTCAGCACCACCACCGCGCAAAACGCCAGCGCGCCGGGGCGCGGCGTCATCATCGCCATCGCATCAAAGCGCACCAGCGCCACGCTGACGGTAATGACAAAAATATCGAGCATCGACCAGCGGCCGATGAACTCCACCATCCGGTACAACACGGTGCGCTGCATCGGGCGCCAGTGCGAGCGGCGCTGCGCGGTCCACGCCAGCAGCGACAGCGCGGCCAGCTTCAGCATCGGCACCACGATACTGGCGACGAAAATAATCACCGCCAGTTCCGGCGCACCGGTATCCCAAAAATACACCACGCCACTGATGATGGTGTCGTCCTTGTTGCCATACAAGGAATCCGTGTTCAGCACCGGCAGCAGGTTGGCGGGAATATACAGGATGGCGGCCGCGATCAGGTAGGCCCAGGTGCGCTTGACACTGTCCGGTTTGCGCCGGTGCAGCTTACAGCCGCAGCGCGCACAGTGTTGAGCGCGCTGGCCATGCTGGCCCGCGTCCGCCAGCACCAGCCCGCAAGCGTGGCACGCCACCATCGGTTTCTTGTGCTCCAGCGCATCGCGCTCTGGCGGCGCCAGCGGCTGGCCCGCGCCCAGACGGTCGGCCGCGTTCCACAGCAGCCGCGGGTCGATCGACGCCTCCACCGCCATCATCAGAGTCAAGGCGCCAAAGGCCAGCAATCCCGGCTGGATCACAACCTTGGACATGCTGGTCATCTTGATCAGGCCGATCAGGATGCCGATCATCAGCACTTCCGTCATGCCCCACTCGCGTGCCTTGCGCACCGCCCGCAACAGCAGGTGCATGCCGGGCGGCTGGCGTCCGGCGCGCAGCCCCAGCGCCACATACAGCACGGCGCCCAGTTCAATCGCGGGGAACACAATGGTAAATAGCGCCACGCACATGGAGACGACGCGCATGCCCTGCCCCCACATGATGGCGACGGCGCCCGGCAAGGTCGAGGTGGACATATTGCCGTTCATTTCCAGGCGCACGATGGGCGTCAGTTGCGCGATCAGGAAAATCATCAGCGCGCCCAGCGTAATGGCGGCAATCCGGCCCAGGTCAGGGTCGGCGCCCCGGTACAGCACGCTGCGGCAACGCACGCAGCGCGCCTTGTCGCGCGACGCCAGCGGGCGGCGGCGATGCAGCACGCCGCAGTCATGGCAGCTGATCAGATCATATCGATACACGGTATTTCACGAGCTTGAACGAGGGCTTGGCGGCGAGCTTGGGTGAGGCAGCATGATACGTGAATCTCGCGCGGCCATGTTGACTACCAGATAACCTGGCAAGGACAAGCATCCTCCAACCATCAGACAAGCATCACCAGCATCAGCCACCCGCCACGATCGCGGCAATCGCCCGCCCCACATCCGGCGTCGACGCCGCGCCGCCCAGGTCCGGCGTATGCGGCCCGCTCGCCAGCACCTGCTTGATCGCCGCCAGGATCACATCATGCGCGGCGCGCCCCGTGCCCTGGCCGCCCGCCAGGAAATCGAGCATCATGGCGCCGGACCAGATCATGGCGACCGGATTGGCAATATTGCGGCCATAGATGTCCGGCGCCGAACCGTGCACCGGCTCGAACAGCGACGGAAACACCCGCTCCGGATTCAGGTTGGCCGATGGCGCCAGACCGATGGTCCCGGTGCAGGCCGGGCCGAGGTCGGACAGGATATCGCCAAACAGGTTGGTGGCCACCACCACGTCGAACTTTTGCGGCGACAGCACGAAGCGGGCGCACAGGATGTCGATATGCTGCTTGTCCCAGGTGACGCCGGGGCAGCGCGCCGCCGCGTCGGCCGCGCGCGCATCCCACCACGGCATGCTGATGGCCATGCCATTGCTCTTGGTGGCCACCGTCACGTGCTTGCGGGCCCGCCCGCTGGCCAGGTCAAAGGCAAAATTCAAGACCCGCTCCGCGCCGTGGCGGGTAAACACCGATTGCTGCATCACCACTTCGCGCTCGGTCCCTTCAAACATCACGCCACCCACCGACGAATACTCGCCCTCGGTGTTTTCCCGCACGATCATGAAGTCGATATCGCCGGGACCGATGCCGGCCAGCGGCGTTTTCACGCCTTCGAACGCCAGCACCGGGCGCAGGTTGATGTACTGATCGAATTCGCGGCGGAATTTCAGCAGCGAGCCCCACAGCGACACATGATCCGGCACCGTGGCT
The DNA here is from genome assembly GCA_019751755.1 of Burkholderiaceae bacterium. Lineage (GTDB taxonomy): Bacteria > Pseudomonadota > Gammaproteobacteria > Burkholderiales > Burkholderiaceae_D > Rugamonas. The sequence continues at coordinate 19,498 of JAIENA010000276.1, read as the reverse complement.
GGCCAGCCGACCGCGCCAAAATACACGGCGTCCACACCGGCCAGCTGCTGTTTCCAGTCATCGGGCATCATCTTGCCGTGCTGCGCGTAATAGTCGCAGCTGGCCCAGTCGATGTGCTGGAAGTCGAGCGCAATGCCGAAACGCCGGCCGGCCGCTTCCAGCACCCGCAAGCCTTCCGGCATGACTTCCTTGCCGATGCCATCGCCGGGGATCACGGCAATCTTGTAAGTAGTGGTGCTCATGAGTGGTTTCCTGTGGTGTTGAAGGTCAGCCCGGCTGGGCACTGTCGATGAATTGCTGCAGTTGCGGCAGCGGCATCGGCCTGGCATACAGATAGCCCTGGAAACCCTGGCAACCGGCCGCCACGATAAAGGCGCGCTGCGCCTCGGTTTCCACGCCCTCCGCCAGCACGTCCAGGCACAGCGCCTTGCCCAGCGCCGCGACCGCGTGCACGATGGCGCCACCTTGGCCCGCATTGGCGGTGTCTTTGGCGCTGTCTTGGGCGATGCCCCAGATGAAAGAACGGTCGATTTTCAATTCCACCAGTGGCAAGCGATGCAGATAGGACAGCGACGAATAACCGGTGCCGAAATCATCGAGCGCACAGCGCACACCGGCGTCGCGCAAGCGTTCCATTTTTGCCACCGTCCCTTCCACGTCCGCCAGCAACAGGCTTTCCGTCAATTCGAGCTTCAGGCGCTGCGGCGGCACACCTGCCGCCGCCAGCAGCGCCAGGGTTTGCGCGACAAAATCCGGCCGCTGGAATTGCTGGGCGCTGACGTTGACCGCCATCTGCAAATGCGCTGTGCGCGGTGATTGCGCCCATTGCGCCAGCAAGCGGCACGCGGTATCGAGCACCCAGTGCCCCAGAGGCACGATCAGCCCGGTTTCCTCGCTCGCTGGGATGAATTCCACCGGCGGCACCAGCCCGCGCTGCGGATGGCGCCAGCGCAGCAGCGCTTCCACCCCCGTCATGCGTCCGCCCATGTCACACTGCGGCTGGTAATGCAGCTCGAACTGGTTTTCCACTAGCGCATGGCGCAAGTCCGCCTCCAGCGCGGCGCGGGCGGCAGCGCGCTGCTCAATCGCCGGATCGAACCAGCTGGCCATATTGCGGCCAGCCGTCTTGGACTGGTACATCGCCATATCGGCGCGCCGGATGACTTGCTCAATGCTGTCGACACTCCGGTCCAACAGCGCCAGGCCCAGGCTGGGGCTGACGTAATGCTGCGCCGCGCCGGTATCGAACGGCGCGGCAAACGCCAGCAATATTTTGGCGGCCAGCGCGTCGACCTGCGCGGCGGCCGCGCGCCCATCGGCGTCCAGCCCCTGCTGCAAGATCACAAATTCATCGCCGCCAAAACGCGCCACCGTGTCGTCCACACACACCAACTGCAGCAGCCGTTCAGCGGCCAGGCGCAGCAGCGCATCGCCCTTTTCATGGCCATGGACATCATTGACGCTTTTGAAGTTGTCGAGATCGATAAACAGCAGGGCACTGGTTTGCGCCGAACGCTGTTGCCGCCGCAGCGCGTCGGCGATGCGCTCGGCCAGCAACTGACGGTTCGGCAAACCGGTCAGGTGGTCGTGGAACGCCAGGCGGTGCAATGCCGCTTCCTGCGCCTTGCGCAGGCTGATATCGAGGAAATAAATCGCCAGACCATAGGCCGATGGATGGGCCCGCACCTCGGTCCACAAATCGAGCGGCGCATAATATTCCTCGAACCACGCCACCTGACCGGACGCCACCGCCTGATGGTAAGCATGGTAATACGGACCGTCCACCGCTTCCGGAAACACCTCCCACAGGCTGACACCCTGCACCCGCTCACGCTGGCATTGCAGCAAGCGCTCCGCTTCGCGGTTAATAAAGGTAATGCGCCAGTCGCGATCCAACATCAGGAAGGCATCGGTGATGTTTTCCAGCATGGCGGTCAGGCACGCGCCAAGCCGTTGTGCATCTTGTTCCAGTTGCTGTACGCGGGTGTCGTCGTTCATTGATTCTTGCCTAAGGGTATCTGCCGGAGGTAGGTTGGCAACCTCCAGCGATTATACCCACAGGCGGCGCCCGCGCTACACCACTCCAGCCCGCTCCAACATCGCATGCAGCAACACATTACACCCCGCCGCCAGGTGCTCGGCCTTGGCGTCTTCAATTTCGTTGTGGCTGATGCCATCCTTGCACGGCACAAAGATCATGCCGGCCGGCGCCACCCGGGCCGCGTAAATCGCATCATGGCCGGCGCCGGACACCACGTCCATCGTCGAATAGCCGAGCTTCGCCGTGGCATTGCGCACCGCGTCCACGCAATCCGGGTGGAACGGGCACGGCGGGTAATACGAGACGCGCTCGATCTGGATGCCGAGACCGGTTTCCTGGCGGGTTTTCTCGATGAAGGCCAGCATTTCCTCGTGCATGGTGTTCAGCAAGGCATCGTTGACGTTGCGTAAGTCGATGGAAAATTTGACTTCGCCGGGAATCACATTGCGGCTGTTGGGGAACACTTGCATCATGCCCACTGTGCCCCGGCCGTACGGCGGATAGCGGTTGGCGATGGCCACCACTTCCTGGATGATGCGGGTCGACACTTGCATCGCATCTTTGCGTAAGTGCATCGGTGTCGGGCCGGCATGGGCTTCCATCCCCGTCACCGTGCAGTCATACCACGACAAGCCCATCACGGCCGGCACCACGCCGATCACTTTATCGGCATCCTCCAGCACCGGCCCCTGCTCGATATGCGCTTCGAAATAGGCGCCGATCGGGTGCTGGCCCGGCACCTGGTCGCCTTTGTAACCGATCCGTTCCAGCTCCTGCTCGACGGTCTTGCCGTCGATATCCTTGGCCGCATATGCATGGTCCAACGTAAACGCGCCGCAAAACACGCCGGAACCCATCATCACGGGCACGAAGCGGGAGCCTTCCTCGTTGGTCCAGAACGCCACTTCGATCGGGGCACGGGTTTTAATGCCCTGGTCGTTCAGGGTGCGCACCACTTCCAGTCCGGCCAGCACGCCGTAGTTGCCGTCGAATTTGCCGCCGGTCGGCTGGGTGTCGATATGGCTGCCCGTCATGACCGGCGGCAGCGTATTGTCTTCGCCATCGCGGCGCATGAAGACGTTGCCGATCTGGTCGATCGTGACGGACAGGCCGGCCTCGCGCGCCCAGCCGGTGACCAGGTCGCGGCCTTGCTTATCGAGGTCGGTCAGGGTCAGGCGCTTGACGCCGCCTTTGACGGTGGCGCCGATTTTGGCCAGTTCCATCAGGGAAGACCAGAGGCGGTCGCCGTTGACACGTACATCATTCATTTTTGACTCCTGCGTTATTGTGCGCTGACGGGGACGAATGCCGGACGGTCGATGTGGCGCCCTGCGCCCTCCACCGCCATCAATTGACCGCCGTGCCACACCACCTTGCCGGCGGCCACCGTGGTGGTCGGGATGCCTTTGACGGTGCGTCCCTCGAACACGTTAAAACCGCCCTTGTTGTGCTGCGTCTTGGCCGAAATCGTGCGGCTGCCTTGCGGATCCCACACCACGATATCCGCGTCGGCGCCGACTGCCACCACGCCCTTGCGGGGATAGATATTAAAAATCTGCGCGGCGTTGGCGGAGGTCACCTTGACGAACTCCGATGGCGTCAGCCGGCCGGTATTGACACCGGCATCCCAGATCACCGCCATGCGGTCTTCCACACCGGCGCAGCCATTCGGGATTTTCGTGAAATCGTCCTTGCCGGCCGCCTTTTGCTCGGCGCAGAAAGTGCAATGGTCGGTCGCCGTCGTGTGCAGGTTACCGCCCTGCAGGCCGTGCCACAGCGCATCCTGGTGGTGCTTGCTGCGAAACGGTGGGCTCATCACGTGGCCCGCCGCGAAATCAAAGTCCGGGCTGGCATACACGCTGTCATCGATAATCAAGTGGCCCGCCAGCGCTTCGCCATAGACCCGCTGGCCATTGGCGCGGGCGCGCGTGATGGCGTCCAGCGATTCGGCGCACGACACGTGCACGATGTAGACCGGCGTACCCAGCACCCCGGCAATGGCAATCGCACGGTTGGCCGCTTCCGCTTCCACCATGGGTGGCCGCGACAGCGGGTGCGACGACGGCCCCGTCAAGCCGCGCTTCAATAAATCCTGCTGCAACTGGTAGACCAGTTCGCCGTTTTCCGCATGCACGGTGGGTATCGCGCCCAGTTCCAGCGAACGCCGGAAGCTTTTTACCAGCGTTTCATCGTCGGCCATGATGGCGTTCTTGTACGCCATAAAGTGCTTAAAGCTGTTGACGCCATGGTCACGCACCAGGATGCCCATGTCGCGGTGCACGCTGTCGTCCCACCACGTGATGGCGACGTGGAAGGTGTAATCGCCGGCTGCCTTTTGCGCCCAGCCGCGCCATTGCTGGTAAGCCTCGATCAGGTTTTGCTGCGGGTTCGGAATCACGAAATCAATGATGGTGGTGTTGCCGCCCGCCAGACCGGCCGCCGTGCCGGTAAAGAAATCGTCTTGGGTGACCGTGCCCATGAACGGCAAATTCATGTGCGTGTGCGGATCGATTCCGCCCGGCATCACGTACTGGCCGCCCGCATCGATCACGCGCGCGCCGGCCGGCGCTTCCAGGTCCGGGCCCACCGCCACCACCTTGTCGCCATCGGTCAGCACATCGGCGCGGAACGCCCGGTCCGCGTTGACCACGGTGCCGCCACGAATCAGTATGCTCATAAGTTCTCCTATCGCTGCATTTATCGTTGTGCGGCGGGACGCAGCGCGGGCGCCGCCTTCCCTTTCATCATGACGCCATACACCAGCGAGGAAATCGCAATGCCGACAAACCACGCATACGTATACATCGTTTTAAAGCCGTCCGCCACGCCGGGGAACGAGGCCGGGAAAGCCGCGTTCAGGAAGCCCGGGATATTCGGCGCCACGCCCAGCACGAAGGCCACGATGGCCGCCATGTTCCAGCCATTGCCATACGAATAGATGCCGTCGTCGCGGTACAGTTGTTCCACATTGAGTTCGGTCTTGCGCACCAGGTAGTAATCAATGATCAGGATGCCGGCAATCGGGCCCAGCAGCGCGGAATAGCCGATCAGCCACGTAAAGATGTAACCCTGGGTCGATTCCAGCAATTTCCATGGCAGCATCAGGATCGCAATCGACGCCGTGATATAGCCGCCCATGCGGTAGCTGATGTGCTTGGGCGCCAGCGCGGAAAAATCATACGCGGGTCCGACCAGGTTGGCCGCCAGGTTGACGCTGACGGTATCGACCAGCAAGATCACCAACGCCACCAGCACCGCCACGCCGGTCATGCGGCTGGCCAGGTCGACCGGGTCCCACAGCGCCTTGCCATACAAAACGACAGTGGCCGAGGTCACGATCACGGCCATCGCAGCCAGCAAGCCCATCGGCACCGGCAAGCCGACCGTCTGGCCCAGCACCTGGTCGCGCTGCGATTTGGCAAAGCGGGTAAAGTCGGGAATGTTCAGCGCCAGCGTGGCCCAGAAGCCGACCATGGCGGTCAGCGATGGCCAGAAGGTGCTCCAGAACTGTCCCGCTTTCTTGCCGCCTTCGACGAATTGCGACGGCTGCTCCAGCAGCGGACCAAAGCCGCCCGCCTTCTGGTACACCCAGCCCAGCAGCACGAAGCAGATCAGGATTTTCAGCGGCGCCGTATAGGTTTCCAGTTTGCGGATCGCATCCATGCCGTGCACGATGTACCAGAACTGGATCGCCCAGAACGCCAGGAAGCACAGCAACTGCATGCCGTTGATGCCGAGGCCCGTGATTTTTTCACCGCCGATCTCACCGCCCAGCATCACGCCGATCAGCGTATAAATCATCTGGCCGCCAAACCAGGTCTGGATGCCATACCAGCCGCACGCCACGATGGCGCGCATCAGCGCCGGCAGGCGCGCGCCGGACGTACCGAACGAGGCGCGCGCCAGCACCGCATAGGGAATGCCATATTTAGTGCCGGCGTGGCCAATGGCCAGCATCGGCAACAGCACGATGGCGTTGGCGATAAAGACCGTAAACACCGCTTGCCAGGCCGACATGCCGCCTTCGATCAGGCTGGCGGACAGGGTGTAGGCCGGAATGCACATCACCATGCCGACCCACAGGGCGGCAAAGTGATACCAGCGCCAGGTGCGCTGCGCGGCGCTGGTGGGCGCCAGGTCTTCGTTCCACAGTTGAGAATGGCCGGACAAGTCGTGATTCACTGCGTTTCTCCAAAAGGTGGACAACCATGGTTAAAGCACGCAAGGCAAGCATGAATCATGCCGCCGTTGCGTGCGAGGCCGTGACACAGACGGCGGTCTTGTCAAACCCGGCCTATGCGGCCTTGACCTCCCGCCGCGGATTACGCGGATCTTGCGTCCAGTTCATATACGGCTGGCCGGTCTCCTGCGGCACCATCGTGATGCAGCCCTGCACCGGGCACGTGATTTCACACAGATTGCAGCCCACGCATTCGTCCTTGATGACTTCATAGGTGCGCCCGCCCGCCGCATCGATGGTCTGCATGATCGACTGGTGCGACGTGTCTTCGCACGCCACATAGCAGCGGCCGCACTTGATGCAGTCATCCTGGTTGATCTGGGCAATCACCTTGTAATTCATGTCCAGGTATTTCCAGTCGGTGGTGTTGGGCACCGCCTTGCCCATGAAGTCGTCCAGCGACTGGTAGCCCTTTTCATCCATCCAGCGCGACAAGCCATCCTTCATTTCTTCAACGATGCGGAAGCCATGCAGCATGGCCGCCGTGCATACCTGCACGCAGCCGGCGCCGAGCGCGATGAATTCCGCCGCGTCGCGCCAGTTGCCGATGCCGCCGATGCCGGAAATGGGGATGCCCCGGGTTTGCGGGTCGCGTGCGATTTCCGCCACCATGTTCAGCGCGATCGGTTTGACGGCCGTGCCGCAATAGCCGCCGTGCGTGCTGGCGTTGCCGACGGCGGGAAAGGCCACCATGCGGTCCAGGTCCAGGTGCGTGATGGAGTTGATGGTGTTGATCAGCGAGACCGCGTCGGCGCCACCGTTGTGCGCGGCGCGCGCCGGCATGCGGATGTCGGTGATGTTCGGCGTCAGCTTGACGATCACCGGCAATTTGCTGTGCTTCTTGCACCAGCGCGTCACCATTTCCACATAGTCGGGCACCTGGCCCACGGCGGCGCCCATGCCGCGTTCCGGCATGCCGTGCGGGCAGCCGAAATTGAGTTCGATGCCGTCGGCGCCGGTGGCTTCGACCTTCGGCAAGATCTCGGCCCAGGCGGCTTCCTCGCAAGGCAGCATCAGCGACACCACAATGGCGCGGTCCGGCCAGGCTTTTTTGACTTCGGTGATTTCCCGCAGATTGATTTCCAGGTCACGGTCGGTGATCAGTTCGATGTTATTGAAACCGAGCACTTCGCGGTTCTTGCCATGCAGCGCGGAATAGCGCGACGACACATTGACGGCCGGTGGATCTTCGCCCAGGGTTTTCCAGACCACGCCGCCCCACCCCGCTTCGAAGGCGCGCACCACGTTGTAGGCCTTGTCGGTCGGTGGCGCGGAGGCCAGCCAGAACGGGTTGGGCGATTTGATGCCACAGAAATTGATGCTCAGATCGGCCATTATGCAGCCTCCACTTTGGAAAGGATGTCTTGATGAATGGCCAGTGCGGCGAGTTTGCCGTGCTGTACCGCCTGCACCGTCAAGTCCTGCCCCGGCGCCACGCAATCGCCGCCCGCGTAAATGCCGGGCACCGAGGTGCGGAAATGGTTGTCGACGTGGATCTTGCCGCCTTCGTTCTCCACGGTGGAGGCCATCGCATCTTGCAGACTGGCCTGCTCCATGCCCTGGCCGATGGCTTTGAATACGGCGTCGGCCGGGATATCGAAGGTGACGCCGGTGCCGACCAATGTGCTGCCATCGAGCTTGGTGTTTTCAAAGCGCATGCCACAGACACGGCCGGCATCGTCCAATAACACCTGCTTCGGCGCGGCCCAGGTGCGCATGCGCACCTGGTTGGCCTTGGCGATGTCCTGCTCATGGTGGGTGGCGCTCATGTCGGCGACGCCACGGCGGTACACCAGCGTGACTTCCTCGGCGCCGAGGCGCTGGATTTGCACCGCCATATCAATCGCGGTATTGCCCGCGCCGATCACCACGGCGCGGCGCGGCACCGGCAGTTTGGTCAGATCGGCCGCCTGGCGCAATTCCGCGATATAGCCTATCGCGGACAGCAAGCCTGGCGCATCTTCGCCGGTCAAACCCAGCTGGCGCGACGCGCCGAGGCCAATGCCGAGGAACACCGCGTCATATTGCGCATGGAGCTCTTTGAGTTGCAGGTTGCCGCCCAGGCGCTGGCCATGGCGCACTTCGATGCCGCCAATCCCCAGCAGGAATTCCACTTCCTTTTGGGCGAAGTCGTCGGTCAACTTGTACTTGGCGATGCCGTATTCATTGAGGCCGCCGGATTTTTCCTGCGCCTCGTAGATCACCACGTCATTGCCCAGCATGGCCAGGCGGTGCGCGCACGACAGACCGGCCGGGCCGGCGCCAACCACGGCGATGGTCTTGCCGGTGGAGGCCGCGCGCTGGAACGGGTGCGCCTTGAACGTCATGTGGTCGAGCGCATAACGCTGCAGCAGGCCGATTTTGACCGGCTGGCCTTCGGCATCGTGATTGCGCACGCAGGCGTCTTCGCACAGGATTTCGGTCGGGCAGACCCGCGAGCAGCTGCCGCCGAGGATATTCTGTTTCAGGATGCCGGCGGCGGCGCCGTTGATGTTCTGTTCGTGGATGTTGCGGATAAAGCTGGCGACGTCGATTTCCGACGGACAGATGCGGGTACACGGCGCATCGTAACAGTACAGGCAACGCGCGCTTTCAATCGCGGCCTGGCGCGCAGTCAGTGGCGGGGCCAGGTCAGTGAACTGTTCGCCCAGCTCGGCGTTGGACGCCTTCGGCTGTGGCAAGTGCTGGAGTGAGGCTATCATTTTTTTATCCCTGGCTTGGTGCTTGGTTAAACAGGTTCGCGTCGACTTCTCGTCACTTCATTTGTGGGAATGCAAATTCCGCACCAGCACTGGCGGTATTGGGCCAGCGCTGCATCACGGCCTTGTGGCGGGTATAGAAACGCACGCCTTCGGGACCATAGGCATGGTGGTCGCCGAACAGGCTGCGTTTCCAGCCGCCGAAACTGTTGAACGCCATCGGCACCGGCAACGGCACATTGACACCCACCATGCCGACCTGAATCTGGCGCACGAACTCGCGCGCCACGCCGCCATCGCGGGTAAACACCGCCACGCCATTGCCGAATTCATTGGCGTTGATCAGTTCCACCGCGCTGGCGATGTCCGGCAGGCGCACCACGCACAGCACCGGGCCGAAGATCTCTTCCTTGTAGATCGTCATCTCCGGCGTCACATGGTCGAACAGCGTGCCGCCGACAAAGAAGCCGTTTTCACGGCCCGGCACTTTGAAGTTGCGGCCATCGACCACCAGCGTGGCGCCCTGTTCGACGCCGGTGCCAATCAAGCCTTCGATGCGCTGCTTGGCGGCGGCCGTCACCACCGGCCCCATTTCAGCGCCCGCTGCCATGCCGTCGCCTACTTTCAGTGCGGCGGCGCGCGTTTTCAGTGCAGCGACCAGCTGGTCGCCCGCGTCGCCCACCGCCACCGCCACCGAGATCGCCATGCAGCGCTCGCCGGCCGAACCATAGGCCGCGCCCATCAGCGCATCGACCGCCATCTCCATGTCGGCGTCCGGCATCACCACCATATGGTTTTTGGCACCACCGAGCGCCTGCACCCGCTTGCCGTGGGCACTGCCGCGCGCATAAATATATTCGGCAATCGGGGTCGAACCGACGAAGCTGATGGCCTGCACTTCGGGATGGTCGATCAGCGCGTCGACGGCGCTCTTGTCGCCCTGCACGACGTTGAACACGCCGTCCGGCAAGCCCGCTTGCTTCAGCAGTTTCGCGTGCAGCAGCGACGGCGACGGATCGCGTTCCGACGGTTTCAACACAAAGGTATTGCCGCAGGCAATCGCCACCGGGAACATCCACATCGGCACCATCACCGGGAAGTTGAACGGCGTGATGCCGGCCACCACCCCCAGCGGCTGGCGCATCGACCAGGCGTCGATGCCGCGTGCAATCTGGTCGGTGAATTCGCCTTTCAGCAGTTGCGGGATGCCGACCGCGAATTCGACCATTTCAATGCCGCGTCCCACTTCGCCCTGCGCGTCGGAAAACGTCTTGCCGTGTTCGCGCGTCAGCATGGTGGCAAATTCATCGGTGTGCTGCTGGCACAGCTGCAAATACTTGAACAGCACGCGGGCCCGGGTCAACGGCGGCGTGGCGGACCATGCGGGGAAAGCCCTGGCCGCCGCCTGCACGGCAGCATCGACTTCGTCGCCGGTGGCGAGCGCCACCCGTGCGACCGGTTCACCCAATGCCGGGTTGTACACGTCGGCATAACGGCCGCCGATGGTGTCGACGTTTTCGCCGTTAATAAAATGGGTGATGGTATCCAGATTGCTCATAATCTTCCTTGTTCCGTTTAGGCCAACAGCGAGTCGGCCGAGACATACGGGTAGCCCAAATCGCGGGCCACCGCTTCATACGTGACCTTGCCCTGGCAGACATTGAGGCCCGCCTTCAAATGCGGGTTGGCCATGGCGGCTTTCCAGCCACGGTCCGCCAGCGCCACCGCATGCACGATGGTGGCGTTGTTCAGTGCAAAGGTGGAGGTGCGCGCCACCGCGCCCGGCATATTGGCGACGCAGTAATGCACCACGCCGTCGATGACATAGGTCGGGTGTTCATGCGTGGTCGCATGCGACGTTGCAAAGCAGCCGCCCTGGTCAATCGCGACATCGACCACCACCGCGCCCTGCTTCATCTTCGCAATCATGTCCTTGGTCACCAGCTTGGGCGCGGCAGCGCCGGGCACCAGTACACCGCCGATCACCAGGTCCGCATCGAGCACGGTTTCCTCAATGCTGGCGGCATTCGAGTACAAGGTCGTGACACGGTTGCCGAACACCAGATCGAGTTGGCGCAGACGGTCCACGTTTTTATCAATGATGGTGACGCGGGCGCCAATGCCGACCGCCATTTGCAGCGCATTGGTGCCGACCACGCCGGCGCCGATGATGGCGATATGCCCCGGCGCCACGCCGGGCACGCCGCCCAGCAGCAAGCCCATGCCGCCCTTGGATTTTTCCAGGTGCGCGGCGCCGGCCTGGATCGCCATGCGACCCGCCACTTCGCTCATCGGCGCCAGCAACGGCAAGCCGCCGTTGGCGCCGGTGATGGTTTCATAGGCGATACAGACCGCACCGGACTTCACCAGCGCGGCGGTCTGTTCCGGGTCCGGCGCCAGATGCAGATAGGTGTACAGGATCTGGTTTTCGCGCAGCATCGCGCATTCCTGCGGCTGCGGTTCCTTGACCTTGACGATCATCTCCGCCGTCGCGAAGATTTCCTCGGCGGTGTCGATGATCGTCGCGCCGGCCGCCGCATACAACGCGTCGGTCAGGCCGATCGCCGCGCCCGCGTTTTTCTGCACCACGACCTGATGGCCGCGCAGCGTCAGTTCCTTGACGCTGGCGGGCGTCATGCCGACGCGCGATTCCTGGTTTTTGATCTCTTTCGGTACGCCTACTAACATGGTGGGTCTCCTTGTTATGTGGTGCGGACACCGGTCTTGTGGACCGGGTTGCGTGCGAATGCGCGTGGTGGTTTATTCCAGCGTCTTCAATACCGTGGTCAGCTTCCCAAACAGTTCATCAATGTGCTGCTTCTGGAACGTCAGCGGCGGCGACAGTGCGATGATGTCGCCGGTGACGCGGATCAAGACCCCATCGGCAAACATTTTCTTGAACGCCGCATAGGCGCGCGCGCCCGGCTTGCCGGCAATCGGCGCCAGCTCGATCCCCGCCACCAGGCCGATGGTGCGGATGTCGATCACGTGCGGCAATCCTTTCAGCGCATGCACCGCGTCTTCCCAATACGGCTGGATGGCTTTCGCCTGCTCGAGGATGGCCTGTTCCTTGAACACTTCCAGCGTCGCCAGCGCGGCGGCGCAGGCGACCGGATGGCCGGAATACGTATAGCCGTGGAACAGTTCAATGCCCGGCGGCGCTTCCATAAAGGCGTCGTGGATAAACTTCTTGGAGAACACCGCGCCCATCGGAATCACGCCATTGGTCAAGCCTTTGGCGGTGGTCATCATGTCCGGTTCCACGTCGAAATAATCCGACGCGAACGGCGTCGTCAGTCGGCCAAAGCCGGTGATCACTTCATCGAAGATCAACAGGATGCCGTGCTTGGTGCACAGTTCGCGCAAGCGTTTCAGATAGCCCTTGGGCGGCACCAGCACGCCGGTGGAGCCGGCCACCGGTTCCACGATGACGGCGGCAATGGTGGAGGCGTCGTGCAGCGTCACGATGCGCTCGAGTTCATCGGCCAGGTTGGCGCCATGTTCCGGCTCGCCCCGCGTGTAGGCATTCTTTTCAATATTGTGGGTGTGCGGCAAATGGTCTACACCGGGCAGCATCGCGCCATACGGCTTGCGATTGCCGGCGATGCCGCCAACCGAAATGCCGCCGAAGCCGACGCCGTGGTAACCGCGTTCGCGGCCGATCAGGCGGGTGCGGCCCGCCTCGCCGCGCGCCTTGTGGTACGCCAGCGCGATCTTCAACGCCGTGTCCACCGCTTCCGATCCGGAATTGGTGTAAAACACGTGACCGAAGCGATGGTTGCTGTACTCCATCAGCTTTTCAGCAAGGTCGAAGGCGGCCGGATGGCCCATCTGGAAGGTCGGCGCGAAATCGAGCTGGCCGATCATTTCGCGCACGGCGGCAACGATCTTCGGCTGCGCGTGACCGCATGGCACACACCACAGCCCGGCAGTGCCGTCGAGGACGGCGTTGCCATCGACGTCCTTGTAATACACGCCTTGCGCCGACACCAGCAGCCGTGGATTGGCCTTGAAGTCGCGGTTATTCGTAAACGGCATCCAGAAGGAATTCATGGATGCTGGCCTGGACTCGTTCATGCAACTCTCCTTTTTTTACAACCCGTAAAAATCTTTACCAGTTGGCAAAATGATGATGCAATAATAGACAGCGGTTTCACTATGGCACAGATACACAAATAGCAAAACCAACCAACCGTACAGGTCACAAAAACAATACAGTTGGCGGGTGGGCGTTTCCAGGGAGTCAGGGGTATGCAACAGGCGGCGGCAATCATCGAGCAGGACTGCACAGCGGCGGAGCATGCCGCCGGCTGGCCGGTGCTGGCAATCGAACGGACCACAGGCAAAGGCCGCCTGGTGGACCAGATCGTGGCCGCCATTAGCGCGCTGGTGGCGCGCAAGGAATTGCGCGTGGGCACGAAAATGCCGTCGGTACGCCAGTTCGCCAAGTGTAATGGTGTGTCCACCTTTACAGTGGTGGAAGCCTATGACCGGCTGGTGACGCTCGGTTTGCTGTCGTCGCGGCGCGGCTCCGGCTATTTTGTCGCGCGCCAGGACTTGCCGGCAACGTTGCTTTCATCCCACACGCATGCGGCGCATCCCGGCGCCGCCCCCACGGTCGTCGACGCGCTGACACCGGATTTGTATTCCGGCGTGTCCGACGCGCTGCCGGTCGGCGCCGGCTGGCTGCCGCCCGACTGGTATGGCGAAGACACCATCCTCGACGCGGTGCGGCAAGCCATGCGCATCCCGGCCAACCGCTTGCGCGGCTATGGCCATCCGATGGGTTTTCCCACGCTGCGCCAGCACATGGCCGCGCTGCTGACAGCGGACCTGTATCCGGTCGAGCCGGACCAGATCCTGCTGACGCACGGCGCCACCCACGCCTTCGATCTGGTACTGCGCACCCTGACCAAACCGGGCGACGCGGTGCTGGTGGAAGACCCGGGCTATAGCAATCTGCTGTCGCTGATCCGCCACCACGGCTGCATCCCGGTGGGCATCCCGCGCGGCGAAAACGGGCTCGATATGGCGCTGCTGGCGGAACAGGCCAAGGCCACGCAGCCCAAGCTCATGTTCGTCAACACGGTGCTGCAAAACCCGCTCGGCACCTCGCTGTCACACGCCCAGGCGCACCGCTTGCTGGCGCTGGCCGAACAGTTCGATTTCTGGCTGGTGGAAGATGACATTTACCGTGAACTGGCGCCGCACGGGGCCAGTTTTCCGTCGCTGGCGGCGATGGATGGGCTGCGCCGCGTGATCCGCGTCGGCAGCTTTTCCAAGACCCTGTCGCCGGTGCTGCGGGTGGGCTCGATCTCGGCCTCCAACTCGCTGCTACCGGAACTGCTGCGCGTCAAAATGCTGGCTGGGCTGACCACCTCGGAAATCAATGAACGCGCCGTGTTCCACGCGATCACCGCGCGGCCCTATAAACGCATGGTGGAACGGCTGGCGGCGCAACTGGAAACCGGCCGCACCCGCACCATGGACAATCTGGCGGCGGCGGGCATGCAGGCCTTGGCCACACCGCGTGGCGGCATGTTCGTATCGGCCGGATGGGATGTCGCCCCGACCCCGGAATGGAACGGCAAAACCCTGGCAGAACAGGCGCTCAAGGCAGGCATCCTGCTGTCGCCCAATGAATTTTTCATGCTGCGGCCCAGTGATACCGTCTGGTTCCGCTTCAATTGCGCCTACAGCGATACCCCGCAACTGCGCGCGTTCCTGCAATCCGTACGACCACGCTGAAGGATAGCCCATGCCTCCCAAGATCGGACTGGCCGCCGCCCGTGAACGCCCCGCGCTGATTAAACGCCGCGTCATCAACCGCGACAAGCTGGAAGCGGAGATTGCCGACGTGGCGGTGCGCACGTTTGCCGAATGCGGCTATGAAGGCACGTCGATTGCCGCGATTGCCGACGCGGCCGGTCTGTCCAAGCAAAACCTGATGTATTACTACCCGACCAAGCAGGCATTGTATGAGCGCGTGCTGGACAATGTGCTCGACGACTGGCTGGCGCGCATGGAGAGCCTGGCGCATGAGGAACAAGAGCCGCACGCCGTGCTGCGCGCGTATATCCAGGCCAAGCTGCGCTTCTCGCGCGAGCAGCCGTGGGCGTCGCGGGTGTATGCGATGGAAGTCATCGGCGGCGCCAAGGTATTCGGCGAACAAATCCACGACCGCGTGGTGCCGCTGCTGCGCAAGGATATCGCGGTGTTTGAAAAGTGGAGCGCGGCCGGGCGTATCGGCCCCGTCAACGCCACGCATTTGATCTTCATGATCTGGGCCATGACGCAATCGTATGCGGACTTTTCCGCGCAGATGGCACTGGTGCTGGGCCGCAAACAACTGACGCGCAAGGATTACGAGGACGGCGAGGACACCATTGTGCGCATGGTGATGGCGGCGATTGCCTGCACAGCGGCGCCGGATTCGCCATAATGGCTGTTTTCACCTTGCACTGTGCGCCCCATGCCAGCCTTTAAGCCCGTTGTCCTGAGCACCCCGCGCCTGCGATTGCGCTTTATCGATGATGGCGACGTGGATGCCATCTTCCGCTTGTTCACGGACCCGGAAGCCTTGCGCTACTGGAGTTTTGCGCCCTGGACCGAGCGCGCCGATGCCGAAGAAGACGTCCGCGGGACGCAACAAGCCTATGCCGACGGCAGCGTACTGACCTTTGCCATCACCCTGGCCGCCAGTGGCGAGATGATCGGCACGTGCCGGCTGTCGAAATTCAGCGCACAAAACCGGCGCTGCGAAATCGGCTATATCCTGGACCGCGCCCACTGGGGCCGTGGCTATGCCCAGGAAGCGCTGGCGGCGCTGGTCGGCCATGCCTTCGGGCCGCTCGACCTGCTGCGCATCGAGGCCGATATCGACCCGCGCAACCGCGCCTCGGCCGTGCTACTCGAGCGTCTGCATTTCGTGCATGAGGGCCACCTGCGCCAGCGCTGGATCGTGGCCGGTGAAGTGTGTGATACGGATTTCTATGGCTTGCTGCGGCAGGATTGGGACGCCGCGGCGGCCAATACGCCGGATCAATAGGCCCGGCTGCCGGCAGCCCTGGCCACGGCCACGCGGCGCCGTGCCATGCCCGTCATCGCGGCCAGTCCCGCCAGCAGCAGCATGATGCTGCCCGGTTCAGGCACGTGGGCCGTCTTCTGCGCATTGGCGCCGCCCTGCGGCAGCGTGGCGCTGAACTGGTTCAGGTGAATTTCACCGCGCTGGTTCAGCGTGTTGACGTAGACGCCACCTTCAATATTCTGGTTGTTGGTGAATTTCGCATCGGTGGCCAGGATCGAACCACCCCACTGGTTGTTGATAGTCAGGCTGGTAGCGTCGTAAAAATTCCACAGCAGCGATTTGCCACTGTTCGGGGCAAAGCCATCGAGGAAGTTGACGCTGATATTGGCATGGATGATGTCCGTGTTCAACACCACGGCTTTGGCGCCATTCAGGTTGAACTTGAACTCGCTTTTGCCGAACAACACGTCATCGATGGCGGACAGGTCAAACACGGCAATGCCGTCAGCGCCCGCCACCGCGTTGAAGATGGCGCGGTTGCCGCTATAGCTGACCGAACTGCCGGTACTCGACAACAACCGCAAACTGTCGGACAGTCCGCCCAGCACCGAACCAAAGTCGGTGGAGTCCATCGCGTCGATCGCGCTCTGCATGGCGTCGGTTGGCTGGCTGACCTTGCCACCATTAAAGTTGCCGGAAGCCCCGCCCGCCACATAGGCCTTGCCGTTAAAGGTATCGTTCGCCGCCGCCCCCAGCACCACGGCGGTTCCGGTATTGATGGTGGAGTTGCTGAGCGAACCGCCGATCGCGGCGCCCAGGCCATTGACTTTGACACCGGACGCCGAGCCCTTGACGGTCAGTCCCGCATAATTCGACGCCGCCGTTTGCGACGCATGCTGCGCATAATCGCCCCCCGTCAACGCGCCCCCGACATAGGTCCGGCCATCCGTATGGGAGTTGGACGTGGCGTTGCCCAGTACAACCGTGTTGAATTGCGTCAGGATTTGCGCGGTGGTCAATGGCAGCGCCTGAGCCGATGGCGCCATCAGTGCCGTGGCGGCGAGTGAGATGGCGAAGGCGGTCGGGGAAAAACGGGGCATGGCAATCCTTGATCGAGATGACAATTTTGCTCAGGACAACGGGATGACCAAGAGTTTAGCACGTATTTAATTATCATTGAGAAATGAATATTTCAATGAAGAAATATTAAGTTTACCATTGACCCCGCGCAGAGACAAACCATGCCACATCCCGTTAATACCGCTTGCAGCGCAACTTACCCCCCGTAAACGCCCATTCGTCGGAAAGCGGCCCGCTTGACCCGCCGGCCTTGCTACAGTTACACCATCAACACAACCGGAGGCATCATGAAAAACGTTAATCACACCATCGGCGACGTATTCCGCGAAGTCGGCGCCGCCGCCACCCATATCGGCCGCTACTTCATGCGCACCCTGTCGCGCATGTCGTGGCCTGCGCTGCTGGCCAGCTGCTTCATGCTGGCGTTCATGTTGACGATTTTGCCGCTGGCGCTGACGCTGTTTGCGATTTTCCTGCTGGCCAAGATCGCCATGGCGCTGGTGGCCGGCTACCAGGACAACAAACGCCGTGGTGACTACACCCCGCACAAGGACGTTTAACATGGCCTTTGCCCGCACCAAACAGGGGACCCGCAGTGCCCTGGCCTTTGTCCGCGAAATCGGTGAAACCGCCCGCACCTTGTGGTGGCAATTCTTCGACTGGCTGGCGATGGTCGAATGGCGCCAGTTGGTGGTCATCGACATCCTGGTGCTGGTGGTGCTGGGCATGTTCCGGGCAGGCGAAGCGGGCGGCTGGTTTGTCTTCCTGTCGTTCGGTCTGAAAATCCTGGCCGGCGGCAAGCGCCGCGCCGAAGTCGAAGCCAAGGAAGCCACCGAACACGCGGGCACGGAAAGCCTGGAGCGCCGCCTGGCCGAAGCGCAGCTGGCCGCGCTGCAGGCGCAAGTCGAACCGCACTTTCTGTTCAACACGCTGGCGCTGATCGGCCAGCTGATTGAAACCGATCAGCAGCAGGCCGCCAAGGTGCATGCGCACCTGATCGATTACCTGCGGGCCACCATGCCGCAAATGCGTTCACGCAGCAACAACACGCTGGGCCGCCAGATGGAAATGTCACGCGCCTACCTCGCCATCATGCAAGCCCGCATGAAGGAAAGGCTGGCCGTGTACATCGACGTGCCGCCCGAATTGCTCAGTGCGTCGTTCCCGCCCATGATGCTGCAAACGCTGATTGAAAACGCCATCAAGCATGGCCTGGAACCGAAAATCGAAGGCGGCCGCATCGATATCCGCGCCACCACGTCGAACGGGCCCGCCGGCCACATGCTGGACGTGGAAGTGCACGACGATGGCATCGGCTTCGACGTCCATGCCGGCGAAGGCGTGGGACTGGCGAATATCCGCGAACGCTTGCGCCTGCTCCACGGCAACCGCGCCCAGCTGATCATTGAAACCCCGCATGATGGCGGCGCCCGCGTGATTATCCGGCTGCCGTTCACCCCCGATATCTTCGCCGGGAGCAAGCTGTGAGTACCGACCGCCCCACCGCGCTAATCGCTGATGATGAAGAACCGATGCGCCAGTTGCTGCGCAGCCGCCTGCACGAAGTGTGGCCGCAGCTCGACATCGTGGCCGAAGCGGCCAATGGCATCGAGGCCATTGCCCTGACCGGCCTGCATCAGCCGGACATCGTGTTCCTTGATATCCGCATGCCGGGCCTGTCCGGCATCGAAGCGGCGCGCATGCTGTTCAACCGCTGCCATATCGTGTTCGTCACGGCATACGACCAGTATGCGATTGAAGCGTTTGAACAGGGCGCGCTGGACTACCTGCTGAAACCGGCTGGCGGCGAGCGCCTGAAAATGACCTGCGCCCGCCTGCAGGAACGGCTCGGCAAATCGCCGGCCAATATCGAGCGCCAGCTGGCGCAATTGCTGAACGGCGCCAGCGGCGCCAGCCGCGCTTCGGCCAGCGCCAAGCCGCAGGAATACCTGCGCTGGATCCAGGCCATGGTCGGCAACAGCTTGCGCATGATTTCCACCAAAGAAGTACTGTTCTTCCGCGCCGACGACAAATACACGCGCGTGCAGACACTGCAAGGCGAAGTGCTGATCCGCAAGACCTTGAAGGAACTCGAGGACGAGCTCGATCCCGATGAATTCTGGCGCATCCACCGCTCGACCTTGGTGCGGGTCGATGCGATTGCCGAAGTGCGGCGCGACTTGCGGGGACGGCAAATGGTGCGTGTACGTAACTTCGATGAAGAACTCGAAGTCAGCCGTGGCAACACCCACTTGTTCCAGCAGATGTAGCTTCCGCTTTCGGCTCAGCTTGCCCCTGCAAATGTGCTGCACTATATTGTGGATGCCCGGCCTAAAGGCCCGGCACCCATTATCCGATGATGTGGATGTCCGGCCTGAAGGCCCGGCACCCATTATTCCAAGCAAAGGGGG
>JAIENA010000053.1 GCA_019751755.1 Burkholderiaceae bacterium | reverse complement strand
TGCAGGGGTTTGCGGTGGCGCAGGTGGCGCTGGCCGGCTTTGCGCTGCCGGCGCTGCTGCAAATGCAAGGCGTGTCCCATGTACGGCTGCTGCGGCGTGAAGCGACGGCGCCGCGTGGCGCCACGCTGGCGGCGTTCGCGTTGGGTGGCGCCGCCTTCACGGGGCTGCTGCTGTGGACCGCCGGCGACGCCCTGCTGGGCATCGGCGCCGCGCTGGGCGTGTTGCTGGCGGGCGCCCTGTTTGCGGCGGTGGCCTGGCTGGCGCTGGCCTTGCTGGGCCGCTTCGGCCCCGCTTCCGCCGCCAGCGCCTGGGGCCTGGCCACGGTGTCGCTGCGGCGCCATGGTGGCGCCACCGTGGCGCAGGCGGTGGCGCTGGCGATCGGCTTGATGGCGCTGCTGCTGTTGACCGTGGTGCGCGGCGAGTTGTACGCCGCCTGGCGCGCCGCCGTGCCGGCCGCTGCCCCCAATCAGTTCGTATTCAATATCCAGCCGGACCAGCATGATGCGCTGGCGCAGCGCTTGCAGGCCTATGGTGCGCCACGATTGCATCCGTCGATCCGGGGCCGGCTGCTGGACATCAATGGCCAGCCTGCGCGGGACCGCGAGCAAGACAAGGACGGCGCGGGCCCGGCGCAAGTGGCGGAAGTCGATCTGTCGGCCAGCGCCAGTCTGCCTGCCGCCAGCACCGTGGTGCAGGGACAGTGGTTTGCCGCCACCGACGCCGCGCCGCAAGTATCGGTGGGGGAACATGCCGCGCAGCGTTTTGGTCTGAAACCCGGCGACCTGCTGGGATTCGACATCGGTGGCCTGCCGCTGCAAGCGACGGTCACCAGTATCCGCAAGATCAACTGGCGTCAGCGCAGCCTCAGCTTTGAGTTCGTCTTGAATCCGGCCGCCGCCACCGACTTGCCGGCCACCTATGCGGCCATGTTCCATGCGCCGGAAGGGGACCGCGCCATCGGCGCGCTGGTGCGCGATTACCCGAATCTGAGCCTGCTCGATATCGGCTACCTGGTGCGCCAATGGCAGGGTGCGCTGGAACAGGCCACGGCGGCCGTGCAATTCCTGTTCCTGTTCACCCTGGCGGCGGGCTTGCTGGTACTGTATGCGGCATTGGCCGGCAGCCAGGATGCCCGCACCGGCCAGGCGGCGCTGCTGCGCGCGCTGGGCGCCACCCGCAGCCGGCTGTCGCGGGCGCAAGCGATTGAGCTGGCGCTGACCGGCGCCCTGGCCGGGCTGCTGGCGGCGCTGGGCGCAAGTATTGGCGGCTGGGCGCTTGCGCGCTGGGTTTTCGACCTCACATGGGGCTGGCCGTTCACGGTCTGGCCGGTGGGCGTCGCCGCCGGCGTGTTGTGCGCGCTGGCGGGTGGCTGGCCGGGCTTGCGCCATGTATTGAATCAAGCGCCGCTGCAGGTGCTGCGGCAAGTGTAAACAACGGGTTCGGGTCTGCTCATTTTTGGAGATGTTATGCAAAACATTATTGAAGTACGCGAGCTGGGCAAGCGGGTCTCGGATGCCACCGGTGAACTGACCATCCTCGACAATGTCGGCTTTTCCGTGGCGGCCGGTGAAACCGTGGCCATTGTCGGTGCCTCCGGTTCCGGTAAATCCACCTTGCTGGGCATCCTGGCGGGCCTCGATACGCCGAGCTCCGGCACCGTGAAACTGGCGCAGACCGATATCTTCGCACTCGATGAAGATGGCCGCGCCCAGTTCCGCCAGGCACGTTTGGGCTTTGTGTTCCAGTCGTTCCAGCTGTTGCCGCATTTGACGGCGCTGGAAAATGTCATGTTGCCGCTGGAATTGCGCGGCGACGGCGCGGCCCGCGCCAAGGCCGAAGCCATGCTGGAACGGGTGGGCCTGGGCAGCCGCCTGAAGCACTATCCGAAATTCCTGTCCGGCGGCGAGCAGCAGCGGGTGGCGCTGGCGCGCGCGTTTGTCTCCGAGCCGCCGCTGCTGTTTGCCGACGAACCGACCGGCAGCCTCGACGCCGCGACCGGCGAAGCGGTCATGCAACTGATGTTTGCGTTGAACCGCGAACGCGGTTCGACCCTGGTGCTGGTCACCCATGATCCGGCGATTGCCGCGCGCTGCGGGCGCATCGTGACGATGGCGGCGGGCCGCCTGTCCGGTCAATTGCACCCGGCGGCGGAGGCATTATGCGCATGAGCCTGCGCATAACCCGTACTGCGCTATTGGGCGCCGCGCTGCTGGGTAGCGCCTTGGCCGGGACCGCGCATGCCGATGGCCTGGCCGATTTGAAGGGCGCGCTGCAGCGCTTGCAGGGCAGCACCCCGATCAAGGGCGTGTTGAAAGCGGAAACCTCGCGCAAGGTGGGGGAGGGCGGCGAGTCCGATGACTATGCGGGCAGCGCATCGGTGCAGGTGGAAGATGGCGCGCAGGGCTTGCGGCTGCAATATGGCCGCGATTTGCTGGCGCGCATGGATGCCGACCAGTTGGCGGCGGCGAAAAACCCCAACGCGAAAACCCCGGCGCTGTATGCACTGAAGGAAATGGGGCCCGACGACTTGCGGCCCATGGTGTCGGCGGCGGAAAACTTGACGCGCAATATCGAGCGCGCCACCTTCAAGGCCGAAAAAAGCGCGGAGTGGCAGGGCAAGCCGGCGCGCCAGTTGACGTTTGCCGTGCCCTCCAAGGTGTTGAGCGACCGTGAACGCAAATACGTCAAGGAATTCGACGGCGCGCTGGACGTGTGGATCGCCCAGGACGGCACGCCGCTGGCCAGCCAGTTGCACTGGCACGGTACGGGCCGGGCTTATGTCGTGGTCAGTTTTGAGTTCCGGCAGGAAGTCAAAAGCACCTATGCGCTGGCGGGCGATCGTTTGATGACGGTGCGCCAGGAGAGCCGCTTCAGCAATAGCGGCGCGGGTGAAAAGAGCGAAGTGCGCACCGTGAAAACGCTGCAGGCGGGCTAAGCGCCAGCAGTTTGGACGTAAAAAAAGCCGGCAGAGCCGGCTTTTTTATCGACACCATTAACAATCAGGCGAAGTTTTGGGCTGCGAAGTCCCAGTTGGCCAGTGCGAAGAAGTTTTCAACGTACTTTGGACGCAGGTTGCGGTAGTCGATGTAGTACGCGTGTTCCCACAGGTCGCAGGTGATGAGCGCTTTGGCATCGGTGGTCAGCGGGGTGGCGGCGTTCGAGGTGTTGACGATGTCAACCGAACCGTCGGCTTTTTTCACCAGCCAGGTCCAGGACGAACCGAAGTTGCCAACGCACGACTTGGTGAATTCTTCCTTGAACTTGTCGAACGAACCCCACTTGGCGTTGATGGCGTCAGCCAGCGCGCCGGTTGGAGCGCCGCCGCCGTTTGGCTTCAGGCCGTTCCAGTAGAAGGTGTGGTTCCATACCTGGGCCGCGTTGTTGAAAATGCCGCCGGACGATTTCTTGACGATTTCTTCCAGGGACAGTTCTTCGAACTCGGTGCCCTTGATCAGGTTGTTCAGGTTGGTGACATAGGCCTGGTGGTGCTTGGCGTAGTGGTATTCCAGCGTTTCCTGGGAGATGTGTGGCGCCAGGGCGTCGATTGCGTACGGCAGTGCCGGCAGGGTATGTTCCATGTGAGGTTCCTTATGGTTGAGTCAGAAAGTCATTTTTGCTGAAACGTCCACTATTGTAAACCTTCGCGTGGCGTGGTGCTTGGAATGGCCATTATTGGTGCCGACGTATGGTGCTTTATGGTGCTTTATGGTGCTTAATCCAACGCCGGCTGCACCGAGGCGATGCCAAGGTCGGCGCGGCCTTCAGCCAGCCGCACCGAGACCGTGGTGTGGGGCTGCAATTGTCCCGGCGCGCGCACAATGGCGCCGCGCTGGTCGGTCACGATGGCATAGCCGCGCTCCAGGGTGCGCTGCGGATTGAGCAATTCCAGCTGGGCCGCCAGCGCGTGCAGGCTGTCGCGCCGCTGCTCGAGCTGGCGCCGGTTGGCCAACAGGGCGCGGCGTCCGATTGCTGCGAGCTGGCCACGCAGGCCGGCCGGGTCCGGACGGCAGGCCGACCAGCGCGCCTGCCACTTGTCAAACGCCACGCGGGACTGGCGCAGCGGGGCGCGGTTGGCGTGGGTCAGCGCCATCGCATGCGTGCGCAGGCGGTCGCGCTGCTGGCTGATTTGCGCCGCAGGGCTCAGCAGGCGGCGCGCCTGGCCATCGAGTGTTTGCTGCGCATCGTTCAAGCGGCGCCGCATGGCGCGCTGCAAGTCGGTGGCGTCGGCGCGCAGTGACGCCAGCCAGTCGGCGCGCGGCGTGGCGGCCAATTCCGCCGCCGCCGTGGGCGTGGCGGCCCGCAAGTCCGCCGCGAAATCGGCAATCGTGAAATCGGTTTCGTGGCCGATGCCGGCAATCACCGGCATCGCGCAATTGGCGATCGCGTAGGCCACCGCCTCATCATTGAAGCACCACAAATCCTCGATACTGCCGCCGCCCCGGCACACCAGCAGCACATCGCACTCGGCGCGCCGCGACGCGGACTCGATGGCGGCGGTGATCTGTTCGGCCGCCAGTTGGCCCTGCACCAGCGTCGGATACACAATCACCGACACGTGCGGCGCGCGCCGCGCCAGCGCCGTCAGCACATCGCGCAGCGCCGCCGCCTGCGGGCTGGTGACGATGCCGATGGTGCGGGCAAACATCGGCAGCGCCCGTTTGCGCTCCTGGTCGAACAGGCCGGCCGCGCCCAGTTTTTCCTTGAGGCGCTGGAACGCTTCAAACAATTGCCCGACACCGGCGCGGCGGATCGCTTCCACATTGATCTGATAGTCACCCCGTGGCGCATACAGCGTCACCAGCGCCCGCACCTCGACCTTGTCGCCCTCGCGCGGCACAAAGCCCGCGTATTGGGCCCGTCCCCGGAACATCACCGCGCGCACCTGGGCCGCATCATCTTTCAAGGTGAAATACCAGTGGCCGGAACTGGCGCGCGTGAAGTTCGAGATTTCCCCTGAGATCCAGGTCAGGGGAAACGAGCGCTCGAGCATGCGGCCCACCGCCTGGTTGAGGGCGGAAACCGTGAGGACGCCGCTGGCGGCGGCCTGGTGATCGGGATAGGTCATGGTGTTCGGAAAGAAGCTGTCCACAAATTTTTTCAGGGGTCATGCTTATGTCATATATGACCTGCTCTGGCAAGTCTTTTTTCTAAGCGCTTGATTATTAAAGCGAATTGTCGATGCTTCATTCGTGAGCATTTCAGAAAAATCCTTATAGATCAAGTACTTTACGGCCACGAGAGGCGGTTACGCACAAAGTTATCCACATAAATTGTGTGGAACTTTTTAGCGTCGATGTTGCGCTGCGGTATGAATAAGATCATCCGTGCTGAAAATTTACTCACGGAAATTTTGTGGTTTTAAATCAATGACTTGGATGACCAAAGCGGCGCTTGCTCACAATTTTATCCACAGAAGATGTGCAGAACTTTGCCGGCGGTGGTTTATTTTGGCTTTTGCTTAATTTTTAATCAGTATCACAAAAATGTTACAAATCAATGACATAAGGTGGTGTTGAGGGGCTTGCTAACAATTTTATCCACACAATGTGTGCAGAAGTCTCGGGATGCGCACGCGCTGCGTCTCACTTGGGTTTGATTAATTTTTGAGCATTGCATTAATTCTGTTTAAAATCAACGTGTTATGGCGTAATTTTGGCCTTGCTAACAATTTTGTCCACAGTTTCTGTGCAGAATGCGGAAGTTGTCCACGCCCAGTGCTCGTTCCATGGTGAAAACAGAGAAAACCCGCCATTTCGATGGGGAAAACAGGTCGCTGCAAAATTTTTGTGCGTGAATAGAAAACGCTTATGAATCAAGGGGTTTCCTGCGCAACAAGGCTATTGCTCACAATCTTATCAACAGAATGTGGGGAGAACTGTACAGCTGCCGTCGGGCCGCCGGGAGTGGCCTGCCGCGTGTTGCCTGCCTGTTTTTTAATCTGGTCAATAAAATCATTTAAAATCAATGGCTTAATGTGAAGCTCGATGGCTTGTGCACATTATTCTCCACAGAAAATGTGCAGAATGCACCGTTTCATGAATCACTGGCCCCGCGATCACTTGCCGACTGGGCGACAACACGCTACATTGCGCGTTTAGGCACGCCGCCGCTGCAACTTATCCCCAGGAGTTTCATTTGCTCGCAATCATCCAAGCCGCAGGCTGGCCCATCTGGCCGCTGTTGATCGCTTCCATCGTCGCCACCGCCCTGATTATTGAACGCCTGATGTATTTGCGCCGCACGCGCATCCTGCCGCGCCAATTGTTTGACGAAGTGGTGGGGGTCTACCGTGGCGGCAGTATCACGCCGGACGTGATCCAGAAACTGGAACAGAGTTCGCCGCTGGGGGTGGTGCTGTCGGCGGCCTTGCGCAATGCCGATGCGCCGCGTGACGTGATGAAGGAAGCGATTGAAGAAGCCGGCAGCGGCGTGGCCCATACGCTGGAGCGTTTTTTGACCACCCTGGGTACGATCGCTTCGCTGGCGCCACTGATGGGTTTGTTCGGCACCGTGGTCGGCATGATTGAGATTTTTGGTTCGCAAACCGGCGCCGGCACCAATCCGGCGCAACTGGCGCACGGTATTTCGGTGGCGCTGTATAACACCGGCTTTGGCCTGGCCATCGCCATGCCGACGCTGGTGTTTTACCGCCATTTCCGCGCGCTGGTCGACAGTTTTGTCATCGAGATGGAACAACAGGCGGTGAAATTTGTCGATGTGGTCCACTTTTCGCGCAAGAACTGACCCATGGCCATGAACTTTCGCCGCGGGCGCTTGCGTGAAGATCCGGAAATCAACCTGATCCCGTTTATTGACGTGTTGCTGGTGATCCTGATCTTCCTGATGGTGACCACCACCTACAGCAAGTTTACCGAGCTCAATATCACGCTGCCGACCGCCGATGCGGAAAAGGCCGCGGAGCGCCCCAATGAAATCAATGTCACCATCGATGCCAAGGGTAATTACACGGTCAATAACGTGCCGGTGTCGTTCCAGAATGTGGCGGGCCTGGCGGCCTCGCTGAAGGCCGCCGCGCGCGATCCGGCCAAAGCGCCGGTGGTCATCATCAATGCCGACCAGTTCGCCATGCACCAGATGGTGGTCAATGTGATGGAAGCGGCCCGTCTGGCCGGCTTCGACAAGCTGACCTTTGCCGCGCAGACCGGCGCGGCGAAATAACGATATGCCATCATAGGGCGGATGAGCGGGCGCCGCCCGCGTCATCCGCCATTGCTCGTCCTGAAAACCCTATGCCTGAACCCTCCAAGCTGGAAACCATCCTGACCCGCAACTGGCTGCGCCGTGGCCCGCTGGCGTGTGCGCTGTGGCCGCTGTCCGTCGTGTTTGGCGGGATTGCCGCTGTGCGGGCGCAACTGTTCCGCGCCGGCCTGCTGAAGTCGGAACGCTTGCCGGTCCCGGTGGTGGTGGTGGGCAATATTTATATCGGCGGCACCGGCAAGACGCCGCTGACGATCTGGCTGGTGCAGGCGCTGCGCGACGCCGGTTTTACGCCGGGCGTGATTTCACGCGGCTTTGGCAGCGAAGCGTCGGGGCCCCGCGCCGTGACGGCGGCGTCCTTGCCGCGCGAGGTGGGCGATGAGCCGGTGTTGATCGCGGCCCGCACCGGCTGCCCGGTGATGGTCGGACGGCAACGGGTGGCGGCGGGCAAGGCACTGCTGGCGGCCCATCCCGCAGTCGATATTCTGGTGGCGGACGATGGTTTGCAGCATTACGCGATGCGGCGCGATGTGGAAATCATCTTGTTTGACAGCCGTGGCGTCGGCAATGGCTGGCTGCTGCCAGCGGGGCCGCTGCGTGAACCACCATCGCGGCGGCGCGATGTCACGCTGGTCAATGCGCCGCAGCTGGGCCCGGACCTGGCTGCGCAAGTGCGGGGCAGGGGGCGCCAGCGCGGTGCGGTGAGCGTGCCGGTGCAGATGGTGCTGGAAGCGGGACAGGCCGAACGCTTGTCCGGTACGGCGGCGATGCCGCTGGCGGCGCTGGCGGAGCAGGCCCGGCAACAGGGCTGGACCGTGGCGGCGGCGGCGGGGATTGGCAATCCGGCGCGCTTTTTCACGATGTTGAAGGGCGCAGGCTTTGATCCGCTGGAGATTGCACTGCCTGATCACCATGATTTCCTCGACCATCCATTCGACGGCGTGGCGGCCGATGTCATCTTGATGACCGAGAAGGATGCAGTAAAATGTCGCCAACTTGAAGAATTCAGGGACGACCCACGCCTGTGGGTGGTGCCCGTGTCCGCGCGCATCGATGCCGCGCTGGCAAAACAATTAGTGGAGAAATGTCGTGGATGCTCGACTGCTTGATATCCTGGTCTGCCCTGTCTGCAAAGGGCCTTTGGAATACGATAAAAAAGCCCAGGAACTGATCTGCCGTGGCGACCGCCTGGCTTATCCGATCCGTGACGGTATTCCCATCATGTGGGCTGATGAAGCCCGTACCTTGCAAGATCCGGCGGAATAATGGCATTTACGGTGATTATCCCGGCGCGTCTGGCGTCCACGCGGCTGCCGAACAAGCCGCTGGCCGACCTGGGCGGCAAGCCGATGGTGGTGCGCGTGGCCGAACGCGCGGCGTTGTCCGGCGCCACCCGCATCATCGTGGCGACCGACCATGAGTCGATCCGCGCCGCCTGTGAAGCCCATGGCGTGGCCGTCTGCATGACGCGCGGCGATCATCCATCCGGCACCGACCGCATTGCCGAAGTGGCGCGCGCGCTGGCGCTGGGACCGGACGAGGTGGTGGTCAATCTGCAGGGCGATGAACCGCTGATCGAGCCGGCGCTGCTGGCCGCTGCCGCCGAGCGCATCAATGCCGCCGTGCCGATGTCGACGTGCGCCCATCCGCTGCACGACGTGGCCGACCTCTTCAATCCCAACGTGGTGAAGGTCGTGCTCGACAAGCAGGACCGCGCGCTGTACTTCTCGCGCGCCACCATTCCGTGGGCGCGCGACGCGTTCGCGGTGGACCGCTCGGTGCTGCCGGCCGGCTATGTGCCGCTGCGCCATATTGGCTTGTACGCCTACCGCAATGATTTCCTGCAGGCCTATCCCACCCTGGACGTGTCGCCGCTGGAAACCATTGAAGCGCTGGAACAGTTGCGCGTGCTGTGGCACGGTTACCCGATTGCCGTGCACGTGACTGCCGAGGCGCCTGCCGCCGGTGTCGACACGCCGGATGACCTGCTGCGCGTGCAGGCTTTGTTTCAGGCCTGACGTCAAGCAAAACCAGGCCGGATTGTTGGCTGATCGCGGTCTGATCGCTGCTGTTTTGGCGACGATGCGGAGCCGTCATACGCCATGCTGCTGCCCTGGACTTACGCCATCCTTACCTGCGCGCGATTTGGTCATGGTTCGTGCAAATTTGGCCACGAACTGGCGTAAAAGCTGCTTTTTGTGGTAAGTTTCGTGGCGAAGGTAGACAGACCGGCAGCATTTGCAGCATTTGCACACATACCACCGAATTCTCAATTCATAATCCAGGAATTTTCATGCGTCTCATTCTGTTAGGAGCACCCGGCGCCGGCAAGGGCACCCAAGCTAATTACATCAAGGAAAAATACAACATTCCTCAGATCTCCACCGGCGACATGCTGCGTGCCGCCATCAAGGCCGGTACGGAAATGGGCCTGGCAGCGAAGAAAGTCATGGATGCGGGCCAACTGGTGTCGGATGACATCATCATCGGCCTGGTCAAGGATCGCCTGAAGGAAGCGGATTGCGCCAACGGTTACCTGTTTGACGGCTTCCCGCGCACCATCGCGCAAGCCGACGCCATGAAAGACGCGGGTGTGGCAGTGGACTACGTGCTGGAAATCGCGGTGCCGGACGAAGCCATCGTCGAGCGCATGAGCGGCCGCCGTTCGCACCCGGCCTCGGGTCGCGTGTACCACGTGAAATTCAATCCGCCGAAAGTCGAAGGCAAGGATGACGTCACCGGTGAAGAGCTGGTGCAGCGCGACGACGACAAGGAAGAAACCGTCAAGAAGCGCCTGGACGTGTACCACAACCAGACCGAAGTGCTGCTCGGCTACTACAACCAGTGGGCCGAATCGGGCACGCCGGGTGCGCCGAAGTACCGCAAGATCGAAGGCCTGGGCCTGGTCGATGAAATCCGCGACCGCGCGTTTGCCGCACTGGCCAGCTGATCACTGACGATCAGTTGATCACACGCTCAAAACGGCGCTTCGGCGCCGTTTTTGTTTTCTGATCTGGCGCAAAATCTGTGGTGTTTTGAATAAAACGCAACGCAAATTGCTTCAATTTCCACCTTTGCGGTAGACTCGTAACAACTTCGGTTTTCAGCATGTGCGGTACGCAGCCTGGTGGGCCTGTGCAGCTGTCGGCATCGGCCCTGACGTGTGACGTAGTGGTCGAGCTTGATGACAAAACGAAGGGGACAACATGACAGCAAGCCTGTGGTTTGCAGTAGCGTGCGGCGTGATCGCCGTGGTGTATGGCTTATGGGCGCGCAGCTGGATTTTGCGCCAGGACGCCGGCAATGCGCGCATGCAGGACATCGCCACCGCGATCCAGCAAGGGGCGGCCGCCTACCTGGCCAGACAATATAAAACCATCGGCATCGTCGGCGCGGTCTTGCTGGTCGCCATAGCCGTGCTGCTCGATATGCAGACGGCGCTGGGTTTCCTGATCGGCGCCGTGCTGTCGGGCGCCTGCGGCTTCATCGGCATGAACGTCTCGGTGCGCGCCAATGTGCGCACCGCGCAAGCCGCTTCCAAGGGCATGAACCAAGCACTCGACGTCGCCTTCAAAGGGGGCGCCATCACCGGCATGCTGGTGGTGGGATTGGGCCTGCTGGGCGTGGTGCTGTTCTACATGATGCTGATGAGCTTGTCCGCCAGCGGCGGCCCGAATCCGGGCCGCACGCCGCATGACATCATCAAGCCGCTGATCGGCCTGGCCTTTGGCGCTTCGCTCATTTCCATCTTTGCCCGCCTCGGCGGCGGCATCTTCACCAAGGGCGCCGACGTCGGCGCCGACCTGGTCGGCAAAGTCGAAGCCGGTATTCCCGAAGACGATCCGCGCAACCCGGCCGTGATTGCCGACAACGTGGGCGACAACGTCGGCGATTGCGCCGGTATGGCGGCCGACCTGTTTGAAACCTATGTGGTGACGCTGATCGCCACCATGCTGCTGGGGGCGCTGATGTTGACCACGGCGCCAGAGCATGCCATGGTGTATCCACTGCTGCTGGGGGCGGTGTCGATCCTCGGCTCGATCGTCGGCTGCGGCATGGTCAAGGCCAAGCCAGGCAAGAAAATCATGTCCGCGCTGTATACCGGCCTGTGGTGGGCGGCCGGCCTGTCGCTGCTTGGTTTTGCCGTCGTGACGTGGCAAGTGTGGCCGGACGACGCGATGCGCATCAAAATGATGGGGTGCACGCTGGTCGGTATCGTGCTGACCGGGCTGATGGTCTACATCACCGAGTATTACACCGGCACCGACTTCCCGCCGGTGCGCCACATCGCCGAAGCGTCCACCACCGGTCATGGCACCAACATCATTGCCGGCCTCGGGGTGTCGATGAAATCCACCGCCTGGCCGGTGCTGGCCGTGTGCGCCGCCATTCTGGTGTCGTACCAGCTGGGCCAGCTGTACGGCATCGCGATTGCCGCCACGTCGATGCTGTCGATGGCCGGCATCGTGGTGGCGCTCGACGCGTATGGTCCGATCACCGACAACGCGGGCGGCATCGCGGAAATGGCCGGCATGCCGGAGTCGGTACGCGCCATCACCGACCCGCTCGATGCGGTCGGCAACACCACCAAGGCCGTCACCAAGGGCTACGCCATCGGTTCGGCCGGCCTGGCGGCGCTGGTGCTGTTTGCCGATTACACGCACGCGCTGGAATCGGTCGGCAAGAGCGTGACGTTTGACTTGTCGAATCCGATGGTGATTGTCGGCCTGATCCTCGGCGGCCTGATTCCTTACCTGTTTGGCGCCATGGCGATGGAAGCGGTGGGGCGCGCCGCCGGCGCCGTGGTGGTGGAAGTGCGCCGCCAGTTCCGCGACATCAAGGGCATCATGGACGGCACCGGCAAGCCGGAATATGACAAGGCAGTCGACATGCTGACGGCTTCGGCCATCCGTGAAATGATCTTGCCGTCGCTGTTGCCGGTGCTGGTGCCGGTCGCGGTGGGGATGCTGCTGGGCTCCGCCGCGCTGGGTGGTTTGTTGATGGGCACCATCATTACCGGCTTGTTCGTGGCGATTTCCATGACGACCGGCGGCGGCGCGTGGGACAACGCCAAGAAATACATCGAAGACGGCAACTTTGGCGGCAAGGGTTCCGATGCGCACAAGGCGGCCGTCACCGGCGACACCGTGGGCGACCCGTACAAGGACACCGCCGGCCCCGCCGTCAATCCGCTGATCAAGATCATCAACATTGTGGCGCTGCTGATCGTGCCGCTGTTGCCGGCCAGCGGCTGGCTGTCGGTGACGATGCCGCTGCAGGCCGCCATCCCGGTGCACGCACCGGCACTGGTGCCGATGCCGCCCCAGTCGGTGCTGACGCCGGCCGAGGCGGCGGCCCCGATGCCCGCGCCCGGCAAGTGACGCTTTGCCGTCCGCGCGCCATGGCGCGGCGGACGGGGCGTATGCTGGCCGGCAGGAGCCTGCCATGTTGAAATCCCTGTTGTTCGGCGCGGCGTTGATGGTCGTGGTGGTCGTGGCGGTCACTGCCGCTGAACCAGTCCGGTCTGCCGATCCCGTCACCCTCGACGCCTACCGGCGCCTGCCTTATTGCAGGCTGACGCCGGATGGCCAACGGCTGGCGGAGCAGCCTTGCCGACGGCCGCCGACCCTCAGTGCTGTGGCGCGCCGTGCCGCATCCGCACTCACGCTGCCGCCACCATCGTCGTCATCATCATCACCGTCATCACCGCCGCAGGCCCTTGAACCAGGCCACGCGTCGTCGCCCGGCCTGGTCTCGTCCAGCACGCCGGCAACGCCTGCCGCCCCATTGCCATCCGCACCCCCGGCAAGCTCGGCACGGGTGCCGCCGCTGGTGCCGCCTTCAGTGCAGCCACTGAACCAGTGCGGCATCGCCGGTTGCCGCAGCGCCAATGGCGTCTTGTACCAGCCGGGCGCGGGTGACATCGTGCTGGATCCGTCCGGCCGCATGTGTACGCGCAGCGGGCAATGGGTGCATTGCCCATAGGTCCATAGGCGCGCAGGCCAGTCGCACGCCAATCACGGTTTTTGGCGAACGAGCGTTCTTATTTTTGCAAGCGTTGCATGAAGTTCGCTACAATTGAGAGTGACGTTTACGTAAACGTAAATGTGCGTAACGATGCGTCAATCGCCGCACATTCTGCAAACCGGCTTTTTAATGGAGGGGAGTTCGTATGCAAATCAAGGACAACGTATTTATCATCACCGGTGGTGCTTCGGGCCTGGGCGCCGCCACGGCGCGCATGATCGTCGACGCCGGCGGCAAAGTCGTGCTGGCGGACGTGCAGGCGGAAGCCGGCCAGGCGCTGGCGGCGGAACTCGGTGGCGTGTTCGTCCAGTGCGACGTGACGTCGGAAGCCGATGGCAAGGCCGTGGTGGACGCCGCGACCGCGCTGGGCACCTTGCGTGGCCTGGTCAATTGCGCCGGCGTGGCGCCAGCTGTCAAAACCGTGGGCAAGGACGGCCCGCACCCGCTGGACCTGTTCCAGCGCACCATCAATATCAATCTGGTCGGCACCTTCAACATGTGCCGCCTGGCGGCGGACGCGATGAGCAAGACCGACGGCGCCGAACACGGCGAGCGCGGCATCATCATCAATACCGCGTCGGTGGCGGCATTCGATGGCCAGATCGGCCAGGCCGCCTACGCTGCCTCGAAAGCCGCAGTGGCCGGCATGACCTTGCCGATGGCGCGCGACCTGTCGCGCAACGGCATCCGCGTGATGACGATTGCGCCGGGTATTTTCGAAACCCCGATGTTGCTGGGCATGCCGACCGAGGTGCAGGATGCGCTGGGCAAGATGGTGCCGTTCCCGCCGCGCCTGGGCAAACCGGTGGAATATGCGATGCTGGCCAAGGCCATCATTGAGAACGTCATGATGAATGGTGAAACGATCCGCCTGGACGGTGCGATCCGTATGCAACCCAAGTAATTTGGGGTAGGATGCCGGAGCTATCGGGCGCGCGGTCCTGGCCGCGCGCCTTTTTTTTGATCAAGCGCCTGATGCCCTGGTGTCCGGTGTTTCATTAGTCGAGCCCGCATGTTCAAGTTGCATTCGCTGGCGCAGCCGGCTGTCTGGTCTGCCGTATTGTCCGCCGCCCTGGCCGCCCAGGTAGCCACGATTGCCGCCCCCTGTTACGCCCAGGACGCACGCGGGCCCGAGCGGGCACCGGAAATCGCCACCGGCTACGCCGACCGGCAAGGCGTCATCGCTGAAAAGTACATGGTGGCCGCCGCCAATCCCCATGCCACCGAGGCCGGCTACCAAATTTTGAAAGCCGGCGGCGCGGCGATCGATGCCGCGATTGCCACCCAACTGGTGCTGACGCTGGTCGAGCCGCAATCGTCGGGCATCGGTGGCGGCGCCTTCCTGATGTATTTCGACGGCAAAAAGGTGCACGCCTATGACGGCCGCGAAACCGCGCCGGCCGCCGCCACCGAAAAACTGTTCCAGGATGCGAACGGCAAGGCCGTCTCGCGTGAAACCGGCATCATCGGCGGCCGCTCGACCGGTGCGCCTGGCGTGCTGCGCATGCTCGAAATGGCGCACCAGCGGCACGGCAAGCTGCCATGGGCCAAATTGTTCGAGCCGGCCATCCGGCTGGCGTCGAATGGCTTTGCCGTCAGTCCGCGACTGCATGCGCTGCTGTCGTACGATAAATACCTGGCGCGCGACCCGGTCGCCGCGGCGTATTTCTATGACAACAATAAAAAGCCGTGGCCGGTCGGTCATGTGCTGAAAAACGCGGAACTGGCGCGCACCTTGACAGACATCGCGGCCGGCGGCGCCGACGCCTTTTATCAGGGCCGTATCGCGCGCGACATCGCCGCCAAGGTGCAGTCGCACGCCACCAATCCCGGCCTGTTGACGGTGCAGGATATCGCCGCGTATCGCGCCAAAGAGCGCGACCCGGTGTGTAGCGATTACAAGGTGTACACCGTGTGTGGCATGCCGCCACCGTCGTCGGGCGGCATCGCGATCGCGCAAATGCTGGGTGTGCTGGAGCACACGGCGCTGGCGCAACTGGCGCCGGTCGACGGCAAGGTCAGTGCCGACGCCGTGCACCTGTTTGCCGAAGCGGGCCGGTTGGCCTACGCCGACCGCAACCGCTACCTGGCCGATACCGATTTTGTGCCGCTGCCGGGCAAGGGCGTTGCCGCGCTGATCGACCAGCGCTACCTGGCGCAGCGCGCCGCCCTGATTTCCAGCCGCTCGATGGGCCGCGCGAAATACGGCGTGCCGGACGGGCTGGCTGTGGCGTGGGGCGCCGATACCGCGCCGGAGCGGCCTTCGACGTCGCACCTGTCGGTGGCCGACGCCAGCGGCGCCGTGCTGTCGATGACGACGTCGGTGGAAGATGCGTTTGGTTCGCGCCAGATGGTCGATGGTTTCCTGCTCAACAACCAGCTGACCGATTTTTCGTTTGACGCGCAGGATGACAACGGTCCGATCGCCAACCGGGTGCAGCCCGGCAAGCGTCCGCGCAGCGCGATGTCGCCGACGCTGGTGTTTGACAAGGCGAGCGGCAAGCTGTTGCTGTCCACCGGTTCGCCGGGCGGCAGCGCCATCATCAATTACGTGGCCAAGGTGCTGGTCGGGACGCTGGACTGGAAACTCGACGTGCAGCAAGCCATCAGCCTGCCCAACTTTGGCAGCCGCAACGGCCCGACCGAGTTGGAAGCGGGCCGCTTCGCGCCGGCCGTGGTGGACGAATTGAAGGCGCGCGGGCACGAGGTGCGCCAGTTCGACCAGACTTCCGGCCTGCAGGGCATTATGCGCGTCAAAAAAGACGGCAAGGATGTGTGGTTCGGCGGCGCCGACCCCCGCCGCGAAGGGGCGGTCAAAGGGGATTGACCGGGCTGAAAGGAAGCTGAGGGTAATAAAAGTTGCCTTTGTGGCCATGTCCCCATTGCCCAAACAAAGTTGACCCTGATACTCTGTCCGTATGGGAATGAAAAAGAAAACTGGCCTGATCCTCACCGGCGGCGGCGCGCGCGCCGCCTATCAGGTTGGCGTTCTGCAAGCGATCTCGGAAATCCTGTGGGAAGAGGGCTGGCCGCCGTCGCGCTGCCCGTTCAATATCATTTGCGGCACCTCGGCCGGCGCCATCAACGGCACGGCGCTGGCGTGCCGCGCCGATAATTTCGGCGAAGGGGTGCAAAAGCTGCTCGACGTCTGGAGTCAGATGGAAGTGGCGCAGGTCTACCGCGCCGATTCGCTGGGGGTGATCCGTTCCGGCGCGCGCTGGCTGTCGCTGCTGTCCTTTGGCTGGCTGCTGCGCAAGTGGCGCGCGGCGCCGCCGCAATCGCTGCTCGATAACACGCCGCTGGTGGGCCTGCTGCACCGCATGCTCGATTTGCCACGGCTCGACACGGTGATGCAGGAAGGTCTGCTGCATGCGCTGGCCGTCACCGCCTCGTCGTATTCCTCCGGCCAGCACATCACGTTTTACCAGACCACGGCCGAAGTGGCGCCGTGGGTGCGGATGCAGCGCATCGCGCTGCAAGACCAGATCGGTGTCGAACACTTGCTGGCATCGTCGGCGATCCCGTTTATTTTCCCGGCCACGCCGCTGTACCTGGGCGGCCAGCAGGAATATTGCGGCGACGGCTCGATGCGCCAACTGGCGCCGATTTCACCGGCGATCCACCTGGGGGCGGACAAGGTGCTGGTGGTCGGCGCCGGCCGCCTGACGGAGCCGGCGGTGCGGCGCAGCGAAGCGCCGCGTTACCCGAGCCTGGCGCAAATCGCCGGCCACGCCATGTCGTCGATCTTTCTCGACAGCCTGGCGGTGGACATCGAGCGCCTCACGCGCGTCAACAAGACCCTGTCGTTGCTGCCGCCGGAATACCTGTCGCAGACCCCGCTGCGGCCGGTGGAATTGCTGGTGATCGCGCCGTCCGAGCGGCTCGACGATATCGCCACCCGCCACATCGGCAGCTTGCCGGCGCCGATACGGACCATGCTGTCCGGGATCGGCGCGACGGAAACGCGCGGCGCGGCGCTGGCGTCGTACCTGTTGTTCGAATCGACGTATACTTGCGAGCTGATCCAGCTCGGCCAGCGCGACACCCATGCGCGCAAGGAAGACGTGCTGGCCTTTTTTAATTCATGACGCCTGTACGCCGCTTCTGCCGCCGATTGCTGACGCCGCTTGCGCTGGTGCTGGCGCTGGCCGCCGCCTTTCCGGGGGCGCCGGTCCACGGCGCCGCGCCGCCGCGCACTTTGCGTTTTGAGCAGTTGGCGGTCGACGACGGCCTGGCGCAGGAATCGGTGCTGGCGGTGGCGCAGGACCGGCAGGGCTTCATGTGGTTCGGCAGCCAGGCCGGCCTGTCGCGCTATGACGGCGCGCGCATCATCACATTCCGCAATATCGTCTCCGACCCGCGCAGCCTGGCCGACAACTGGGTGCGCGTGCTGCATGTGGACCGCGAAGGGCGCATGTGGATCGGCACCGACGGTGGCCTGGACCGCTATGATCCGCTGACCCAGACCTTTATCCATTATCCGCCGACCGAACCGGCCAAGCGCGGCAACGGCAACCGCCACGTGCGCGCGATCGTCGATGACGGCGAGGGCGGGTTGTGGATCGGCACCTCGGACGGCTTGCAGCACCTCGATCCGCTGACGGGGCGCTACCAGTTCTGGCACCACGACGCGGTCTTGCCGGGCAGCCTGGGCAATGACCAGATCAATGCGCTGGCGCGCGATGCCGATGGCCGCCTGTGGATCGGCACCGCCACCGGCCTCGATGTGCTGGAGCCGGGCGCGCAAAGCTTCCGCCATTTCCGTGTCGAGGCGGCGCCGGACACCCGCTTCGAAGCGGTGCTGTCGCTGCACGTGGACCCGCAGCGCACCTTGTGGGTCGGCACCATGGGCAGTATCGAGCAGTGGAAACTGGCGCCCGGGGCGGATGCGCCGCAGCGGGTCCGCCTGGGCGAGGCCGATGGCTTGAAGCCCGGGGTGATCACCGCGATTTACCAGGACATGGAAGGCACGGTGTGGGCCGGTAGCCAGACCGAGGGCCTGTTCCGCTGGCTGCCCGATGCGCGCCGCTTCGTGCAATACCGCCACCAGCTGTCGGACCCGCACAGCCTGGCCGACAATTACGTCGCGTCGCTGTTCCGCGACCGCTTCGGTACCCTGTGGGTCGGCACCTGGTACAACGGCGTGTCGCGCGTGGACCTGGGCAGCGGCGGCTTTGCGCGCCTGGTGCATGATCCGGAACGGCCGCATTCGCTATCCGACAACAAGGTGCGCGCCATCGTCGATGCCGGCAATGGCAAGCTTTGGCTGGGCAGCAACGACGGCCTGACCTTGTATGACCCGCAGACCGGCGACGGCCAGGTCTATCGCGATAGCGGGGCCTCGCTCGATGCGCGCGACCCGCAGGTGATGGCGCTGTGGCGCGACTCGGCCAATACCCTGTGGGTCGGCGGGCGCAATGGCCTGCGCCGCTTCGATCCGGTCACCAAGAAATTCACCCGCTTGCAGCCATGGCATGGCGACCCTGACAGCAACAGCCTGCGCGGCATCTATGGTGACAGCAAGGGCGTGTTGTGGATCGCCTCGCGCGGCGGCCTGCACCGCTTCGACCCGAAGAGCGGCGCCTCGCGTACCTTCCGGCACGATCCGATGGACCCATCCAGCCTGGCCGACAACGTGGTGCGCCCGGTGCTGGAAGACAGCAAGGGGCGGCTGTGGGTTGGCACATTTAATGGCCTGGGACTACTTGATCGCGCCACCGGCAAGTTCCGCCACTTCCGCCACGACCCGCGCGACCCGGGCAGCCTGTCGCACGATGAAGTGCATTACCTGTATGAAGACAAGAGCGGCGTGCTGTGGGTTGGCACGGCGGCGGGCTTGAACCGCATGGAATTGCAGTCCGATGGCACGGCGCGTTTCAAGCGCTATCTGCGGCGCGACGGCATGGCCGACGATGCGGTGGCGGCGATCCTGGAAGACGACGCCAGCCGCTTGTGGATCAGCACCAACGCCGGTATCACGCGCCTGAAGGTACACTCCGGACATCTGCGCAATTATGGCGGGGCCGACGGCACCATCGAGGGCGCCTACTTCGACAATTCGGCGCTGCGCACCGCCGACGGCACCATGTATTTCGGCGGCTTCAATGGCGTCACCGCGTTCGCGCCGGCCGATATCCGTGAAAACAGCACCGCGCCGGCCGTCGTGATCACGGACTTCCAGATCTTCAACCGCTCGATCCGGGCCGGACAGGATGGCGGCAATATCCTCAAGCATGCGATCGAGCATACCCAGGCGATTACCTTGCGCGAACAGGATTCCGTGTTTTCACTGGAATTCGCCGCGCTGCACTTTGCCGGGCCGCAGCGCAACCGCTATGCCTATCAGTTGCAGGGTTTCGACAAGGACTGGGTGGTCACCGATGCCGGCAAGCGGTTCGCCACCTATACCAATCTCGATCCTGGCCATTACGTGTTCCGCGTCAAGGCCGCCAACAAGGACGGCGTGTGGAACGACAATGCCGCCACCCTGGCCATCACGATCCTGCCGCCGATGTGGAAAACCTGGTGGTTCCGCGCCGGCATGGCCGCGCTGCTGCTGGGCGGCGCCTATGGCATTTACCGGGTGCGCATGCGCCAGTTGCAGTGGCAAAAGGAAAACCTCGAACGCGAAGTCAATTTCCGCACCGCCGAAGTGGAATTGAAAAACTCGCTGCTGCAACAGCAAAAGACCGAACTGGAACGGCGCCGGGTGGAAGCCGAAGGCCAGCGCGCCGAAGCCGAACAGCGTCGCATGGACGCCGAGCGCCAGAAGCAGGAAGTCGAATCGCAAAAGGAAGCGGTGGAGCAGGCGCACCGCAATATTTCCGTGCTGTCGGAAATCGGCCGCGAAATGGCGGCCACGCTGGACATTGAAAAGGCCATGCGCACCTTGTATCGCCATGTGCGGCACTTGATGGACACCGACATGTTCGGCGTCGGTTTTTACCGCGAAGAGACCGGCACCATCGATTTCCCGTTCTCGATGGAGCGCGGCATGCGCAGCCTGCCTTACAGCCGCCGCGTCGATGATCCGGACCAACTGGCGGTGTGGTGCTTATTCCATCGCCACGATATTTTCATCAATGATTTTTACGCGGAATACAGCCGCTATATGGGGCCGGCCGGCCTCGACAAGCTGAGACCGGCGCTGCTGGCCGACGGCTCCGACCCGGAACACGCGCAATCGATGCTGTATACGCCGCTGGTGGTCAACGACCGCGTGGTCGGTGTGCTGTCGGTGCAGAGCCGCAACAAGCATGCCTACCGCCAGGTGCACCTGGACATGCTGCAGACGCTGGCGGCCTACGCCGCCGTGTCACTCGACAATGCGATGGCTTACCAGCGGTTGGAAGAAACCCTGCGCGAGTTGCGCGATACGCAGGAGCAACTGATGCAGCAGCAGGCGCAGGTGCGCCTGCACACGGATGAACTGGCGCAGGCCAACCGCGCACTGCAGGACAATGAGGAGCGACTGCGCTACGCCAAGCAAAAGGCGGAAGATGCGACGCGCCAGAAATCCGAGTTCCTGGCCAACATGAGCCATGAAATGCGCACCCCGCTGGCCGGCGTGATCGGCATGCAGGGCTTTGCGCTGCGCGACCAGAAACTGCAGGAGGTGACGCGCGAGCAGATCGAACGGGCCCAGGCCAACGCGCAGGCGCTGCTGGCCATCATCAACGACTTGCTGGACTTTTCCAAGATCGAAGCGGGCAAGCTGACGATTGAAAACATCGACTTCGCCTTGTCGGGCATGGTGCAGAACGTCGCCAGCCTGTTCGAAGAGCAGGCCGCCGCGTATTCGGTCGGCTTCTCGGTCGACTTTTCCGATGGCTTGCCGACCTTCGTGCTGGGCGATCCGACCCGTCTGCGCCAGGTGCTGGTCAACCTGGTGGGCAATGCCTTCAAGTTCACGCAGCGCGGCGAAGTGCGCTTGAAAGTGGAAAAGATGCCACCCGCCTCCGAGCTGGAACCGGCTTGCCACCTGGTCCGCTTCACGGTGCAGGACACCGGCATCGGCATCGCGCCGGACGCCATGCCGCGCCTGTTCCAGAAATTCGAACAGGCCGACACCACCACCACGCGGCGCTATGGTGGCACCGGCCTGGGACTGGCGATTTGCCGCCAACTGGTGGAATTGATGGGCGGCGAAATCAGTGTTGCCAGCACGCCCGGCATTGGCAGTATCTTCACGTTTGAAATTCCGCTCAAGGAAGGGGTGGCGCCGCCGGTCGTGCCGCACCTGCCGCGCGAACCCCACAGCCATCAGCTGCGCGTGCTGTGCGCCGAAGATTTCCCGACCAACCAGATCATCATCCGCATGATGCTCGAAGACCTCGGCCACAAGGCCGATATCGCGGCCAATGGCCTGCTGGCGGTGGCGGCCTGCGCGCGCACCCGCTATGACTTGATCCTGATGGATGGCCGCATGC
This sequence comes from Burkholderiaceae bacterium, assembly GCA_019751755.1. Classification (GTDB taxonomy): domain Bacteria; phylum Pseudomonadota; class Gammaproteobacteria; order Burkholderiales; family Burkholderiaceae_D; genus Rugamonas. Next base: position 23,993 of record JAIENA010000053.1, on the reverse strand, counting down.
CGGAAATGGATGGCCCCAGCGCCACCCAGCTGATTCGCGCCGGCGGCCCGGAAGAGGCGCCGGTGCGCGATCAGGAGTTGATGATCATTGCGCTGACCGCCAACGCCAGCGAGGAAGACCGCAGCCGCTACCTGGCGGCCGGCATGGACGATTTCCTGACCAAGCCGATCGATGAGGCGGCGCTGCACTACCAGCTCTCGCGCGCCATTCAGCGCCAGCTGCAGCGCGGCATTGCCTTGCCACCGATGCCGCCGCGCGAACCGTCGGCGCCGACACTGGACGACCTCGACACCATGTTTGGCGTGACGCAGGTCGCGCTGGTGTCGCCCGCGCTGACACCCCGTCCGCAGCCTGGCCAGTATGACGATCCATTGAAAGCGCGGCTGCTCGCCGCGTTCCTGGCCGACTTGCCGGCGCGCCTGAGCGAACTCGATGACGCGATCAGCGCGTCGGACTGTGATGCCGCCGGCCGCCTGTTCCACGGCATGAAGGGCAGCGCCGCCTACCTGGAAGAGCCAGACTTGCGCACCCTGTGCGGCGAGCTGGAAAAAGCCGCTGATTGCGCCGACTGGAGCGCCATCGCGGCGGGCCTGCCGGGCTTGCGCAGCATGCTGTCCGGTATTGCGCAACCGGTGCCGCCCGGGTAGGCGGCGTATGAATCCCAAAAGCACATGGTTCCGTTATCGGTTAAACTGGGCGCGGCGCCGTGCGGACGGCGTGGAGAGTAACAAATGAAAGTATTGGTGGTAGACGATGACGTGGTGTCGCGCATGGTGCTGATGCACCTGATCGACAGTTGCGGCAAGTTCGATATTGTGGAAGCGGAAGACGGCGCCGACGCCTGGCAGCAGTTGGAAAACGGATTGCGCCCCGCGATTGTGTTCTGTGATTTACGCATGCCGCGCCTGTCCGGCATGGAATTGCTGCAGCGCGTAAAAGGCGATGCCGCGCTGAATGCACTGCCGTTTGTCCTGGTGTCCTCCGCCACCGATAAGGAAACCGTCCAGCAAGCCACCAAGGCTGGCGCCGCCGGCTATATCGTCAAGCCGTTCCAGGCCGACCAGGTGCGGGTGCACCTGACCGCGTTCCTGGACCAGGCGGCCAGCGGCTACGAACACCTGGCGGAAGCCCCATCGGCCACCCAGTTGCGACTCGGTATCAACGCCGACCGCCTGCTGGTGTACTTGACCGGCTTCCAGAGCCAGTTGACCGCCGCCTGCGGCGAACTCGATGCGCTGTTCGCCCGCGGCGAGCAGCAGGAAGCGCAATCGCGCATCGACCGCCTGCACGCCGGTTGCGTCACGCTTGGCCTGTCCGGCGCCGCCAGTGCGCTGAAAAGCTTTGCGCCGGGCTTCCTGTCGAGCGACGCGGTGCAGGCCGTGCTGGCCGACGTGATCCGCGCCGTGATCCACCAGGCGGCGCTGGTGCGCAAATCCATTGGTAGTTATTGAAGGCTGGCGGGTGACGCGGGCTTCGCCCACTAATCCGCCTTACATCAATCCCAAACGGTAGGGCGGATTAGGTGCGCAGCGCCGTAATCCGCCATGCCTTGCCCTTGCCCAAAAAATAGTTTAGGTTTAAAGTAAATGTCCGCAGGCTGACTTTTACCGACCAAACACCCAAGGGCGACCAAGATGACAGCAATTGCCGCACCCCGATCCGGGCACGAAGATGGATTTACCCGCGACCATTTGCCGCCGCGCGGCTTGTGGCCGGAATTGTGTTTCGATTTGCCCGAACTGCAGTACCCCGACCGCCTCAATTGCGCGGCAGAATTGCTGGACCGCGCGATCGCGCGCGGCTGGGGCGATCGGATCGCCATTCATGCCGCCACCGGGCGCTGGACCTACGCCCAATTGCAGCAGCAGGTTGACCGTATCGCGCACGTGTTGCGCGGGCCGCTGGGCCTGAGGACCGGCAATCGCGTGCTGCTGCGCGGCGCCAACCACCCGATGATGGCGGCCTGCGTGCTGGCGGTGCTGAAAGCCGGACTGGTGGCGGTGCCGACCATGCCGCTGCTGCGCGCCCGCGAGTTGGGGGCGATTCTCGGCAAGGCGCAAGTCAACGCCGTGCTGTGCGCCGATGCGCTGCGCGGCGAACTCGATGCGGCCGAGCACTTGCCTGCCACCGTGTCCTACTTCAATGGCGCTGGCGGCCCGGACTCGCTGGAGTCGCTGATGCGCGACGCGCCGGCCACCGATTTTGCGCCCTGTGACACCAGCGCCGATGATGTCTGCCTGATCAGCTTCACGTCCGGCACCACCGGCATCCCGAAAGGGACCATGCATTTCCACCGCGATGTGCTGGCCATTTGCGATTGCTTCCCCCGTTCCACCCTGAAAACGCGGCACGACGATATCTTTGTCGGCACGCCGCCGCTGGCGTTCACGTTCGGCCTCGGCGGCCTGCTGCTGTTCCCGCTGCGGGTCGGCGCCGCCACCGTGCTGCTGGAAAAGCTGACGCCCGAAACGCTGTTGCAGGCCATCGCGCACTATCAGGCCACGATCTGCTTTACCGCGCCCACGTTTTATCGGCAAATGGCGCCGCTGGCATCCCGCTATGACCTGGCGGCGCTGCGCAAATCCGTCTCGGCCGGCGAAGCGCTGCCGCTGGCCACGCGCGAAGCATGGCAGCAGGCCACCGGCTTGCGCATGATCGACGGCATCGGCGCCACCGAACTGCTGCACATTTTTATCTCGGCTGCCGATGACGAAATTCGTCCCGGCGCCACCGGCAAGCCGATTCCCGGTTACCAGGCCTGCGTGCTGGACCCTGACGGTCATCCGCTGGGGCCGGGCGTGATCGGCCGCCTGGCCGTCAAAGGGCCGACCGGCTGCCGTTACCTGGCCGATGGGCGCCAGCGTGATTACGTCATCAACGGCTGGAACCTGACCGGCGACGCCTATGAAATGGATGCCGATGGCTATTTCTTTTACCGTTCGCGCACCGACGACATGATTATTTCGGCCGGCTACAACATCGCCGGACCGGAAGTGGAAGACGCGTTGTTGCGCCACCCGGCCGTGGCCGAATGCGGCGTGGTCGGCAGGGCGGACGAGGAACGCGGCCAGATCGTCGAGGCGTTCGTGGTACTGAAGGCTGGCTTCGAGGGCAGCGACGCGCTGGCCCTTGAGTTGCAGGAATTCGTCAAGGCCCAGATCGCCCCCTACAAATACCCGCGCGCGCTGCGCTTCATGGCGGCGCTGCCGCGCACGGAAACCGGCAAACTGCAGCGCTTCAAGCTGCGCCAGGAGTAAGTCATGAATATCGTTTGCATAGGCGGCGGCCCGGCCGGCCTGTATTTCGCGCTGCTGATGAAAAAGCACAATGCCGCGCACAACATCACCGTCATTGAACGCAATCGCCCCTACGATACGTTCGGCTGGGGCGTGGTGTTTTCCGACCAGACGCTGGGCAACCTGGCGCAGGCCGACGAACCGAGCGCGAAAGCCATCCTGCAGGCGTTCAACCACTGGGACGATATCGACATCTTCTTCAAGGGCGAGAAAATCACGTCCGGCGGCCACGGTTTTTGCGGTATCGGCCGCAAGCGCCTGCTCAACATCCTGCAGCAGCGCTGCGAGCAACTGGGCGTGCAACTGGTGTTTGAAACCGACGTGGCGGACGATCAGGCGCTGGCCGCGCAATACCACGCCGACCTGGTGATCGCCTCCGATGGTTTGAACAGCCGGATCCGCAGCCGCTACGCCGCCACCTACCAGCCGCAAGTTGAAACCCGCCAGTGCCGCTTCGTGTGGCTGGGCACGAAAAAGAAATTCGACGCTTTTACGTTTGCCTTCAAGGAAACCGAATTTGGCTGGTTCCAGGCCCATATTTACCAGTACGACGGCGACACCTCGACCTTTATCGTGGAAACCCCGGAATCGGTGTGGCGCGCGGCGGGACTGGAAGACATGACGCAGCAACAGGCCATGGCGTTTTGCGAAGCCCTGTTCGCCGAGCAGCTCGATGGCCATGCGCTGATGTCGAACGCGGCGCATTTGCGTGGCTCGAACGTGTGGATCACGTTCCCGCGCGTGGTCTGCGAACGCTGGGTGCACTGGAACGGGGAGGGCGCCGGCGTGGTGCCGGTGCCGGTGGTGCTGATGGGCGACGCGGCCCATTCCGCCCACTATTCGATCGGCTCCGGCACCAAGCTGGCGCTGGAGGATGCAATCGAACTGGCGTCCTGCTTTGCGCAAGGCGGGGATATCCGCGCCACCCTGGAACAATATGAAGCGGTGCGCGCCATCGAAGTGCTGAAGATCCAGAGCGCGGCGCGCAATTCGATGGAATGGTTTGAGAACGTGCACCGGTATACGGCGCTGCAAGCGCCGCAATTCGCCTATTCGATGCTGACGCGCAGCCAGCGCCTGTCGCATGAAAACCTGCGCCTGCGCGATCCCGCCTACGTGGCCGGCTACGAACGCTGGCTGGCCGGCCAGGCGGCGGCGCAATCGGGCTTGCCGGCGCCAGACGCCGATGCACCGCCGGCGCCGCCGATGTTCACCCCGTACAAGGTGCGCGAACTGGTGCTCAAGAACCGCATCGTGGTCTCGCCGATGGCGCAATACAGCGCGGTGGACGGCATGGTCGGCGATTACCACCTGGTGCACCTGGGCGCGCGCGCGATGGGCGGCGCCGCCCTGGTGATGGCGGAAATGACGTGTGTCTCGGCCGATGCGCGCATCACGCCACACTGTCCCGGCATGTATGCGCCAGAGCATACGGCGGCCTGGCGGCGCATCGTCGACTATGTGCATGCGCACAGTGATGCCAAGATCGCGCTGCAGCTGGGCCACGCGGGCGCCAAAGGCTCGACCCGCGCCATGTGGGACGGCATCGACCTGCCGCTGCCCGGCAGCGCCGACAACTGGCCGCTGGTGTCGGCGTCCAACCAGCAATATCTGGCGGGGGTGTCGCAGGTGGCGCGCAGCGCCACGCTCGACGATATGCGCCGCATCGAGACCGACTTCGTGCGCGCCACAATGGCGGCGGAGCAAGCCGGTTTTGACTGGCTCGAATTGCACTGCGCGCACGGCTATTTGCTGTCCTCATTCATCTCGCCGTTGACCAACCAGCGCGGCGATGACTATGGCGGCAGCCTGGAGAACCGCTGCCGCTTCCCGCTGCGCGTGTTTGCCGCCATGCGCGCCGCCTGGCCGGCGCATAAACCCATGAGCGTGCGCATTTCCGCGCATGACTGGGTCGACGGCGGCATCACGCCGGACGACGCGGTGGCGATCGCGCGCCTGTTCAAGCAGGCTGGCGCGGATCTGATCGACTGTTCGTCGGGCCAGGTCAGCAAGCGGGAAAAACCGGTCTATGGCCGCATGTTCCAGGCGCCGTTCGCCGACCGGGTGCGCAACGAGGCCGGTATCGCCGCGATGGCGGTCGGTTCGATCTTCGAGGCCGATCACGCCAACGGCATCATTGCCGCCGGCCGCGCCGACCTGTGCGCGGTGGGCCGGCCGCACCTGGCCGATCCGGCATGGACGCTGCATGCGGCGGCGCAACTGGGCTACCAGCCGGTGACGTGGCCCAAGCCCTACCTGCCGGGCAAGCAGCAGTTGGAGCGCAACCTGGAACGCGAACGTCAAATGGCGGCCGCCGCCGCGGGCCTGAGCCCGCAGCAAGTCGCCGCAAAATTGCTGGAGGGATGAGATGCCGAACACCATGAGTACCTTGAAAACCTTGCAGGACAAGCACGCGCTGGTGACGGGCGGCGGCCGTGGCATCGGCCTGGCGTGCGTCCGCGCGCTGCTGTTGCGGGGCGCGAAAGTCACGCTGGCGGGGCGCGATTTCGCCACCTTGCTGCAGGCGCAGCAAGCCTTGCGCGCCTTGGGCGAAGTCGCCATCGAGCGCATCGACGTGGCCGATGACGCCTCCGTCAATGCCGGTTTCGCTTCGGCCGCCGCACGCTTTGGCCGCATCGATATCCTGGTCAACAATGCCGGCCAGGCCAGGCCGGCGGCGTTCCTGAAGACCGACAGCGCGCACTGGCAGCAGATGCTGGCGGTGAACCTGTCCGGCGTGTTCCACTGCTGCCAGGCGGCGTTGCCGGGCATGCTGGACGCCGGCTGGGGCCGTATCGTCAATGTTGCGTCCACCGCCGGGTTGACCGGCTACCGCTATGTCGCCGCCTATGTCGCGGCCAAGCATGGCGTGGTCGGCCTGACGCGCGCGCTGGCGCTGGAAGTGGCGGCCAAGGGCGTCACCGTCAACGCGGTGTGTCCTGGTTACACCGAGACCGATATCGTCAAGGACGCCATCGCCAATATCGTGGCCAAGACCGGCCGCAGCGAGGCCGCGGCGCGCGCCGAACTGGCGGCCGGCAATCCGCAACAGCGCCTGGTGCAAAGCGAGGAAGTGGCCAACGCGGTGGCGTGGCTGTGCCAGCCCGATTCGGCCGCCATGAATGGCCAGGCCATCGCCGTCGCCGGCGGCGAAGTGATGTAGGGCAGCGTATGGCACTGGAACCTGATGTGGAACCTGATATGGAACCGAATGGCGAGCCGAGCGTGGACAATCTGCCCGACCCGGGCCAGGCGCTGGACCTGGCCAGCCGTCTGACGCAAGACCACCACCAGTCGCTGAAACTGTGGCTGCGGATGCTGTCGTGCACGGTGAAAATCGAAAACGAAATCCGTTCGCGGCTGCGCGCCACGTTCGGCATCACCTTGCCGCGCTTTGACTTGATGGCGCAACTGGAGCGCTATCCCGATGGCTTGCGCATGGGTGAACTGTCGAAACGCATGATGGTCACGGGTGGCAATATCACCGGCATCACCGACCAGCTGGAACAGGAAGGGCTGGTGCTGCGCGTGCCGGACCCGAAGGACGGCCGCGCCTACAGCGTCAAGCTGACGCCGCAAGGGCGCAAGGCGTTTGCCGTCATGGCCGAAACCCACGAGGCATGGGTGGCGCAATTGCTGGCGCCGATCGCGCATGACGACAAGGCGCAACTGATTAACCTGCTGTCGCAAATGAAGCGGCACCTGAACGAAGGAAGCGAACAATGAAATACCTCCCTGGCGAACCACAGCACTTGCCCGGCAACCGCAGCCAGCTGGCGGGCTACCAGGCGCGCCACTTCCTGTTCACGGTGGACAACGGCGTGGCCACGGTGGCGCTGAACCGTCCCGAGCGCAAGAATCCGCTGACCTTTGACTCGTATGCGGAATTGCGCGATCTGTTCCGCGCGCTGGCCTATGCCGACGATATTCACGCTGTCGTGGTGCAGGGCGAGGGCGGCAATTTCTGTTCCGGCGGCGATGTGCACGACATCATCGGCCCGCTGACCAAGCTCGATATGCCCGGCCTGCTGTCGTTTACCCGCATGACGGGCGACCTGGTCAAAGCCATGCGCGCCTGCCCGCAGCCGATCATCGCCGCCATCGACGGCATTTGTGCCGGCGCCGGCGCGATGATGGCGCTGGCCTCCGATATGCGCCTCGGCACGGAGCGCAGCAAGACCGCGTTCCTGTTCACCCGCGTCGGCCTGGCCGGCTGCGACATGGGCGCGTGCGCCTTGCTGCCGCGCGTGATCGGCCAGGGCCGGGCCTCGGAATTGCTGTATACGGGGCGCTCGCTGGGCGGCGCGGAAGGTGAACGCTGGGGCTGGTTCAACAGCCTGCATGCGCCGGAAACCCTGCTCGACGCGGCGCACGCGCTGGCGCGCGGGCTGGCCGACGGCCCGACCTTTGCGCATGGCATGACCAAGAAAATGCTGCAGCAGGAGTGGAACATGGGCGTCGATGAAGCGATCGAGGCGGAAGCGCAGGCACAGGCGATTTGCATGGCCACCAATGATTTCCACCGCGCGTACCACGCCTTCGTGGCCAAGCAAAAACCACAATTCGAAGGGGATTGAATGTCCGATAAAAGCTACCTGACCTGGCCGTTTTTCGAGGCGCGCCATGCGCAGCTTGAACAGCAGCTCGATGCCTGGGCCGCCAGCCATCTGCAGGACGCCCATGGCGCCGATGTCGATGACAGTTGCCGCAAGCTGGTGCAACTGCTGGGGAACGGCGGCTGGCTGCGCCATGCGGTGGGCGGCACCGCCTATGGCGGCGCGGGCGACACCATCGACACGCGCGCCATCTGCCTCGTGCGCGAAACCCTGGCGCGCTATGAAGGCCTGGCCGATTTCGCCTTCGCCATGCAGGGCTTGGGTTCCGGCGCCATCAGCCTGTTCGGCACTGCGGCGCAAAAGCAGGCCTACCTGCCGAAGGTGGCGCGCGGCGAGGCGATTGCCGCGTTTGCGCTGTCGGAACCGCAAGCCGGCTCCGACGTGGCGGCGATGGCGTGCGCCGCCGTGCAAGAGGGTGAGCACTATGTGCTCGATGGCGAAAAGACCTGGATTTCCAATGGCGGCATTGCCGACTTCTATGTGGTGTTTGCCCGCACCGGCGAACAGCCGGGCGCGCGCGGCATCAGCGCCTTTATTGTCGACGCCGATACGCCGGGCTTCACGATTGCCGAGCGCATCGACGTGATCGCGCCGCATCCGCTGGCGCGGTTGAAGTTCGAGGCTTGCCGTATTCCCGTGTCGCAGCGCATCGGCGACGGCGGCCAGGGTTTCAAGGTCGCGATGGCGACCCTGGACGTGTTCCGCACATCCGTGGCGGCGGCCGCGCTGGGCTTTGCCCGCCGCGCGCTCGATGAAGCGCTGGGACGCGCCACCACGCGCCAGATGTTCGGCCAGGTGCTGGCCGACTTCCAGCTGACGCAGGCCAAGCTGGCGCAGATGGCGACCGGTATCGACAGCAGCGCCTTGCTGACCTACCGCGCCGCGTGGCAGCGCGACCAGGGACACAATGTCACCAAGGAAGCGGCGATGGCGAAAATGACGGCCACCGAAACCGCCCAGCAAGTGATTGATGCGGCGCTGCAAATGTTTGGCGGCCTGGGGGTGGTCAGCGAGGTGCCGGTCGAGCGCTTGTACCGTGAAATCCGCGCGCTGCGCATTTATGAAGGCGCGACCGAAGTGCAGCAACTGATCATTGCACGCGAATTACTAAAGGGGACCAAATGAACTTCCTGCAACCGCCCGGATGGGCCCGGCCGCGCGGCTATTCCAACGGGGTCGCGGCCAGCGGCACCACGGTGTGCGTCAGCGGCATGATCGGCTGGGATGCGCAGGGTGTGTTCCACACCGATGACTTTGCCGGCCAGGTCAAGCAATGCCTGGAAAATATCGTGGCCGTGCTGGCCGAGGCCAACGCCCGTCCCGAGCATATCGTGCGCATGACGTGGTACGTGCTCGACAAGCATGAATACATGGGCGCCTACAAGGACATCGGCGCCATCTACCGCGCGGTGATCGGCCCGCATTATCCGGCCATGACGGCGGTGCAGGTGGCGGGGTTGCTGGAAGAGCGGGCCCGGGTCGAGATCGAGGTCACCGCCATCGTGCCCTGAACTGAAGCGGCTGCCGGGGCCTTGGCATAGTGCGCGCCAGGGTTTTTGTGAATCACTGACAATATGGTTCAAACGACAATATTGTAGGTGAACGACAGCATGGCTACCTGGGATCGATTGAAGGCGGACACGTTCCGCCAATATGGCCGCTATGGCGCGGCGGCATTGCTGAAAGGTTTCCTGACGCGGCGAACGTTCCGCCCGGTGGTCACCATGCGGCTGTGCCAGAACGCGCGCGCAGGCGGTGCGGCGGGGCGGCTGGTGCTGCCGCTGCTGAAAATCCTGCACCGCTGTGCCACCCACCAGGCCGCCATGGATTTTCCCTGGAACGCGCAGTTCGGCGCGGGGCTGGCGCTGACCCATGGCTGGGGACTGGTGGTCAGCCAGGGCGTGCGCATCGGCCGCAACGTGACGCTGTTCCACGGCGTCACGCTGGGCCGGCGCGACCGCATCGACGCCGATGGCCAGCGCGCTACCGGTTATCCGGTGCTCGAAGATGAGGTGTGGATCGGGCCGCACGCGGTGATCGTGGGCGGCGTGACGATCGGGCGCGGCAGCCGCATTGGCGCCGGCGCGTTCGTCACGTCCGACGTGCCGCCGTATTCCGTGGTGGCCGGTAATCCTTCCGTCATCGTCAAGCGCAACTGTGTGCCGGATGTGATGCATCCGGCGCCGGCTGAACTCGACTCAACCGTGGAGCAGCCACCATGCATTTCCGTTCAAACATCGTTGTAAGCGCGCTGGCTTTGCTGGCCGCATTGCCGGCCCATGCCACGCTGCTCGGCGCGGCGGACCATGCGCAACTGACGTCGTGGCTGGGCCAGGGGCCGCTGGCTTTGCAACTGCTGTTTGCCAAGGCGCCCGGTCATACTGCGGCGGACTTTCATGCGGCGGCCGACGGCCGTGGCCGCACGTTTACGGTCATGCAGGCGTATGGTGACGATGGCCGTGCCTGGCTGGTGGGCGGCTACAACCCGCAAAGCTGGTCGTCCAGCGGCGGCTTCAATCTGACGCCCGAGCAGGCCGACCGCACGGCGTTCCTGTTCAACTTGACCAGCGGCGTGCGCTTCCAGCAATTGCCGGTGCTGGCCGGCGACGATTATGGCGCCATGCAGACCGTCAACGAGGCCACCATGGGCCCGACCTTTGGCGCCGGTTTTGATTTATCGGTGCCGTTTGATTTGACCAGCGGCGGCGTATCCGCGCTGCTCAGCTATAACAATGGCGCGCATCCCCAGAACCCGTTCACCAGCCTGCTCGACAAGACGCCGTACCAGAATCGCGCCAACGTGCGCTTTGGCGACATCGAAGTCTATACCGTCAACCTGGTGCCGGAACCGGGCGCCGGCTGGCTGGCCGGCGTGGGACTGGCCGCGCTGGCGCTGGCGTGCCGGCGACGGAAGCGGCGGGATAGCGCAGCGGGATAGAGCGGTGGCTTAAAACGGCAGGCGCAGCAAGTCCACCGTCATGCGGATCAGCTTGTTGCGGCCCGGTGTATACGGCGGGAAGAACAGGCGCACCAGGTGCAGCCAGGAACCGCGCAGCACGGCGCGCTCATGGGAAAACGCCTTGAAGCCATATTCACCGTGCGCATTGCCGATGCCGGAATTATTGACGCCGCCAAATGGCAAGTTACCGTGCGCAAAATGGGCGACGCAATGGTTGACGCAGGCGCCACCGGAACTGGTGTGTGACAGTACCCGCTGGATCGCGCGCCGGTCGGTGCTCCACAGGTACAGCGCCAGTGGTTTCGGCTGGCGGTTGATGTCCGCGATGACCTGGTCGAGGTCGGTGTATTCGATGATCGGCAGCAGCGGGCCAAAAATTTCTTCCGACAAGATGGCCGCGCCCTGCGGCACCCGCTCCAGCAAGGTCGGCGCGATATAGCATTGCGTGGTATCGACGTCGCCACCGGCCAGCACGGTCGCGCCCCGTTCCACCGCGTCATGCAGCAAGTACGCCACGCGTTGCGTGTGGCGCGGGTTGACCACCCGCGTCAGGTCGGGGCTGGCTTTTTGCGCGGCCGCATCGGCGCCATAGCGCTGCCGCAGCACGGCGCGGCAGGCTTCGACAAACGCTGGCTTGACGTCGGCGTGCACATAGACGGTATCGGGCGCCACGCAGGTTTGTCCATTGTTGAGGAACTTGCCCCACATCAGGGTTTCCGCCGCCATGGTCAGATTGGCGCTGGCGTCGACGATCACCGGTGATTTGCCGCCCAGTTCCAGCGTGACACTGGCCAGGTGTTGGGCGGCGGCGGCCATCACGATCTTGCCGACCGCCGGCGAACCGGTAAAGAAAATATGGTCGAACGGCAGCGCCAGCAGCGCTTGCGCGGTCGGCAGGCCGCCTTCGAACAGCGCCACGTGATCGGCCGGGAATACGGCGGCAATGATGCGGCCCATCAGCGCGGACACGGCCGGTGTCATTTCCGACGGCTTGATGATGACGGTGTTGCCGGCCGCCAGCGCCGACACCAGCGGGCCGAAGCACAGGCTCAGCGGGTAATTCCACGGCGCGATGATCAGCACACGGCCACGCGGCTGGTATTGCACCTGGGCCCGTGTCCCCAGCATGGTCTTGGTTGGCCACACGCGCTTCGGTTTCATCCAGCGCCGCAAGCTGCCGATCGCCTGGTGGATTTCATCCATCACCGGCAGCAATTCCGATACTTCGACTTCCGCTTCCGGCTTGCGGTAATCCTGCGCAAAGGCCTGGTGGAAGGCCGCGCGCTGCGCCAGCATGGCGTCGCGCAGTTTTTCAAGACGGCCGATCCGCTCGGCGGCGCTCGATTCGCGCCAGCGCAGCGCCGTCGCCTGCTGAACATCGAACACCGCGCGCATGCGGTGCGGATCGGCTTCGCCGGCGGCGTGCCAGGTGTGGAGAGGAGGAGTGTCGTTCATCGCGCGCGGGTGGGGAAGTTGGGCAAACTTCCACACTAGCATGCAGGTCACGCCACGTTTGGCAGGTTTACTCTAATGTGGTTTTTCAGGCGGCGCGCTGGGGCCGGGTTGGGGCGCTCAGAAGCCGGCGCTGGAACCGGACGATGAACCGCCGGACAGCAGGTCGAAGCCCTGCACGGTCAGCACCGTGACGGCAACAGTCCACACACAAATCCCGGCCAGCAGCAGCGGCATCCAGACCCTGCGCGACAAACCCAGGCTCGACGCCAGCGCGGCGGACAGGGTCGCCCCCAGCAGCAGCGGCCCCAGCAAACCAATCGCCCACGGCCCTTGTTTCGTCAGCCAGCCAACGGTGCCTTTGGTCGGATCCTTGGCGCGCATGCGCAGCAACTTGTTGACCAGGCCACCGGCAAAGGCCGCCACCACGATGCCGGCAATCGCGCCGGCGATGGTCAGGACGGCGACCAGGTAAGGATCCACCTCCATCTTGATTCCGAGCGGCACGGCGGCCCACAACTCAATCATGGCGAGGGCGAAGATGCTGAAGGCTTTGGCGAACATGGGCATTCCAGGATGTTAGAAGGAATGCAATTGTAACCGCGCGTGAATGGAACGCGGAAGGCCGGTGGGCCACCTCGGCGCCGATGCCGGCTCTGTTGTAATTTTCATCGAAAGAAAAGAAATTTACAAAAACAAGTTGAATGTCCAATTTTTTACGAATACATTCGCTGCAGTGAATGGAATTTTTCAAAATGTAAATATAAGAAAATTTATTTACATAATGGGGCGCCGGCATGCCGCCGGTGGCCTTTCCAGCACTCCCCCCTTGCCCATGTAGTCGTAACCACAATTGGAGAAGATAGATGACGAGAAGGATGATCCTGCAAGGCGCGCTGTTCTGCGGCGCAACAGTGATGAGCCAGCTTTCCCTCGCGGCCTGCCTGGCGGTCGAGACCGAGCCGAATAATTCCGACACCCAGGCCAACACCGGCCTGTGTTCCGGTACCGCCGTCACTGGCGCGATTGCCAGCAGCAGCGATGTCGACTGGTACAAGATCGTGGTGACGACGCCGGGCGTGATCGACATCCGCCTGTCGCACGACACCGGCATCGACCTCGACTGGTACTTGTACAAGGAGACCGGTTCCTACGTCACCTACCGTTCCACCAACAGCAATCCGGAAACCGGCACTTATTCCGCCGCCGCCGGCACCTATTACATCCGCGTGAAAAGCTACTCCGGCGCCGGCCGCTACACACTCAATGCCACCTTCCCGCAGGGGACGGTGCCACCGGATGGCACCTCGGTCGCCTGCACCTTGCCGGCCGGCGTCAATCTGGGCAAGACCGGCAACGCCGTGCCCAAGGCCACCACGACCAGCGGCGGCGTGGTGCTGATGGGTGGCGGTCCCGATGTTGACGAAGCGATCAAGTGGATGAACACCAAGTCCGGCGGCGGCGACTTCGTGGTGTTGCGCTCGACCGGGACCAACGGCTACAACGACTATATTTATGGCCTGGGTGGCGTCAATTCGGTGCAGACCTTGCTCATTACCAGCACCGCGCAGGCCAACGACGCTTGCGTGGTACAAACCATCAAGGCGGCCGGCGCGGTGTTCCTGGCCGGCGGCAACCAGGCCGACTACATCAACTATTTCAAAGGGCAGGGCGTGGGTAATGCCTTGAATTACCTGATCAATACCAAGCGCGCGCCGGTTGGCGGCACCAGCGCCGGCATGGCCATCCAGGGCCAGTATTACCACCCGGGCGGCGCGGCCGACGACACCACTGTGCTGACCAAACCGACCACGATCGCGATCGGCAATAATTTCCTGACCAACTCGGTGTTGAACAACGTCGTCACCGATACCCATTTTGCGCAACGCAACCGGCAGCCGCGCCTGACCACGTTCCTGGCCAGCAGCATCTATAATTTTGGCGCGCCATGGGCCGGCATCCGCGGCATTTCCGCCGACGAGGGCACCGCCGTCACGATCGACACGGCGGGCGCCGCCCGCATCTACGGCAGCGGCAACATCAACTTTGTGTCGGCCAGCGGCGCGCCGGAAACGCTGGCGCCAAATTCCGCGCTGACCTGGTATCTGAACCGGCAGGCGCTGCGCGTGTACCAGGTGCCCGGCACCGCCACCGGCACCGGCACGTTTAACCTGAGCACCTGGAGCGGCACCGGCGGCACCACCCACTACTGGTACGTCAGCAACGGCACCATGACGATCAACTGAGCACGCACCCCGTCACATTCAATTTATTCAAAGGAAACGATGATGCAAAAGGTATTCAACGGCGCGCTGCTGGCGCTCGCTATCACAAGCAGTTTTGGCGCGCATGCCGCCGCCACGCAGGAGTACGTCTACACCCCGGCCGCCGGGGTGCATGAAGTCAAGCATTTTCATGCCTGTTATGAGAGCACCGATCACACCCCGCGCACCAAGGTCAATGTCATCATGAAAGGGCTGGCCACCACCGATGTGCAGATCGGTACCCGTGTGGTGCAGCCGGACCAGCCGGCCAGTGAAATGGTGACGTTCCGGCTGAAAAACCTGGACGCCAGCCTGAGCGTGCAATTCCGCAGCAACGATGGGCCGCACTGCCAGCAAGGGGTGCAAAGCATCACCTTCACCAACGCGGTGCTGCGCGGACGGGCCGATCTGAGCGCCCCGCGCTAATACCGTGAGCCCGGCCCGACGCGGATAAGTGACGCGTCGCACGCCGGGCACACTTCACCTACTTCACACACTTGGCGCGGCGGACGGCTGGCATGCTTGCCACCGTCCGCCGCGCCGCTTTGCGTCAATCGCTCACCATCCCGACATCGCTGGCGGCACCAGCAAGCCCAGCGCCAGCACCAGATAAATCGCCTGCAACGGCAGCATCCAGCGCGCCCAGGTCAGCCACGGAATCCGCGCCAGCGCCAGTACGCCGACGGTAATGCCGGAGGTCGGGATCATCGGCGTGGTGAATTCACCAAACTGGTAGGCCAGCACCGCGGTCTGGCGCGTAATGCCGACAAGGTCCGCCAGCGGGGCCATGATCGGCATGGTCAGCGCCGCTTGTCCGGTGCCGGAGTGGATAAAGAAGTTGATCACCGACTGGATCAGGAACATTTTTTGCGCCGCGAAGGCCGGCACCGACGACGCCACCAGCGGTGCCAGCGCATGCAGGCCGCTGTCGATGATGTGGGCGTCGCGCGCCAGGATCACGGTGCCGCGCGCCAGCGCGATGACGGCGGCGGTGCCGATCAAGTCCTTGGCGCCGTGCAGGAAGGTGCTCACCACGGTATCGGTGTCGAGCCGCGCGGCGTAGCCGGTGGCAATGCCCATCGCCAGGAACAGCGCGGCAATCTGGTCGATATACCAGCCAAATTTCACCACGCCCACCACCATGATCACCAGCGCGCCGGCAAACATCGCCAGCACCAGTCGGTCGCGCGGCGTCATGCCCTGGTAGCTTGCCAGGTCGAGCCCGCCGCTGGCGCGCAGCTCCTGGTCCAGCGCATAGGTCGGACTGCGGGTCGGGTCACGCCGGATGCGCGCGCCGTACCACATCAGGAAGGCAATGGTGGCGCCGGTGGCCAGCATCCACACCAACAGACGGTAGCCGATGCCGGAAAACAGCGGCACGCCGGCGATGCTTTGCGCCACACCGACATTGAACGGATTCAGGAAAGCCGCCGCGAAGCCGACCTGCGAGCCGACAAACGGAATCGACACGCCGACGATCGAATCGTAGCCCAGCGCCAGCGCCAGCGGCACGAAGATCAGCACGAACGGGATCGCTTCCTCGTTCATGCCGAAGGTCGCGCCGCCCAGTGAGAACAGGGTAATAAAGATCGGCAGCAGGCCGGCGCGCACCACGCGCGAATGGGCGTGGGCGCGGGCGATCGACTTGATCATCGCATCGATGGCGCCGGTTTTTTGCAACACCGCAAAAGCGCCGCCCACCGTCAGCACGAAGGCGATGATCTGCCCGGCTTCGGCAAAGCCGCGCACCGGCGCCATCAACAGCGCATCGAGACCCTGCGGCTGGCTGGGCACCGCATGGAAGCTGGCGGGGTTGACTTGCTTGCGGCCGTCCACCAGGTGGGTGTCGTAACTGCCGCCGGGGACGATCCAGGTGGCGGCGGCGATCAGCGCCAGGATCGCAAAGATCAGCGCATAGGTATTGGGGAGTCGTAGTTTCAAGGTGTCCTCACTGGCTCAGCAGTTGACCCGAGCGGTAGGCGCTGTGGCCCGCCACCTTGCCGATGTTCATGCCACGCAACACATGGCGGTGCGCGCTGCGCGCAAAGAACAGACCGGCCACCGTGCTGCGCACCGCCGTGTTGGCGCCGCTGACGGGATCAATGATGTCGGCCACGGTGTCGCCCGGCTGCACGGTTTCTCCCAGCGCGCGCGTGTACACCAGCACGCCGGCATGCGGCGCATACAGCGGCTCGACACCCTCCAGCGGGGTGGCGCTGCACAAGGCCGGCGGCCATACCGGCGGCGCCGCACTGCTGGCGCCCAGCACGCCCTGCGCGCTTAAAAACTGCAGCAGCGCATCGGCATCCTGGCGCGCCAGCGCATAGCTGACCTCGGATTCGCCGCGCAGTTCGACGGTGGCGGCAAAGCACGCCGGCGGCAATGGCACGCCGGGCAAGCGTTCCTGCAAATCCCACCACAGGCGGCTGCACGCTTCATCGAACGGTTCGCCGCCGGCGGCGCGCGCCACCAGCAGCGCGCGCGCACCCAGCAGTTGCGCCAGCGGCAAGGCCGCTTCGGCCAGCGCGCTGCCGGTGTATATATGCAGCAACGCTTCGTTGTCGCAGTGTAAGTCCAACACAATATCGGCATCGATCGCCATCCCCAGCAACGCCAGCTTGAGCGCCTCCTCGTCGCTGCGCGGTTGCCGCGCCCGCAGCAGCGCCAGCGCCATGTCGCGTATGGTGCGCACGTTGGCGTCGGGGTCCGTGCCCAGTTTGTCCGCCAGCAGCGGTAACAGTTCGTCCGCCAGGTGGGGGAATGCGCGGTTGAAGTTGACACCGCTGGCCAGATCGAAACGGCCGAACGGCTGGCCATGGATCGCTTGCGCCAGGCCGATCGGATTGGCGGCGGTCACCAGGATCACTTCGCCATGGATCTGGCCGGCCGCTTCCAGTGCCTGCAGTTGCTGGCGCAGGAACTGCGCGACCAGCATGCCCGGCACTTCGTCCGCATGCAGCGCGGCCTGGATATAGGCTTTCTTGCCGCAGCCGGGACGTCCAAAGTGCAGGCTGGTCAAGGTCAGTGCATGGCTGGCCGCCGGCGGGGAAATTAGGTGGGTCTGCGTGTGCATAACGATTCCATCGGAAGTTGGGGTGCGGCGATTATGTAACTATATTTTCACAAAGTAAATCAATGAAACTTTTATTTCATTTAGTAGTTGAACATCGGGCCGTTTCTGGGTACAGTGGTCACAAGCAAAAGTTTTCAACCCAGTGGAATCTGAAAAGAAATTTACGATGAGCACCAGCAAAGCCCGCCGCGTCACTCCCCCCTCGCCATCCCCCGCGGTGGCGTTCGCCCAGTCCGAGTTGGGCCAGCAACTGGTGCGGGTGATGGCGGAGGGGTCCACCTCCAATAAGGCCATCGCCGAATATTTGTTGCGTAATCATGTGCGCCTGGCGGCGCTGCGCATTGAAGATCTGGCCGAGGGCTGCCAGGTGTCGACCGCCACCATCAGCCGCTTTGCCCGCGACATCGGCTTTCACAACTTTGCCGCCATGCGCGCCGCCGTGGCCGAAGTGCTGCAAGGCGTGTTGCAGCCGGTGGAAAAGCTGCGCAGTTCGATCGAGCGGCGCGAAGGCGCCGGCGTGCCGGCGGTGGAAAGCCTGGAATATGCGGCGGCCAATATCGCCGCCAGCGCCAGCGGCTTGTCCAAGGCTGAACTGGACAAGGTGGTGCACCAGTTGACCCGCGCCAGTACCGTGTATGTGCTGGGCTTCGGCTTGTCGTCCTATCTGGCGGGCCTGCTGGCGCTGCATTTGCAACCGTTCTGCCCGCACGTGGTGGAAGTGGCGGGGCAGGGCGGCACCGAAGTGGCGGCCGGCCATCTGGCCAACATCACGGCCAAGGATGTGCTGGTGGTGATTTCTTTCCCGCGCTATGCGCTCGACGTGGTGCGCCTGGCCGGATTCGCGCGCAGCCGCAATGCCTGCATCGTGGCGCTGACCGACGCGCCGGCCTCGCCGCTGGTGGAGTTGGCCGACCATGTGTTGTATGCGCCGGCCGAGCACCCTGTGCTGTCGAGCAGTTCGGCGGCGGCGCTGGCCATGATCGAAGCGCTGGCGGTCACATTGATGGTATCGAACAAGGAAAACGTGGACAAGGCGGCACGCCTGACCGAAGCGATTTCCGCATATTTATATGGCGCGGAGGCGGGAACCGCCGCCCGGCCAGGCAGGAACGCCAGAAAGTAGTCAGCCGGAAAATAAGGCAAGGCGCATCAACGGTATCGCTGCGCGATACCGACTATAACCACTGAGAGGGAGTTGTAATGAGTCTGCATAACGCGACGGGCGGAGCTTTGCCTGAAAAAAATGTGTTGTCCCGGTCCATCTGCGCTGCGCTGAGTGCGCTGCCACTGGCCGCCGCCTTCAGCCTGCCGGGCGCGGCCCAGGCGCAGCAAGCCGAGCCCAAAGTCCAGCGGGTGGAAATCACCGGCTCGTCGATCAAGCGCCTCGATTCGGAAACCGCCTTGCCGGTGCAGGTCATCAAGCGCGACGACATCGAAAAATCCGGCGTCACCACCGCGGCCGAACTGTTGAAAAACATCAGCGCCAATACCGCGCCGTTGTCCGATGGCGCCAGCATCACCGATGGCACCTCCGGCCAGCGCGGCTTCAACGGCGCCAACCTGCGCGGCATCGGCGTGTCGTCCACGCTGGTGCTGCTCAATGGCCGCCGCCTGGCCAACTTTGCCTCGCCCGGTGACAACGCCGGCGTCGACTTGAACAATATCCCGGCCGGCGCGGTGCAGCGGGTCGAAGTGCTGAAAGACGGCGCCTCGGCGATTTACGGTACCGACGCGATCGGCGGCGTCATCAACTTTATTACCCGCAAGGACTACACCGGCGTTGACATGAACGCCTCGGCGGCCGGCACCCAGGAAGGCGGCGCGGGCAAGAAGACCGCCAGCATCAGCGCCGGCTTCGGCAGCCTGCAAAATGACGGCTTTAATGTGTTCGGCGTGGTCGACGTGCAAAAACTGGACGCGCTGCGTTCCAGCCAGCGCGACTTTATTCAGGAACGTCCGCTGGCGGCCAATTTGCCGGCACTGATGTCCAGCAACACTTATCCCGCCAACATCGATATTTCGTCGGCGCAGCGCGCCGCGCTGATCCGAGCCGGCCTGCTGCCGGCCGGCTCGACCGCCAGCCGCGTCAACCCCACCGCCCCTGGCTGCACGCCGGCGGCCACCGTCTACGCGCCCACCGGGCCAGGTGGCAAGGCCGGTTGCAGCTACGATTACATGCAAGACACTGAGCTGTACCCTGAAGCGAGCAAGATTGGTTTTGTCGGTCGCGCCACCTTCCAGCTCAATAGTGATACCCAGCTGTTTGCGGAACTGGTGCAATCCGAAGCCAAGAGCCGCTATGTGCTGAGCCCGAATCCGCAGCGCATCCGTAACCTGCCGGTGAGCATGCTGCCAGCGGCCTACCGCGCCGCCTTGACGGGGGCCGGCCTGCCAGCAACCTTCAGCGGCATTCGTTACCGCATGACGGAGGCGGGCAACCGCACCAATGAAGTGACCAGCGATGCGCAGCGCCTGGTGCTGGGCGCCAGTGGCGCGGTGGCGGGCTGGGATTATGACGTCGGCCTGTCGCGCGCACAAAACAAGGCGGTCGACCAGTATGTGGACGGCTATGTGCTGTTTGATAAATTCGATGCGGCGGTACGGGCCGGCACCGTCAATCCGTTCGGCGCCTCGACCCAGGCCGGACGCGATCTGATCAACTCGATCAAGGTCAATGACGCGGCGCGCAGCTCGAAGGGCGTGTCCACCGCGCTGGACGGCAAGATGTCGCGCACGCTGATGGCGCTCGACGGCGGCGATCTGGCCGTGGCGCTGGGCGCCGAACTGCGGCGCGAGCACATGACGTTCACCCCGTCATCCCTGCTGCTGTCGAATAATATTGCCGGCGACCGCGATTCGGGCCTGGCCGCAGGTTCCACCACGGACTTGCGCGCCACCGACGACAGCCGCCGCGTGTCCTCGGTGTATGGCGAGTTGAACGCGCCGCTCAGCAAGGCACTCGAAGTGCAACTGGCGCTGCGCCACGACCGTTATAGCGAAGTGGGCAGCACCACCAATCCGAAGCTGGGCGTGCGCTGGCAGCCAACGCAGCAACTGGTGTTGCGCGGCTCGGCCGGTACCGGCTTCCGCGCCCCGTCGCTGTCGGACTTGAAGCGTCCGACCACCTATGGCAGCGCGGCGAGTTTCCTGACCGATCCGCAATGCGTCAAGAGTGGCCTCGATAGTATCGATGGCTGTACCGACCAGTGGCCGGTCGAGCGTCGCTCCAACCCGGACTTGAAGCCGGAAAAATCGCGCCAGTTCTCGTTCGGCGTGGTGCTGGAAGCCACCAAGCAACTGAACTTGACGGCCGATTACTGGAACATCCGCAAGTCCGATGTGATCAGCACCCTCGGCGAGCAAATCATTGTCGACAATCCGACCAAATACAACGGCAAATACATCCAGCGTGACGAGGATGGCTATATCACCAATATTTTGCTGCGCAAGGAAAACCAAGGCAAATTGAACACGTCCGGCCTGGACCTGGGCTTTGACTACAAGAGCGGCGCGACGGACTACGGCCGCTTTAGCAGCAACCTGAGCGGTACGGTGATCCTGAAATACGACCGCCAGTTCGGTCCGCTGGAAGCCACCCGCAGCAATCTCGGCCTGTTCCTCAACGACCAGGTGATCCAGCGCTGGCGCCACCGCATCAGCTTTGGCTGGGATCAGGGCCCGTTCAGCCTGACGCTGGCGAACCAGTTCTCGTCGGGTTACACCGACCAGAACACGACCTACGATCCGACGGCGGACAAGCTGTTGCCGGCGCGTCGCGTCAAAGCGTATTCCTTGTGGGACCTGACCGGTAGCTGGACCATCAGCAAGCAGTTCAAACTGCGCGCCGGCGTGCTCAATCTGGCCAATACCGCGCCGCCGTATTCCAATCAGGCGTACTACTTCCTGGCTGGCTACGATCCGACGTACACCGATCCACGCGGCCGCAGCGCCTTTGCCAGCGTCAGCTATGCGTTCAAATAAGCAGGGCCGCGCCACCGTCGCAGCCTGGCTGCGCGCGGCGGCGCTGACCGGCGGCATGCTGCTGGCCGCGTTGCCGGCCGCGCAGGGCGTCGCCGGTCCGGCGCCGGTGGACGCCACCGCCAGCACCAGCATCCCCGCCAGCGCCGTGCCGGCGGGGGCGCTGGTGATCATCGGCGGCGCCCTGCGCGCCGACACCGCTGACGTGTGGCGTCGCGTGGTGGAGCTGGCCGGTGGTCCGGGCGCGCGCATTGCCGTGCTGCCGGCCGCCGCCGGCAATCCGGCGCGCGCCGGCGAGACCACGGCGGCGTTGTTGCAACGCTACGGCGCGGCGCCGTTCGTGGTGCCGCTGGCACCGCGCCTGGCGGGCCGCGACTACCGGCAAGTGGCCGACGATCCGGCTGTCGCGCAGCAGGTGCGCGACGCCGGTGGTGTCTACTTCGTCGGTGGCGACCAGCAGCGCATTACGCAGGCGCTGCTGCGCAGCGATGGCACCCGCACCGCCGTCTTGCAGGCGGTGTGGGACCTGTTCCAGCGTGGTGGCGTGGTGGCCGGCACCAGCGCCGGCGCGGCCGTGATGAGCCGGACCATGTTTGCCGATCCGCCCGAGACGCTGGCGGTACTGCAACAGGGACTGCAACCTGGCAAGGCGCTGGCGCCCGGCTTGGGCTTGATCGGCAACGACGTCTTCATCGACCAGCACTTCCTGGTGCGGGGCCGTTTTGCGCGCATGATCCCGGCAATGATGAGCCACGGTTATCGCCTCGGCCTGGGCATCGATGAAAACAGCGCGATCGTGGTGCGCCAGCAGCGCCAGGTGGAAGTGCTGGGCTACAAGGGTGCGCTGCTGGTGGACCTGTCGCAAGCCCGTGCCGGCGCCGCCGGCCAGCCACTGCGTGTCAGCGATGTTGCGCTGAGCTACCTGGACCAGGGCGATCGGTATGACCTGGTCACGGCCCGCCACGAGCCCGGCCCCGACAAGCAGCCTGCGGCAACGGCGGCCGAGCACGGTGGCCCGGTCTACAGCAACGATATCCTGGGCAATAACGCGGTGCTCGATGTGATGGAAAAGCTGGTCGATGGCAACCAGCGCGAAGCGATCGGCATCGCCAGCGGCGACCCGCGCCTGGCGCAGCCCCAGTCAGGCTTTGCGTTCCGCTTCCGGCGCACGGCCGGTACTACGGCCTGGCCATCGGCCATCAGCCAGGCCTGCTCGATCCGCGATGTGCGTCTCGATATCGCGCCGTTGCCGGTCACCAGCATGGCAACCGGCCTGGGGGCTGCTTTCGTGCCGTAGCGCTGTGGCGGCTCCATGAAAAAACCCGCCGTCCTTGAGGGGACGGCGGGTTTTTTATGGTGCTGGAATGATTATGCATTTGTCCGTTGGCATGCCAGGCTGATGCAAGGCGCCGTCGTCGGCCAGCAAATTTCGTGCAGCACATTGCTACTCTGCAATCGCAGAGGAATTTTCTTTATGATATCGCTATACTGCGTCCGATGGTCAGGCGGCGAGCTGTGTCATCCTCCTGGGCAACGCCTGCAGTGTCTGTCGTCGTGCGGCGCCATCTTCCTCGCCAGGTGATGTGGCGTGTGCTCCCTGCGGGGCTGGCATTTTCGGGCCAATTTCAAGAACCGATGACGCCACTCATACTGCTGCTCTAGGGCGTTTCGGAACACGATATCCGATGTTGAAATGCTCGGGTATTGGCGGTAACTGCTCTTCCAAAATGTCTTCAGCTTTTGCGTGCCATGCCGCCACTTCGGCCCAGCTCGCGGGAGCGCCACACCACCACCCGAGTGTGGTGTTTTGCAGGTGCCCGCGCAGTTCAATTCCGCGCGACTCGCCGTCGAGGCCCATTTGTTTCGTGGCAAATGCTGGGAACGATATCCCCGCCAAGTCTGTCACCAGTGCCAGGAAAGTCGATCGCGCAATCGGTGCGTCGGCAGCATCAATGACGTCCTGATATCCGCACGTTGCTTCATTTCTCGTTTGCGTCCAGACCACGCGGCGCAGCCGAAGTTCAAAATTATCAACGACAATGGCCCAGACCAACGTAGTGTTGGTCGTTGTGCTGCGCCAGATACGGAGTTCAAGGAATGCCGATGGCCATCCGGCTGGCAGGTACTCGGCAGCCGGCGACGTGACAACGGAAGGTGTTGTCTTTGCGGTAAAAATTCGCTCGGTCATAGCAGGAAACAGCGCTTTTTTTTGTGTTTTTGCAGGTTGACGGCAGGCGCAAAAAAACAGTGTAACTTACTGTTTTATTGGAATTGTTGGTGTTTTAAGGGGGTGTGTGGCGGGGTGCTGTGGTCCCCCCGACAGGAATCGAACCTGTATCCCACGCTTAGGAGGCA
>JAIENA010000120.1 GCA_019751755.1 Burkholderiaceae bacterium | reverse complement strand
GTGACGACCTTGTCGGCCACGCCATCCTGGTTGTCATCGACCAGCGCATAGATCTTACCCGCCTTGCGCGAACCGACGTAGACGATGCCGCTGTCGGAGACCGTCATCGAGCGGGCGTTATCGACATGGTCGGCGTAGACCGCGATGCGGAAGCCCTTCGGCAGTTTCAGCCCGGCCAGGTTGTTGGTGTCGGCGCTGGCGCTGGGCTTGGCGGGGGCTGCCGCCACGGTCTTGGGCGCGGTCCCGATGTAGTCCGCCAACTGGCCAATCTGCGCCGCGCTCAATACCTGCGACCAGGCCGGCATGCCCTTGTCGGCGACGCCCTTGCTGATGAGTTTGATGAGGTTCGATTTGGTCGGCGCGCCATGGATCCAGGTTTGGTCAATCAGGCTGGGCCCTTCAGCGCCTTCCAGCTTCGCACCATGGCAGGTGGCGCAATAGGTCTGGTACAGCTTTTCACCGGCATTGACGGATGGCGCGGCGGCCTGGGAAAGCAGCGGCGTGGCCAGGCAAAGCAGCGCGGCGCCGCGCAACAGGGAAGAGGAGGTCATGGGGGTATGAACGGTTAAAAGATAGCGATATCTTACCGCACCCCGCCATCACTCTGCCAGCATTTGCCGGTCGCTTTTCAAGGCTGGTCGCTGGCACTGTCAACCGAATTATGCAAGCCGCGCAGCATTGTCTGGAACTGCGGCGAATGGCGCAACGCACGCTGACCGGCATCGCGCAGGCGGCGCACATCTTCCGGCAAGATGGTGAACGCGGTCGGTATTTGCGCCAGCGATGGATCACCGGTATCGGCCAGACTGACGCCGATCACATGGATCTGGGCATCGCTGGTAAACGGGCTCGAGTCCTGACCACGCAAGCGCTCCAACTCTTCGGTCCAGCGCTGCAAATCATCGCGCAGCAGGGCCAGCGTGATTTGCGTTTCACGCGAGCCGGCTCCGAATACCAGTGTTTCCAGTACCGGGAGCATGGTTGGAACTTGATCGCTCTGGTCGATGCGCTCGCCCAATCCGCGTTCGGCATTGACCACAAATAAGACCACGCGCCGGATCGAACCACGCGGCGCATCCTGGAAAGAGCGACTGAGTGAACCGTCCACCAGCAGGCGGTCCAGCAGCGGTCGCACGCCCAGGTTGTCACTGACGCCGCCATCGACCAAGTGGATGTAGGGCCGCGCTTGCGCATCGAGGAAACTCTCGGTCGATAAGCGGAACATATGGGTGCGGAAATTCTCCGCCGCCACGTTGCTGAGCGCCGTGCTGGCGGGGGGCTGGCAGCGGTCAGCGTAATTGCGCAGCGTCAGTGGCGATAACAGCAATGGTACCGAAGCCGACGCCGCGGTGGCGAACGAGAGCGGGATCTCGGCCAAGTCTGTGCACATCAGGGCCAATTGCTCGGCCGTGAATTCAAACGGTGCGCCGGTGGTCAGATCGGTGGCGCCGACCACCAGCAGTGGTGCGCCAGGGCGCTTCTTCAAATCAGCAAAGCGTTGACTCCGAAATAGCTGATCCAGATGATCGGCCAAGATATTTCCGCGCCCATACCAGGGCGAACTCAGGTCCCACAGCGTGCCAGGCCTGAAGGCCTGGTTCAGCAAGCGGCCCTGAAAACCGGCATGCAGGAATTCCGGTTCGAACCGGGTAAACACGTCGTCGCCAAACGCCGCGTAATAGGTGGCCAGCACGCTGCCGCCTGAGACGCCGCTGACCAGCACCACACTGTCGAGCATGGTGCCGTGACGGTCGCCCAGCCACAGCGGTGTCGCTTTCAGTTCGCGCAGCACGCCCAATCCAAAGGCGGCGGCGCGGGCACCGCCGCCGGAAAACGTCACTGCACCCACCACCGTGCCATAGCCAGACATCTGGCTGGCCTGTATGCCAGCTTCCAGCGTCGCGGTGGCGGCGGGCTGGTTAATCCAGGGACGCAGCGATGAGCAGCCAGCCAGTGCTGTAGCGACCAGCAGCAGTACGCCACGCTTGAAGTGTAACCCGTCCATTATTCGCTCTGCGGCGTGGCCGCCAGAGGGAGCAGGCGTGCCAGCCTGGCCTTGATGGCTGCGCCAAACAATACCTCATACAGCACCGGTACCAGGCCCAGCGTAATCAGGGTACCCAGCAAAAGCCCGCCCATGATGGTGATCGCCATGCCGGCCCATAAGGTGCCGCCGAACAGCAGCAGCGGTATCAGTCCGGCAACGCAGGTGAGCTTGGTCATCACGATCGGACGCAGGCGCGCGACCGCAGCGGCGACGACGGCTTCACGCTGCTGCTTGCCATCAGCGATTTCGGCCTCAATCCGTTCCAGTAGCAACACCGCATTGTTGACGATGATGCCGCCCAGCGACAGCAATCCAAAGTTGGCCATGAAACCCAAGGGTTCATTGGCGAGGGTTAAGGCCGGTGCGACACCGATCAGCGCAAACGGTATGATGGAAACGATCAGCAGCAGCTTGCGGAACGAGCCGAACTGCCAGACAAAGAGCAGCAACATGGCGACCACGGCATGCGGCAGGTACTGTGCCAAAGCCTCGTTTGCCTCGGCCGATTCCTCGATTTCCGCGCCCAGTTCGATCTGATAGCCGGGCGGCAGCACGATCTGCGCGATCGCTGGCGCCACGCGATCAACCGTCTGCTGGGCCGTTGCTTCGGTGCTGCGGCCCTCGACGGTGAGCGTACGCACCAGGTCGCGGCGCTGGATCACCGAGGGTTCGGACGCCAGCGTCACGCTGGCCAGCGCCGACAAGGGCAGCGGCGCGGCCCCGGTGGCAGGGTGGATCAAGGTATTGGCCAGGTCTTCGGGGCGCGCGCGTTCGGCATCGCTGCCGCGGATGATCAGTGGCACCAGCGTATCGCCATCGCGCATCACGGAAACGGCCAGTCCGGTGTAACGCGCACCGAGCGAGGTGGCGATATCTTCGCTGCTGACACCGGTGCGACGCGCCTTGCTTTGATCGATTTGCACATCGACGCGTGGCACGCGTGGTCCCCAATCATTGCGCAGTTGTACCAGGCCTGGCACCGGCCGCAAGATATCCTCGACCTGCTGACCGATCTTGCGCAATGCCTGCTCGTCCGGACCGCTGATCCGGTAAGCCACCAGCCCGGCATCGTTCGCGCTGCGCGAGAAGCGCTTGGCATCGATGCGCACGTCCGGATGCTGTTGCGCCATCCAGTTGCGGGTGCGCGCGATCATCACGTCGAGCTGTTTTGCACTATGCAGGCTGACCGTGAAATAGCCGATGTTACTGGCCGGCAGCGGCGGATTCAGTACCAGCACGATGCGTGGCCCTCCCTCGGCAACATAGCCAATGCTGGTTGCCACTTCAGGATTGATCTTCTGGTCGCTGATCCAGCGGCTCAGCTCACGTACCACCTGCTGAGTGCGGCGTGCATCGCTGCCCGGTTGCAGTTCCAGCGTGACCTGGAATTGCGGCCGGTCCGAGGGCGGCAGGAAACCGGCCGGCACCCGCGATAGCATGAACATGGCGCCGGACAAAAGCACCACCATGCCCGCGAGGAACACACCCTTGTGATCGAGCACGCGTCGTATCACGCGCGCATACGCGGCATAGAAGCGGCTGTCTTTGGGTGGTTCGTCAGCGCCGTGGTGGCTGGCGCTCAGGAAGTAATAGCACATCATCGGTGTGATCGTCAGGCACAACAGCCAGGAACCGAGCAAGGTCAGTGTGAGCACGACCACCAGCGGACGCAGATATTCATTGATCGCCGTATTGCCAAAGAAGAAAGGCGAAAACGCAAAAATAATCACCAGCGATGACGTCAGCAACGGTATCGCCAGCGTGCGTCCGGCATTGATGCACGCCGCACGGCGTTCTTCGCCGGCGGCCAGGCGTCGTTCGACGTCCTCCGCAATGACGATGCCGTTATCGACCAGCAGGCCGAGCGCGATAATGATGGCCGCCATCGAGACGATGTGCAATTCGATACCAAGCGAGCGCATCACGAGTAACGTCGCCAGTATCGTCAGCGGCACGATGCTGCCGACGATGATGCCGGCGCGCCAGCCCAGGAACAAGACCACCACGACCATGACAATCAAAATGGTCTCGCCCATCACGCGGTTCATGCTGCCCAGTTCGCGTTCGACCACATCGGCCTGGAACGTCACATAATCGAGCGCAAATCCGGCCGGCATTTGCTGGCCGAGTTCGGCCACACGCGCCTTCAGTTCCCGGCCCAGCGTTTTGATATTCTGGCCGGAGCGCATCGACACGCCCAGCACGACCGCATTGTCACCGCGATAGATGGCAGCCGATTCAGGCGGGTCTGCTGCCAGCACCCGGATCCGGGCGATATCGCCCAGCCTCACCATCGCACTCTGCTCGGACGCGGCACCGCCAGCCTCGGCGGCTGGCACGCTCAGGACAAAATTGCGCAAGGCATCGATAGAGCGGATTTCACCGGATGCGACCACTGCGCCGTTCAGCCCCGACAGCACCACCTGTCCACCGGATAGCACGACGTTTTGCTGTTGCAATTGCTGCAGCACGCCGGCCGCGCCCAAACCGAGTCCGGCCAGTCGGGTACGGTCAAATTCGATGTAGATGCGCTCGTCCTGCAAGCCATGGAAACTGACACCTTGCACACCCGGCAGGTTGTAGATCCCTTCGCGCAGTCGTTTCAATGGCTCGCGCATTTCGCTCATTGAAAAGCCCGGCGCGGTCACCGCAATCGACGCCACCGCGACGCGGCCAAAATCATCATCAATTTGCGGCGGCAAGGTGCCGGCAGGGAAGAGCGGAACCGCTTCTTCGACTTTTGCGCGCATCTTTTGCCAAGCCGGCGTGAGGTCTTTGACCTCATCGCGCAATTTGACTTGCAAGATGACGGAGCCGGAACGTACCGTGCTGGTCACGTGTTTGAGCTCTGGCAGCATGCGCAGGCGTTCCTCGACCGGGCGCGCAATCAATTGCTCCATGCGGTCGACCGACAAGCCGGGGTTGGCGACGAACACCAGCGCATCGCGCACCGTGGTCGATGGTTCTTCCTGCGACGGGAAGCTGAGGAAGGCAAAGATCCCGGTAACCAGCACCAGCAGGGCAGCGAAGAATGTCAGTCGGCCCGCATTCAATGCAGCATTGGTGATGTTCATTGCGCGCTCGCTTGTAAGATGGTGGTGGCCTGGTGCTGGCGCGCAGTCTGACCATCGTGCAGGAAGGCGGCACCGGCCACGACCACGCGCTCGCCCTTGGCCAGTCCGTGCGTAATATTGACCCGGCCCTCGTGCAACACTCCGGCGTCGACCCGTACATTGCGCTGCTGCAGCACGCCTGCCGTGTTCAGCACAAATACCTTGGCTTCACCGGCGGCGACGCCTGGCAACAGCGCCGTAGCTGGCAAGCTCATCGCGCCGGACGCCAGCCGCGCGCTTTGTGGCAGGTTGACGGTGACCACGCCCCCACTGCGGATGACAGCGTTGGCGTGGGCAGATGGTTCCAGTTTGAAAATCGCTTGCACCAGCGTCCCGTTGTCACTGCGCGCGGACAGCCGTTCCAGCACCAGCCCGAGGCTGCCGCCATCGTGCATGGCCAGCGCTTTGGCGCCCGGCGCCAGTGTGGCGGCGACCGCGTCTGGCAACATGGCGACGACTTCCAAGGTCCGGCCGGCCTGCAACTGGAGGATGGGTTGTCCTGGCGCCGCGTCACTGTGCGGTTGTGCCAACCGGGCCACGACTTCACCATCGAACGGGGCGGTGATGCGGGTCAGCAGCAATTCGCGGTTGACGGTATGCACCGTTGCCGTGGCTGCTGCCAACTGGCTGCGCGCTTGAGCATCGGCGGTACGTGCCGATTCCAGCGCGGTCGGTGAGATCACACCCTCACGCGCCAGCAATTGCTGTTGTTGAAACTGCGCTTGACGCTCGATCACGACGGCTTCGGCAGCCTTCTGCTCCGCCTTGGCTTTATCGAGCCGCCACAGCACCGGCGCCTGATCGAGCACAGCGAGCACCTGGCCGGCACCAACCTGGTCGCCTACTTCGGCGCGTACTTCGGCGATCCGACCGGGGGTTTCAAAGCTCAGGCTGCTGCGCTGCTTGGCGCGCGCCGTGCCGATAAAACTGTCGTACGCAGCACCAGCGGCGCTGACGCCAAACAGTTCCGTTTTGACCGGTTTGGCAATCACAGGCGCCGGGCCGGCCTTGGGACTACAAGCACCTAACAACACGGGGATCGCGGCCCCAAAGGCTGCGGCGGCTGCGCCTGCCGCAACTGAGGAACGGATAGTCATAGTTAGCCTTAAAAAAGGGGAGTTGGACAAAATGTCAATCGAGTGTGCGGGCTAGTTCCTGCGCCGCATCGTGTAATGCC
The DNA here is from genome assembly GCA_019751755.1 of Burkholderiaceae bacterium. Classification (GTDB taxonomy): domain Bacteria; phylum Pseudomonadota; class Gammaproteobacteria; order Burkholderiales; family Burkholderiaceae_D; genus Rugamonas. The sequence goes on along the minus strand of JAIENA010000120.1, from coordinate 38,969 downwards.
TGCCGCTGCGTCGCGGAGAATGTATATAACTGCAATATTTCGAGTATCACGATGCAATCGGAGGCGGCCGCCAGCAGCAGTGCCAGTCCCGCCTTGGGCCCGCTGCCGAATGCTGCGTAATCGCGTTCGAACAGTCCCTGCATGGGGGCCAACAGCTTGGGTTCGATGATTGCTGCTTCTAACATGTGCTTAAACAGCAACTTCTGTTCGGCGGGCATCTGCAGGTTCAACTCAAACTGGGCCGCCAGTTGCGCTGACATCGGCACCGTCTTGCCCGGCTCCTCGCTATGCTGGGCGCGCAAGTCGACTTCACTGGCCATCCGTTCGACCAATGCCGACAGTAATTCGTCGCGCGTCTTGAAGTGATAAATAAATCCTGCTTTGGACAGTCCTGCCGCTGCCGCCGTGGCTTCGATCGTCAAATGCTGTACCCCCTGCGAGGCAACAATGTCGGCCGCAGCGCTCAGGATTTTGTCGCGGGAACTGGCCCGTCCAGGCCGTGATGCAGAATTTGACATGATGATTCCTTGTTATTGAACTAATACTGTACGCATGGTACAGTTTCGAATGTTATCATGTCAACCACAAGGAAGTCACCTATGCGTCGCCTACCCAATTTTTTCCAGCACGCTGCGCGCACCAGCCTGTTTGGAGCCAGCTTGCTGGCCTTGCTCAGCCTGAATGGCTGCGCCACAGCCCCCAGGCCAACAGGCCCAGAACGCAATGTCGTCGTGCTACCGCAAACCTGGACCACGCCCGCCGCACATGAGGCTGTAACGCAGCGGTTGGCGTGGTGGCAGGATTTCGGCAGCGCAGAACTCGATACGCTGGTCACGATGGCGTTCCAGGCCAACCCGGATATCAAGCTGACGGCCGCGCGGGTACAGCAGGCCCGCGCCCTGGTGGCGGCTGATCAAGCCCAATTGACACCACGGCTCGATGGCGATGCGGCGGTGGGGCGTGGGCGTGACAACAGCGCCGAGTCGCGTGCCGAGCGCAGTGCGGCGGCCTTGCGCGCGAGTTGGGAGCTCGATCTGTTCGGGCGCCTGGGGTTGGCGGTTGACGCGGCACAGACGGATACGCACAGCGCGGCGGCGGCCTTGGCGGCGGCGCGGATCGCGCTGGCGGCGGAGGTTGCGACGGCGTATTTTGAACTGCAGACGCTGACCCGGCGCCTCGATCTGGCGCGCAACGCCATGCTGCTGACACAGAAGCAGAGTGAGGTTGCCAAACTCAAACTCGACGCGGGAACGGCAACGGCGCTCGATCTGGCTCGCTGGCAAGCGGAATACGCGCAGGAGCGCGCCAGCGCTGAACAACTGGATGGCCAGCGGCGTTTGCGCCAGCAACAACTGGCGCTGCTGCTGGGGGTCACACAGGCACCCAAGCTGACGCTGCAGCAAGACTTGCTGCCACCGCAAGCGCCGGCGCCCGTATTGCCGGCCGCCTTGCTGGAACGGCGTCCCGACGTGCGTCAGCAAGCGCTGGCGCTCGATGCCGCTTTGACACGCGTGGGTGTCGCGCGTGCCGATCTGTACCCACAAATACACCTGAGCTGGAATGGTGCGCGCGAACGGCTGGCGGCCATCGGGGGCTCTGCCACGCCACAGTCGGTGATTGGCTATGGTGTTTCCTTGTCGCTGCCTCTGCTCGACGGTGGCCGTATCCGTTCGAATATAGCGGTGCGTGAAGCGCTGGCCGAGGAGGCGATGGTCCGTTATGAAAAAGCGGTATTGGCCGCCGTGGTCGATGTGGAAGCGGCGCTGGTGCAATGGAGCGCCAGTGAAGCGTCATGGCGGGCCTGGGACAGTGCCCACCAAGCCAGTCGCCAGGTGGCGCAACGCGCCGAGCGCTTGTTTACCGCCGGTGCAATCGATCAGGCAGCCGTGCTCGATGCGCATCGCAGTCAGTTCCGTGCCAACGATGCATTGGTCCAGGCAGAAGGTGGTCGCTGGGCAGCGGCGGTCAGCCTGCGTCGTGTGTTTGCGGGCGCGATTTAGCCCTTGGCAAGAAAGCACCGCAAAAAAAAGCCGGCAAAAGCCGGCCAAAGAGGGTTGGGAGTTTGTTGCTTAGAGACGGAACACGGCGGCGGTGCCGGCCAGGGCTTGCGCCTGTTCGCGCAGGCTGAGGGCGGCGGCGGCGGCCTGTTCGACCAGCGCGGCGTTTTGCTGGGTCATGTCGTCCATGCGGGCGATGACCTGGCCGACCTGGTGAATGCCGTCGCTTTGCCGGTGGCTGGCGTCGACGATGTCGCGCATGTATTGTTCGACGCGGCGCACCGTCGCTTCGATGCGCGGCATGGTGGCGCCGGCCGTGTCGACCAGCGCGCCGCCGCTATCGATGCGGGCCACCGCGCCGCCAATCAGGGCCTTGATTTCACGCGCCGCGCCGGCGCTGCGCTGCGCCAGCGAGCGCACCTCGCTGGCCACCACGGCAAAGCCGCGTCCCTGTTCACCGGCGCGCGCCGCTTCCACCGCCGCGTTCAAGGCCAGGATATTGGTCTGGAACGCGATTGCATCGATCACGCCGATGATGTCCATGATGCGGTGCGCATCGGCGCGGATATCGTGCATGGTGGCGACCGCACCGGTCATGGCGGCGCTGCCCTGCGCGGCAATCTGCGATGCCGATACCGCCAGTTGCGACGCTTGTTGCGCATGGCCGGCATTGGCGCGCACGGTGGACGTCAGCGCTTCCATCGAACTGGCGGCCTGCTGCAGCGCGCCGGCCTGCGATTCGGTGCGCACCGATAAATCGGCATTGCCGCCGGCGATTTCATTGGACGCCACGCTGACCGTATCGGCCCCGCTGCGCACGGTGTGCACGGTACGCGCCAGGCTGGCCCGCATGGCGTGCAGCGCTGCCAGCAACTGGCCGCTTTCATCCTGCCTGCCCTCAATCATCGGCTCCGGTTCGGCACACAGGTCGCCCGCCGCCACGCGCCGCGCCAGCGTCAACGCCTGTCCCAGCGGCCGCGTGATGCCGCGCGCCAGCCACCATGCGGTCACCACTGCGCAGGCCATCGCCGCCACGCACACCAGCACCATCGACAGCATCGCACGCCGGCCTTGTTGATCGAACGCGGCCAGGCTGTCACTGATATCGCGGTTTTGCAGGGCGCCCAAGCGGTCCAGCGTGGCCAGCCATGTTTCCTGCAGCGGCGCCACGTCCGTGTTCAGGATGCGTAGCGCCTGGCCGGCATTGAATTGCGCGACATACGATTGCGCTTGCGCGATCAGCGGCGCGCAAGCCCGGCCGTATGTATCGAGTTCGGCGAGAATGGCCGCCGCTTGCGCGCCACTGTCATCGGTCCGATCCGCCGCCGCGCCAGCCACCGGCCCGGTATCCGGGGCCACATCGGCGCCACCGCCCGCCGCCCGCATCAACGCCAGCAGTCGCGCCTGTGCCTCGGCATAATGCCCTTGCTCGGCCACGATGCGCGCCATGTCCGCCTGCATCTGGTTTACATCGTTGGTGGCGCCCAGCTTGCGCGCCGCCTGTCCCTGGCGATACAAGGCTTGCCGCATGGCCGCCAGTTCCACCGAGTGGGCATTGTTGCGCTCCACGGCGCCGGCCAGGCGCTGTTGCGCGGAGCGCGCCGACAGCGCGCCAATGGCCGCCACCAGCGTCATCAATACCAGCATCAGCCCAAACCCCAGCGCCAGCCGGTGGGCGATTTTCATTGTGCTCAAGTTCACTACCGTCTCCGCGGCGCCGGTCATGGCCGGCGCCTGTCGTTATCGTGTGGAGGGGGCCGTTACTGCGGCTCCGCACCGATCCGCAATTCACTGGCCGGATCAAAGAACACGGCCTTCGACAAGTCGAACGCCAGCCGCACATCGCCGCCCGGCAGCGCGCCGGCGCGCGGATGCGTGCGGCACGTGGCGCGGATGCCGTTGAACCAGGCGAATACCAGCGTGTCCGGCCCGGTCGGTTCCGTCATCTCGACCGTGCAGTCGACTTCGGTCGGGTGATACCCTTGCGCCGTGGCGGCGCGGCGCGCGGATTCGGCATCGGTCACGTGTTCCGGGCGGATGCCGAGGATGACTTCCTTGCCGCTGTATTGCAGCAATGCGCCTGCAGCATCCGGCACCGGCAGCAGCGTGGTGCTGCCGGCATGTTCCAGCGCGAAGGACAGACCGCTGCCCTGCGCGCTCAAGCGGCCGCGCAGGAAATTCATCGACGGCGAGCCAATAAATCCGGCCACGTACAGGTTGTTCGGCAAGTCATAGATATCCTGCGGGCTGCCGAATTGCTGCACCACGCCGTCGCGCATGACGGCGATGCGGTCGCCCAGCGTCATCGCTTCGATCTGGTCGTGCGTGACATAGACGATGGTGGCGCCGAGGCGCTGGTGCAGCAGCTTGATTTCCGCCCGCATTTCCACCCGCAGCTTGGCGTCCAGGTTGGACAGCGGCTCGTCAAACAAAAACAGCGACGGATCGCGCGCAATCGCGCGCCCCATGGCCACGCGCTGGCGCTGGCCGCCGGACAATTGCGCCGGCTTGCGGTCCAGCAGGTGGCTCATTTGCAGCGTGTCCGCGACGCGTGCCACGATCTTTTCCTGTTCCTGCTGCGGTACCTTGCGGATGCCCAGGCCGAACGAAATGTTTTCACGCACCGTCATGGTGGGATACAGCGCATACGACTGGAACACCATCGCAATATCGCGTTCCTTGGGCGGCACCTTGTTCACGACGCGCTCGCCGATGGCGATTTCGCCGTGTGTCACGGTTTCCAGTCCGGCGATCATGTTCAGCAAGGTCGACTTGCCGCAGCCGGAGCCGCCGACCAGGATCAGGAACTGGCCATCCTCGATATCGAGGTCGATGCCTTTGAGGATTTCCGCGCCGTTGGGATACACCTTGCGCACATTACGGATCGATAAGCTTGCCATGTCGGTTTCCTTAACCTTTGACGGCGCCGGCCGTCAGGCCGCGCACGAAATATTTACCTGCGACCAGATAGATCACCAGGGTTGGCAGTGCGGCAATGATGGCCGCCGCCATGTTGACGTTGTATTCGGTCACGCCGGTCGAGGTGTTGACCAGGTTGTTCAGCGCCACCGTGATCGGCTGCGCATCGGCGCCGCCAAACACCACGCCAAACAGGAAGTCGTTCCAGATTTGCGTGAATTGCCAGATGAAGCAGACCATGAAAATCGGCAGCGACAGCGGGAAGATGATGCGGCGGTAAATCATGAAAAAGCCCGCGCCATCGATCCGCGCCGCGTTCACCAGTTCTTCCGGCACCGTCACGTAGTAATTGCGGAAGAACAGTGTGGTGAAGGCGATGCCGTAGATGATGTGCACCACCACCAGCCCCGACGTCGTGTTGGCCAGGTCGGCCATGCCCAGCAGGCGCGCCATCGGCAGGATCACCACCTGGAACGGAATGAAGCAGCCCACCATCAGCGCGGTGAACACCACGTTGTGGCCGGTGAAGCGCCAGTGTGCCAGCACGTAGCCATTGAGGGAGCCGATCAGGCTGGAAATGAGCACGGCGGGAATTACCATCTGCATCGAATTCCAGAAGTAGGGCGCCAGGCCCTCACAGCGCACGCCGGTGCAAGCCTGCGACCACGCTTTGCTCCAGGCCGCGGTGGTCGGCGCCAGCGGGAAGTCCAGCAAATTGCCGTCGCGGATCTGGTCCAGCGTCTTCACCGACGTGGTCAGCATCACGTACAGCGGCGCCAGGTAATACAAGGCCACCAGCACCAGCAAGGTATAGATGGCGATACGGCCGATGGTGATGCGTTCACCGTCCAGCGATGGGATCTCAGCGGCCATGGCGGGCTCCTTTTGTTTCCAGATACATCAATGGCACCAGCACGGCCAGCACGGTGGCCAGCATCATCATGGCGGAGGCGGCGCCCAGGCCCAGTTGGCCGCGCGTAAACGAGAACTGGTACATGAAGATGGCGGGGACGTCGGACGAGGTGCCGGGGCCGCCGGCCGTCAACGCCATCACCAGGTCGAAGCTCTTGATGGCGATGTGCGCCAGTACCAGCAGCACCGAAAAGAACACCGGGCGCAGCGATGGAATCACGATGCGGCGGTAAATCGTCGGCAGGCTGGCGCCATCAACCATGGCGGCCTTGATGATGGAATCGTCGACACTGCGCAGGCCGGCCAGGAACAGCGCCATCACGAAACCGGACGATTGCCATACGCCGGCGATCACCACGGTGTAGATCGCCATGTCCGAATCGACCAGCCAGTCAAACGTGAAGTTGGTGTAGCCCCAGTCATGCATCATTTTTTCCAGGCCCAGGCCCGGGTTCAGGATCCACTTCCAGGCGGCGCCGGTGACGATGAACGACAGCGCCATCGGATACAGGTAAATTGCGCGCAGCGCGCCTTCGTGGCGGATGCGCTGGTCCAGCAAGACCGCCATCATCAGGCCGATGGCCAGGCACACCAGGATAAACAGGCCGCCGAAGATGCCGAGGTTGGCGGCGGAAGTCCACCAGCGTTCAATGCCGAACAGGCGTTCATATTGCACCAGGCCGGCGAATTCATAGTTGGGCATCATGCGCGATTCGGTCAGCGACAGGTACGCGGTCAAGGCGATGAAGCCATAGACAAACACCAGCGACGCGATGATGGTGGGGGACAGCACGAGGCGTGGCAGCCAGGCGTCGGCCAGCACGCCCAGGCGGCTGGTCCTGGGTGCTGGCGGCGGCACGTAGCTGTCATTGGCGGCGTTGCGCGGGGGCGGCGCCTTGGCGGGCGGCGGCATGGGGCGCGCGGCGGCGGTGAGGGGTGTTGCGGACATCTTGAATCTCCTTGGGACTGGGCTGTGACGCGCGATGCGGGAGCACTGCGGTGTCACTCGTAGGGCGGTTTCGCGCAGCGAAGCCGCCATTGCATGCGCCGTTGGCGGCGCCTGGCGGCTAAGCCTCACGGCTTAACCGCCCTACGGAGCGTGGCTTTTCAGCATTCACTGAAAGGGCCACAGGGCATTACATGGTCTTCGCCGCCTTCGCCAGCGCCTGCACGGCCGCCTGCGGCGTCATGCTGGTGCTCATGAACTTGGCGATCACGTCCTGGATCGCGCCGGCCTTGGCGGTGTCGACCGCCATGCCGTGCGCCAGCGATGGCACCAGGCCGCCGCCTTTGCTGGTGGACGCCATGTCATCCATCGACTTGGTGGCGCAGCTGTCAAACTTGGCGCGGGACACGCCGGCGCGCACCGGGATCGAACCCTTGTTCAGGTTGAACACTTCCTGGAATTCCGGGCTCATCACCGCGCCGGCCAGCGCCAGTTGCGCCTTCTGGTCATCGGCCGCTTTCATCTTGAACATGGCCAGTGAATCGATGTTGAAGGTGAACGCTTTGTCGGTGCCCGGCGCCGCCATGCACAGGTAGTCCTTGCCCGGCACCTTGCCGGCCGCCGTGAATTCGCCCTTGGCCCAGTCGCCCATGAATTGCATGCCGGCCTTGCCGTTGATGACCATCGCGGTCGCCAGGTTCCAGTCGCGGCCCGCCGCATCCTTGTCGATGTAGGTCTTGATGCGGGCCAGGGTTTCAAAGCTTTTGAGCATGGTCGCGCTGGTCAGGCTGGACTGGTCCAGTTGCACCAGGGCTTTCTTGTAGAAGTCCGCGCCGCCGGTGCCCAGCACCACCGATTCAAACAGCGTGGCGTCCTGCCATGGCTGGCCGCCGTGCGCCACCGCCACCATGCCGGCCTTCTTGATCTTGTCGGCCGCGTCAAAGAACTCGTCGAAGTTGGCGGGCGCCTTGGCGCCGGCCTTGGCCAGCACGGCCGGGTTGACCCACAGCCAGTTCACACGGTGCACGTTGACCGGCACCGCCACGTAATGGCCCTTGTATTTCATGATGTTGGTCACCACTGGCGGCAGGTTGGCGTCCCACTTGCCATCGGTGGCGGCCTGGTCGATATTGGCCAGCACGCCTTCCTGGCCCCATTCCTGGATCGACGGACCCTTGATCTGGGCGGCGGTTGGCGCGCTGCCGGCCATCACGCGCGCTTTCAGCGCGGTCGCCGCGTTCTCGCCGCCGCCGCCGGCCACCGCGAAGTCTTTCCACGTCACGCCCTTGGCTTCCATCATTTTCTTCAGTTCCGCGGCCGATTTTGCTTCGCCGCCGGAGGTCCAGTAGTGCAATACTTCGACTTGTGGCGCGGCTTGCGCCGAACCGACTGCCGAACCGAGGGCCAACATCGACGCCACTGCGAGGGTATGTAATTTCATGCTTGTCTCCTTGAATTAATTGTTGGTCTTACCACCAGGCTTCCATGTGTACGCCATACGACACGCCGCTGGTGTCTTTGCCGTAGACCGGACCGGAATTGTTGGACGCGTTGACGGATGCCGATGCGGCGTCATTCCACTTGCCATAGCTGACAAAGAAGCGCAGCTCCGGACGCGACCAGTAATCGCGGCCCAGCGACAGCGTAGGCGCGATGGTCAGCTTGGTCAGGCGCTGCGTGCCCGGCGTGGTGTCGGTCTTCAGGCTGGTGACCCCGAGTTCGGCCTGCAGCTTGAAGTTGTCGCTCAGCGCATAGACCGGGCGCGCACCGACGGTGGTCCAGGTCGAATTGGCGGCTTTCGGATTTTTGTCACGCTGGTACAGCGCCACGAATTCCATCGAAAAATCGCGCGTCGGCTGGACCCACAGCGAATCGAACACGCGCAGGCGGGTCACGTCGGAATCGAGCAGGGTGCTGCCCGATGGGCCGATGCGCGCGCAGCACGGACCATTGATGCCGGTGCCCGGGCCGACGCCATATTGCACGCCGAAGGTATTGCCGCCGCCCGCCACTTTGCCCTGGCGGTGGAACACCGACAATTGCCAGCCGCCGTGGGTGGCGTTGTCCTTGCCTTCGGCCGAGATGATCGATGCCGCGAAGTCCAGTGCGCCATCGGTGTTGACCGGCAAGCCTTCGTAGAGGAAGTTCTGGCGCAGCGCCGAGGTCGAGTCCGTGACTTTGCCGGTGAGCGGGTCCTTGTTATTGAAGTCGCTGTCCTTGAACATGGCGTAGCTGACCTTGCCAGGGCCGAGCGGATAGCGGTCGATACCGCCGCCGGTACCGTTCATGTTGATGTACTGCAGGTCCAGCATGTGGATGTCCGGACGGGAGTAGTATCGCTTGCCGATCCACGCCACGCCGCCGTTCAGTTCCGGTACGTTGCGCGCTTCGATGTAGGCCTTGGCCAGGCCCAGTTTGGCGTCGCCGAAGTCGGAACTATTCTTGTAGGCGTCGGCCCACACGGTGGCGACAAAGCTGGCGCCGTTGGCCGACTTGGCGATTTCCTTGGTGTAGCCCAGTTCCGTGTAGCTGTCGCATTCGTTGCCGAGGCGGTAGCCCATGGTGATACCACCCAGGCCATAGCAGCTTTGGGTGCCGCCATGGTTGCTGGAGCCGGCGCCTGCGCGCAGGTAGCCGTGGAAGCCTTCGGTATCGTGGTCGCCGGCATGGGCGGCGCCGCAGGATACGGCGAGGGCGATGGCGGCGGGCAGGGCTTTCAGTAAGGTCTTGCGGTTCATCTGTGTGGGTCTCCGGTTTGTTGTTTTCGGTGCTGCTGGAACGGACAGTAACAGCGCAGAAAATGTGATTCCAGCAAGCCCCGGAGTGGCCGTTGCATGGATGTTAAGTTGATGATTTTTATGAAAAAAGACCTTTCCTGGCAAGTCGCGGTGCTAACATATCCTTACAATGCTCCCCGTGCGGGACGGCGCGGCGGCTGCAACATTTCGCAATAATTCCTTGCGCTTCTTAGCAAAATGCTTCGCATCCTTACCAACGTTTTGGCCGGTCTTTCAGTTATAGTCTGACCCGCACCACAGACATCACAATTACAAACACCGGACAATGAGCCGGCACGGAGCATATGAAGGAGACCACCCGCCCCCCGTTGCGCAAGGCGCTAGCCCTTGCCATGGCCGTCTGTCTGGCGACAGGCGGCGCGCAGGCCCACGCCGATGCCTTGCAGGTGCTGCACTGGTGGAAGTCGGCCAGTGAGCGCAAGGCCGTGGACTTGATCGCGGCGCGCCTGGCGGAACAAGATATTGGCTGGCGCGACGGCATGGTGCCCAGCGGATCCGGCGCGGCGGCCGCCATCGTGCTGCGCTCGCGCATGCTGGCCAAGGATGCGCCGGAAGTGGCGCAAGTGAACGGCATCGTGATCCGCGACTGGGCCCGGCTCGACTTGTTGCAAAACCTCGACGCGGTGGCGCAGGCCGGCAAGTGGGACAAGCTGCTGCTGCCCACCGTGGTGTCGGCGATCCAGTACGACGGCCATGTGTATGCGGCGCCGGTTGGCATCCACCGCATGAATAACCTGTACTACAACCGCAAACTGTTTGCGCGCGCCGGACTGGCCGCGCCGAGCACCTGGGATGAATTCGAGCGCGCGGCGGCCCGCTTGCTGCAATTGGGCGTGACGCCACTGGCGCAGAGCAGCGAGCCGTGGCAGGTGGCGGGCCTGTTCGAAGTCCTGGTGCTGGCCGAAGGCGCGCCGTTCTACCGCAGCCTGTTCCAGCAGCGCGACCCGGCCGCCTACGCCGATCCGCGCCTGGCCTCCGCCTTGAACCGCTTGCGCAGCCTGAAGAAATGGATGGGCGCGCCGATTGCCGAGCGCACCTGGGACAGCGGCGTGCGTGAGCTGGCCGAAGGCCGCGCCGCCATGATGGTGATGGGCGACTGGGCCAAGGGCGAGTTGATGTTGCGCGGGCTGGCGGTCGATGATGGCTTTGGCTGCGCCGTGGTGCCGGGCACCGAGCGCTGGCACCTGTACAACATTGATACGCTGTCGATGCTGGCGGCGCGCGAAGCGCACCGCAGCGACCAGGAAAAGCTGGCGGCGCTGATTGTCACGCCGGCGCTGCAAAACGACTACAACCAGATCAAAGGCTCGATCCCGGTCTTGCGCAACACGCCGGTGGCAAAAATGGATGCCTGCGCCCGCGCCTCATGGAAGCTGTTTAACAGCGGCCCTGACGCGCAGGTGCCCAGTCTGGTGCACCGCATGGCGACCGACGAAACCGTGCGCGATGCCATCGTGGCCGAAGTGCACCGCTACTTCCTGGACGACAGCCTGACCACCGCCGAGGCGCAGCGCAAGCTGGGCGCGATCGCCCGCACCAATAATAAATCCCGCCAAGAACCGTTAAAGTAACTGACCGAGCAGCACCATGCGTAAAATCCTTATCGTCGACGACGACCAGAAAACACGGACCCTGTTGAAGACCTACCTGGAGAAAAACCAGTACGAAGTCTACCTGTCCCACAATGGCGAATCGTTCCTCGCTGAATTCCACCGCCACGCCGATGAATTGTCGCTGGTGATCCTCGACGTGATGTTGCCGGACACTGACGGCTTCGTGCTGTGCAAGACGGTGCGGCACCGCTCGAATGTGCCGATCATCATGCTGACCGCGTCGTCCGATGAAACCGACCGCGTGGTGGGACTGGAACTGGGCGCCGACGACTATGTGTCGAAGCCTTACAGCCCGCGTGAGCTGCTGGCCCGCATCAAGGCGATTCACCGCCGCACCGGCATGGACAGCGCCAGCGCGCCGCGTTATTTCCGCTTTGTTGGTTTTACGCTGGACACGGTGGCGCGCACGGTGACGGACGCCAATGGCGCGCTGGTGCCGCTGACCGGGCTCGATTTCCAGTTGCTGAAATATTTTGTCGAACACGCGGGCGACATCCTGGACCGCAGCGCGCTGTGCGAAGGCACGCGCGGCCGCGATTCCGGTCCACTCGACCGTTTCCTCGATGTGCAGATTTCGCGCCTGCGGCTGCGCCTCAATGACGGCGGCAAGAATCCGCTCTTGATCAAGACGGTGCGCGGCGCCGGCTATGTGTTTTCAGCCGATGTGACGGCCTCCAATGCTTAGTCAACCTCATCGCCGGCCGGCGCCGGCGCCGGTGGCTGCGGCGGCGCGCGTCCTGCCGCGCTGGCAGCGCTGGCTGAACCGCTGCCTGCCGCAATCGCTGCTGGGCCGCCTGACGCTGGTGATGGTGATCGGCGTGCTGTTGACGCAATTGGTGGGCAATTTTATCTGGGCCGCACAGCGCCGCGCCGAAGCGTTGTCCGAAGTGGCGACGGCGTCGCAGCATGTGGGGCGCAGCGCGGCCAGTGCGGTGCGCTTTTTCCTCAGCCTGCCGCCGAATTACCGCCCCTTGATCATCCAGCAATTTCGCGAAATGGGCGGCACGCGCTTCTTTGCCACCATCAACCGCAAGCCGCTCGAGGTGCAGGCCATTAATGGACAGGCGTTGGCCGACGCCGCCTTAAAACAGTTGCGCGCCACCCTGCACGAGGATTTGCCGAATACGCCGAACCTGCGCATCGCCTTTGTCATGCCCGACCGCTTGCCGGTCGATGATGATGGCGCGCTGCTGGCGGACTTGCCGGAAAGCTGGACCCAGCAAGTGCTGCTGACCCGGCCGGCGCCGGTGCTGCTGATCCAGGCGGAAATGGACCCGGGCCACTGGCTGTATCTGGCCGCGCTGATGCCGAACCCGTATTTTCTTGAAACCGGCAACCCGCTGACGCATGACCGCCTGCTGTTGCAGGCGCTGTCGCTGGCGGCCGTGCTGCTGCTGTCGATCCTGGTGGTGCGCTGGATCACGCGGCCGCTGGCGGCGCTGTCGGACGCGGCGACCGCCTTTGGCCAGGGTGAAAAGCCACCTGCGCTGCCGGAAACCGGATCGCGTGAATTCATCAACACGGTGCGCGCGTTCGACGCGATGCGCCAACGTATCGGGCGCTATATCGACGACCGTGAAAAACTGTTCGTGTCGATCTCGCACGACTTGCGCACCCCCATCATGCGCCTCAAGTTGCGCACCGAGTTGCTCGACGATGAAGCCATGCAGGCCGAATTTCACGACGACCTCGACGAACTGGACATGATGGTCAAAGGGGCGCTGCAAACCGTCAAAGACAGCGATATCCATGAAAACCCGACCGAAGTGCGGCTCGACGCGCTGCTCGAGCGCATGGTGCGCGATGCGCAACTGGCCGGGCATGCCGTCACGTTCGTGGCGTCCGGCCTGACGGTGACGGCAAAACCGCTGGCGCTGAAACGCGCGATCGGCAACCTGCTCAACAATGCGCTGCATTACGGGGTGCAGGTGGAACTGGCGGTGCGCGAGCAGCACGGCAATATTGAAATCACTGTGCGCGACCACGGTCCCGGCGTGCCGGACGACGCGCTGGCCGAATTGTGCGAACCCTATGTGCGACTGGAGCACGGCCGCAGCCAGAACGCCGGCGGCATGGGACTGGGACTGGGGATTGCGCGCGGCATAGTGCAGGCGCATGGCGGCGAATTGGCGCTGGCCAACGCGCCGGGCGGTGGCTTTGTGGCCACCATCAGCCTGCCGGGCGGGGCATTCAATCCGGAACGGGCAACCTAGAACCCGCGCGCCGATATTTCCCCGTTGAATGTATTATCATGCAGATAATACTTCTCTCGGAGGCTCCCATGAGCAAAGCCCTGCGCCTGTCAGAAAAATGGTTCCAGCGCGGCCTGTGGCTGGTCGCGATCGCCTTTGCCGGGTTTTTGATCGGCCTGGGTGGCAAGATCGTCGATAACCTCGGCACGGTCGAGCAGTCACTGGCGCTGGAACACTTCATGGACCCGCAGCGCACGCCCGTGGTGCGCGCTGCGCTCAAGCAGGAGGAATCCAAGCAGGCCACCGCCAGCAAGGCGCTGGAACAGGCGCGCCAGCAGCACCAGGTGGCGCAGGCCAATACCCAGTCGGCCCGCGAAACGTTTGATAACTGGCTGGCCACGCGCCAGGCGACGGCCCGGCCGGAACAGGATACGGAACTGGTCAAGCGCACCCGGCAACTCGATCAACTCAAGGTTGACGAGCGCCAGGCGCTGTCCATGGTGGAAGCGCAGGAACAGGCTTATCTGGATGCCTCGCAGGGCAAGGACCGGGCCCAGCACGAATGGGACGCGCTGGCCGAGGCGGCGCAGGGCGCTTACCAGTCCGCGCTGCGGGCGCAAGAGTTGCGCGTGTTCGGCTATCGCCTGTTATTGACCTTGCCGTTGCTGGTGGCCGCCATCTGGCTGTTCCGCCAGTACCGCAAGAGCCAGTATTGGCCCTTTGTCTGGGGTTTTATTTATTTCGCCGCGTTTGCGTTCTTTGTCGAACTGGTGCCGTACCTGCCCAGCTATGGCGGTTATGTGCGCTACATCGTCGGCATTGCGCTGACCGTGCTGGTCGGACGGCAAGCCATCGTCTCGTTGCAACGCTACCTTGACCGCCAAAAGGCGGCCGAAGCGCTGCCGGACAGCCAGCGCCGTCAGACGTTGGCGTATGACGTGGCGCTGGCGCGGCTGGGCAAAGGCGTCTGTCCCGGCTGCGAGCGTCCGGCCGACTTGAAAGACCCGGTGCGCGACTTTTGCCCCCACTGCGGCATCGGGCTGTTCAACCATTGCGGCGCCTGCCAGGCGCGCAAGAGCGCGTTCAGCCGTTTTTGCCATGCGTGCGGCACCCCGGCCAGCCCCGGGAACAGCGAAATCCCTGGAAATTGACGTCTGGTCGCCGTTTTTCGCAGTTCATCGCAATCCTGATCGGGATCAAGGGGCGGATCGGTATAGTTCAACCATACCGAATCGCTACACGAACACCACAGGGAGAACAACAATGAACATCGCTAAAAATATGGAAATCATCTTCGTCGCCGCCACGCTGGTGCTGGGCCTGTCCTCGGAAGCGCTGGCGCGCAACACGCCACGCCCCGCGCCGACGCTGGATCAGCCATCGTCTGCGTCGGCCCATGCAGGCAAGGTGCCGGTCGTGGTGATCTCGGCCAAGCGCCTGACGGCGGCGGAAAAGGCGGCCATCGCGGGTTAAACTGGCGGCATCTCACAGGAACCCGAACATGATGATAAAAACTTTCCGCATCGGCGCCGTACTGGCGGCCATCTGCTTGTTTGCCGGCGCCATTGCCAGGGCCAGCGCCGCCGACGATATCACCACGGAAACCCGCGCGGTCGATGCGCGCGTTGTGCGCGTCAAGTTGGACGGCGTGATCGAGTTGAAGTTGCGGCGCGGCGATACGCCATCGCTGACCGTGACCGGCGACAAGCGTTATGTCGCCAAGGTATCGACGGTACAGACCGGCGATACCTTGCACCTCGATACAGAGGCGCATGGCTACAAGTTTGGCCGCAACACCATCAAGGCGGAACTGGTGTTGCCGGCGCTGCGCGAACTGGTGTCGGAAGGCGTGGGGACGACGGAAGTGGCCGGGTTTTCCGGCGATGACCTGCAACTGACCCTCGATGGCGCGGGCAGCATGAAGGTGTCGTGTGACTACCGCAGCATCCGCGCCAATCTCGGTGGCGTCGGCAGCATGCATATCTGGGCCTCGGACAACGACCGCATCGAACTTGATTTGCAGGGCGCCGGCTATGTGACCCTGGGGGGGCGCAGCAAGACCCTGAAGGCCACCCTGGGCGGACTGGGCGGCTTGAATGCGCAGCAGTTCCAGGCCGACAGCGTCAACATCGATTTGAGTGGACTGGGGAACGCCACCGTGACCGCCAAGCAAAACGCCACCTTGAGCCTGTCCGGGCTGGGTTCCGTCACCGTGTACGGGCAGCCGCAAAACCGCAGCGTCAGCGTGGATGGCCTGGGCAAGGTGCGCTGGAAGTAAAAAATAATGCGGGAAACCGCTAAAGCCGGAAGAGACAACCGACTAAAAATGAAAAGACTACTACGAATCATCACCGCGGCCGGTGTGGCATGGGGGGCGTTGGGCAGCCCCGCTTATGCCGGCTTTGCGGAAGGGGCGACCGCCTACAACAACCGCAACTATACGGTTGCGTACAAAGAAATTGAACCGCTGGCCCGCGCCGGCAATACCGATGCCGAGCATTTGCTTGGCTTGATGTATTACATGGGCCGCGGCGTGCAGCAAAGCTACAAGCAAGCGATGAACTGGCACCGCAAGGCCGCGCACAAGGGTAAGGCCGATGCGCAATACGTGGTGGGCGCCATGTATTACACCGGTAATGCGGTGATTCAGGACCACAAGCAGGCCATTACCTGGTTCCGCAAGGCGGCCGAGCAGGGCCATGCGGACGCGCAGCAGGTACTGGGGCTGATGTACCGGTATCACATCGGCGGCATGCCGCAGGATAACGTGTTGGCCTACATGCTGTGGAACCTGTCGGCGGCGGCCGGCAATGCCAATGCGGTCGAGCAGCGCGCCGCCATTGCGAAAAAAATGACGGCGGAGCAGATCGAGGAAGGTCAGGCGCTGTCGGCCAACTGGCGGCTCAATACGCCGTTGCCGCGCCATTCGCGTACCGGCGGCGGTTAAGCCATTCTGGCGGCCGGGGGTGTCCTGCGCGCCCGGCCCGCCCACGTTACAATCGCCCTTTCCATCGAAAGGGTCCCTATGCGCGCTATCGAAATCACCCAGCCCGGCGCACCCGATGTGCTGCGGCTGTGCGACCGTCCCATTCCCGAACCGAAAGCCGGTGAGCTGCTGATCAAGGTGCAGGCCGCCGGCATTAACCGTCCCGATGTGTTCCAGCGCCTGGGCAGCTATGCGCCGCCGCCGGGTGCGTCCGACATTCCCGGGCTGGAAGTGGCGGGAGAAATCGTCGGTGGCGATCTGGCGGGGACGCCATTCAAATTCGGCGATCTGGTCTGCGCGCTGGCGCAGGGCGGCGGCTATGCGGAGTACTGCACGGCCCCGGTGCAGCAAGTGCTGCCGGTGCCGCAAGGCTTGAGCGCGCTGGAAGCGGCGTCGCTGCCGGAAACCTTTTTTACCGTCTGGAGCAATGTGTTCGACCGCGCGCAACTGGCGGCCGGCGAAACGTTATTGGTGCAGGGTGGCACGTCCGGCATTGGCGTGACGGCGATCCAGTTGGCCAGCGCGCTGGGCCACCGTGTGTTCGCCACCGCCGGCAGCGACGACAAGGCGCGCGCCTGCGAGCGACTGGGCGCGCAGCGCGGCATCAATTACAAGACCGAGGATTTCGCCGCCGTGGTCAAGGAGCTGACGGCTGGGAAGGGCGCCGACGTCATTCTCGACATGGTGGGTGGTGATTACCTGCCGCGTGAAATCAGCTGCCTGGCCGATGATGGCCGGATCGCCATCATCGCGCTGCTGGGCGGCGCCAAGGGTACGCTGGACATGGGGCAGGTGCTGCGACGGCGCTTGACGGTGACTGGTTCCACCCTGCGTCCCCGTTCGGCGCAATTCAAGGGGCGCATCGCCGCGCAATTGCAGGCCACGGTCTGGCCGCTGCTGCAACAGGGGGCGATCCGGCCCGTGATCTTCCAGACCTTTCCGCTGGAGCAGGCGGCCCAGGCCCATGCGCTGATGGAAAGCAGCACCCACATCGGTAAAATAATGTTGCAGATAGATTAACAAAACACAGCCAAGGCAACGCTATTCTGCGGTATTCTTTGACCCCGATTAACGCCTCGCGCTAAAATAACGGGTTATTGAATTTTAGGCTACTATGCGACGCAAACTTGTAATCGGCAATTGGAAGATGAATGGCAGCCGAGACAGCATCAATACGCTGTTGTCGGGCATTACTGCCGGCCTGGCCGCCAAACAGGCCCAACAAGCGGATACGGCGGTGTGCGCCCCGGCTCCTTATCTGGCCCAGTGCCAGCAAGTGCTGGCCGGTTCGCCGGTGGCCTGGGGTTCGCAGGATGTGTCGGCTCATGCGGCCGGCGCCTACACCGGTGAGGTGGCGGCCTCGATGCTCAATGATTTCGGTTGCCGTTACGCCATCGTCGGTCACTCGGAGCGCCGTGCTTACCACGGCGAATCGAATGAACTGGTGGCGCAAAAGGCGCTGGCGGCAGTCAATGCCGGCCTGACCCCGGTGGTGTGTGTGGGTGAAACGTTGGTCCAGCGTGAGGCCGGCCAGACCAATGTCATCGTGTGCGCGCAGTTGCAGGCGGTGATGGACGTGCTGGATGCGGCGTCGCTGGCGAACATCGTGCTGGCTTACGAGCCGGTATGGGCCATCGGTACCGGTAAGACTGCCACGCCGGCCATGGCGCAGGAAGTGCACGCGGAACTGCGCAAGCAGTTGGCGGGCCGCAGCGCCGAGATCGCGCAAGGCATGCAAATCCTGTACGGTGGCAGCATGAAACCGGACAACGCCAGGGAGTTGCTGGCGCAACCGGATATCGATGGCGGCCTGATTGGCGGCGCGGCCCTGAAGTCGGCGGACTTCCTTGGCATTATTTACGCGGCAGATTAATTCAACTGGAATAGAAATAAATGAACGCTTTTTATAACGTAATCATCATTGTGCAGGTTTTGTCGGCGCTGGCCATTATCGGCCTGGTGCTGTTGCAGCATGGTAAAGGCGCCGATATGGGGGCCGCTTTTGGTTCCGGCGCATCGGGCAGCTTGTTTGGTGCCAGCGGTTCGTCGAACTTCATGTCGAAGTCCACCGCCTTCGCCGCCGCGATTTTCTTCGGCGCGACGCTGGCGCTGGCCTCGATGGCCACCCACCGTTCCAGCAGCACCGGCGGTGGCGTGTTGGAGAACTACAAAGCGGCGCCGGCCGCGCCGGCGCCAGTGAAGGGCGCTGGCGCGATTCCTGGTGTGGCCCCTGCCGCCCCGGCGGATGGTGTGCCTGCCGCTGCTGGCGTTCCTGCCGCCGCCGTGCCTGCCAGCGCACCGGCCGCGTCCGCTCCAGTGGCGCCTGCTGCAGCTCCGGCGCAGCAGAAGTAATCCGAGTACTAGATAATTTTAGTCAAGTTTGTTCGTTTTTCTTCTTGTTTAAGCGCAATTCGCATTAACAAAAACGCTGAATTCGATTAGAATAGTCGTCCTAACGCCGACGTGGTGAAATTGGTAGACACGCTATCTTGAGGGGGTAGTGGCGCAAGCTGTACGAGTTCGAGTCTCGTCGTCGGCACCATAATGAGAAAAGCCAGCAAGGAGGCCTGGGTTGTTAGCCCTGTCCAACCGCTGGTTTTTTTACGAGGATGTTTAGCCCGGTTCCTGCCCAGTGTAGTTGTGCGGTGGCTGGAAAAGGGCGGCAGAGCTTGTTTTATACTGAACGTAGTCAGGCGTGGCAACGAAGCCAGTGCGCTGCACGGTGAGAGGCCGCAACGACGCTGTGTTCCGTATGGGGCAGGCGCTCACGCCGCGGTGTGACCGCGGTGTCATCTCAACCGAACGTTCAACATTAAGCTCAATCACCGTGAACCTCGAAAATTACTTCCCCGTCCTCCTGTTCCTTCTCGTCGGCATTGGTGTCGGCGTAGTCCCGCAGGTCCTGGGCCGTCTGCTCGGCCCGCACAAGCCTGATACGGCAAAACTGTCCCCCTACGAGTGCGGCTTCGAAGCGTTCGAAGATGCGCGCATGAAATTCGACGTGCGTTACTACCTCGTCGCAATTCTGTTTATTCTGTTCGACCTGGAAACGGCATTCTTCTTCCCATGGGGCGTCTCGATGCGCGAACTGGGCTGGCAAGGTTTTGTCACGATGA
This sequence comes from Burkholderiaceae bacterium, assembly GCA_019751755.1. Taxonomy (GTDB): domain Bacteria; phylum Pseudomonadota; class Gammaproteobacteria; order Burkholderiales; family Burkholderiaceae_D; genus Rugamonas. The sequence goes on along the minus strand of JAIENA010000120.1, from coordinate 19,490 downwards.
TGGTGTTCATCGCTGAATTCGTGGTCGGTTTTTGGTATATCTGGAAGAAAGGTGCCCTTGATTGGGAATAAGCCATGGCTATTGAAGGCGTATTAAACGAAGGTTTCATCACCACCACAGCCGACAAGCTGATCAACTGGGCGCGTACCGGGTCGATGTTCCCGATGACGTTCGGCCTGGCCTGCTGCGCGGTTGAAATGATGCATGCGGGCGCTGCCCGTTACGACCTGGACCGCTTTGGCGTGGTGTTCCGCCCATCGCCGCGCCAGTCCGACGTGATGATCGTGGCCGGCACGCTGTGCAACAAGATGGCGCCGGCCCTGCGCAAGGTGTACGACCAGATGTCGGAACCGCGCTGGGTGATCTCCATGGGTTCGTGCGCGAACGGCGGCGGCTACTACCACTATTCGTATTCCGTGGTACGCGGCTGCGATCGCGTGGTGCCGGTGGACGTCTACGTGCCGGGCTGCCCGCCGACCGCGGAAGCGCTGTTGTACGGCATCTTGCAACTGCAGAACAAGATCAAGCGTACCAACACGATCGCACGCTAATCGGGGCGCTGAAAAAATATGAGTACACAACTGGAAGTATTGCAATCCGCCCTGGCCGCCGCGCTGGGCGAACGCGTTACCACGACGGTCGCGCTGGGGGAAGTCACCCTGGTGGTGAAGGCCGTTGATTACTACAACGTCATGCAGACGCTGCGCGACAACGCCGCACTCGGTTTCGATCAGCTGATCGACCTGTGCGGTGTCGACTATTCGACCTACGGCGAAGGCGCGTGGGACGGTTTGCGTTTCGCGGCCGTGTCGCACCTGCTGTCCGTCAAGCACAACTGGCGCGTGCGCGTGCGCGTGTTCGCCGAAGACGACGAGCTGCCGGTGGTGGCCTCCGTCACCTCGCTGTGGCGCGTGTCGAACTGGTTCGAGCGTGAAGCGTTCGACATGTACGGCATCATCTTCGAAGGTCACAACGACCTGCGCCGCATCCTGACCGACTACGGTTTCATGGGCCACCCATTCCGCAAGGACTTCCCGGTATCGGGCTATGTGGAAATGCGCTACGACGAAGCGCAAAAGCGCGTCATCTACCAGCCTGTGACCATCGATCCGCGCGAAAACGTGCCGCGCGTGATCCGCGAAGAAAACTACGGGAAGTAAAAATGGCTGAGATTAAGAATTACACCCTGAACTTTGGTCCGCAGCACCCGGCGGCGCACGGCGTGCTGCGCCTGGTGCTGGAACTGGACGGCGAGGTGATTCAGCGTGCCGACCCGCATATCGGCCTGCTGCACCGCGCCACCGAAAAGCTGGCGGAACAAAAGACCTACCTGCAGTCCGTGCCTTACATGGATCGTCTCGACTACGTGTCGATGATGTGCAACGAGCACGCGTACGTGATGGCCATCGAGAAGCTGCTGGGCCTGGAAGTGCCGCTGCGCGCGCAGTACATCCGCGTGATGTTCGATGAAATCACCCGCATCCTGAACCACCTGATGTGGCTGGGCGCGCACGCGCTGGACGTGGGCGCCATGGGCCCGTTCCTGTACGCGTTCCGCGACCGCGAAGACTTGTTCGACTGCTACGAAGCCGTGTCCGGCGCCCGTATGCACGCCGCGTACTACCGCCCGGGCGGTGTCTACCGCGACCTGCCTGATGCGATGCCGCAGCACAAGCAATCGCCGATCAAGTCCGCCAAGACCATCAAGGAACTGAACGAAAACCGCCAGGGTTCGTTGCTGGACTTCATTGAAGACTTCACGCGCCGTTTCCCGACCTATGTCGATGAATACGAAACGCTGCTGACCGACAATCGTATCTGGAAGCAACGGACCGTCGGTATCGGTGTCGTCAGCCCGGAAGATGCGCTGGCGATGGGCTTCAGTGGCGCCATGCTGCGCGGTTCGGGCATTGCCTGGGACTTGCGCAAGAAGCAGCCGTATGAAGTGTACGACTTGATGGACTTCGATATTCCAATCGGTACCAACGGCGACTGCTATGACCGTTACCTGGTGCGTATTGAAGAGCTGCGTCAGTCGAACCGCATCATCAAGCAGTGCGTGGAGTGGCTGCGCAATAATCCGGGCCCGGTGATCACGGACAACCGCAAGGTGGCGCCGCCATCGCGCGTGGACATGAAAACCAACATGGAATCGCTGATCCACCACTTCAAGCTGTTTACCGAAGGGTTCCACGTCCCACCAGGCGAAGCATACAGCGCGGTGGAACATCCGAAAGGCGAATTCGGCGTCTACCTGATATCGGACGGCGCGAATAAGCCGTACCGCATGAAGCTGCGCGCACCCGACTACGCCCACCTGGCGTCGCTCGATGAAATGGCGCGAGGCCACATGATCGCCGATGCCGTGACCATCATTGGTACGCAGGACATCGTGTTCGGCAGCATTGACCGATAACCTGACCGCTAAGATCGCTAAGTCCGAGAGGCAAAAAGAATGTTGTTATCTGAGCAGTGCTATAAAAAAATCGACCGCGAGTTGGCCAAGTATCCGGCTGACCAGCGCCAGTCGGCCGTGATGGCCTCGCTGGCTCATGCCCAGGTTGAACTGGGCTGGGTTTCCCCTGAGGTCATGAAGGAACTGGCCGACTATATCGGCATGCCTGCCATCGCCGTGCAGGAAGTCGCCACCTTCTACAATATGTACAACCTGAAGCCGGTCGGCAAGCACAAGATCACCGTGTGCACCAACCTGCCATGTGCGTTGTCCGGCGGCGAACGCGCCGCCCATCACCTGAAACAGAAACTGGGTATCGACTACCGCGACACCACCGCCGACGGCGAATTCACGCTGATGGAAGGCGAGTGCATGGGCGCGTGCGGCGACGCACCGGTGATGCTGGTGAATAACCACCGCATGTGCTCGTTCATGAGCAACGACAAGATCGACGCCCTGGTGGAGGAATTGAAGAAATGACCTGTCTGCACGACCGTCACATCCAGCCGCTGATCCTCAAGGATTTGACCGGCGATAACTGGCACTTGGCCGACTACGTGAAACGTGGCGGCTATTCGGCGCTGCGCCGCATCATCGAAGAAAAAATCACGCCGGAAGCGATCATCGCCGACCTGAAAACGTCGGGCCTGCGCGGCCGTGGCGGCGCTGGTTTTCCTACTGGTTTGAAGTGGAGCTTCATGCCGCGTCAGTTCCCTGGTCAAAAGTACCTCGTCTGCAATACAGATGAGGGCGAGCCGGGCACTTTCAAGGACCGCGACATCATTCGCTACAATCCGCACGCCCTGATCGAAGGCATGGCCATCGGCGCGTACGCGATGGGCATCACCGTCGGCTACAACTACATCCACGGCGAGATCTTCCAGGAATACCTGCGCTTTGAAGAAGCGCTGGAAGAAGCGCGCGCGGCGGGCTTCCTGGGCGACAAGATCATGGGCAGCGACTTCAGCTTCCAGCTGCATGCGCACCATGGCTACGGCGCCTACATCTGCGGCGAAGAAACCGCGCTGCTCGAATCGCTGGAAGGCAAAAAAGGCCAGCCACGCTTCAAGCCGCCATTCCCGGCCTCGTTCGGCCTGTATGGCAAGCCGACCACCATCAACAACACGGAAACCTTTGCCGCCGTCCCGTTCATCCTGAACATGGGCGCGGAAAACTATCTGGCGATGGGCAAGCCGAACAACGGCGGCACCAAGATCTTCTCGATCTCGGGCGACGTCGAGCGTCCAGGCAACTATGAAGTGCCACTGGGCACGCCGTTCGCCAAGTTCCTGGAACTGGCCGGCGGCATGCGCGGCGGTAAAAAGATCAAGGCCGTGATTCCCGGCGGTTCGTCGGCGCCGGTGGTGCGTGGCGAACTGATGATGAACACCGACCTGGATTACGACTCGATCGCCAAGTCCGGTTCGATGCTGGGTTCGGGCGCGATCATCGTCATGGACGAGACCCGCTGCATGGTCAAGGCGCTGGAACGCCTGGCGTACTTCTACTTTGAAGAGTCGTGCGGCCAGTGCACGCCGTGCCGTGAAGGCACCGGCTGGATGTACCGCATGGTCCACCGTATCGAGCACGGCCAAGGCCGTCCGTCGGATCTGGACATGCTGAACTCCATCGCCGACAACATCCAGGGCCGCACGATCTGCGCGCTGGGCGATGCCGCCGCGATGCCGGTACGCGCCTTCGTCAAGCAGTTCCGCGAAGAATTTGAATATCACGTCGAGCACAAGCATTGCTTGGTGCCCGCTTACCTCTAAGCCTGCGTAACTCACCATGGTTGAAATCGAAATAGACGGCAAGAAAGTCGAAGTCCCTGCTGGTAGCATGGTGATGGATGCTGCCAACAAACTGGGTACCTACATCCCGCACTTCTGCTATCACAAGAAATTGTCGATCGCAGCAAACTGCCGCATGTGCCTGGTCGAAGTGGAAAAGGCGCCGAAGCCTTTGCCTGCTTGCGCCACGCCCGTGTCGGCCGGTATGGTCGTGCGCTCCGCTTCCGATAAAGCGGTCCACGCTCAGAAGTCGGTGATGGAATTCCTGTTGATTAACCACCCGCTGGATTGCCCGATCTGCGACCAGGGCGGCGAATGCCAGCTGCAAGATCTGGCGGTCGGCTACGGCAAGAACACCTCGCGCTACGAAGAAGAAAAGCGCGTGGTGACGCCGAAGGAAGCCGGCCCGCTGGTGTCGATGCAGGAAATGTCGCGTTGCATCCAGTGCACCCGTTGCGTACGTTTTGGCCAGGAAGTGGCCGGCGTGATGGAACTGGGCATGATTGGTCGCGGCGAACACTCGGAAATCACGACCTTTGTTGGCGAAGCCGTGTCGTCGGAAATGTCCGGCAACATGATCGACCTGTGCCCGGTGGGCGCACTGACGTCGAAGCCATTCCGCTACAGCGCCCGTTCGTGGGAACTGTCGCGCCGCAAATCCGTGTCGCCGCACGACTCGCTCGGTTCGAACCTGATCGTGCAAGTGAAAAACGGTAAAGTCATGCGCGTGCTGCCGTTGGAAAACGACGCGGTCAACGAGTGCTGGATTTCCGACAAGGACCGCTTCTCGTACGAAGCGCTGGGCAGCGACGAGCGCCTGACGCAGCCGATGCTCAAGCAGGGCGGCCAATGGAAAGAAGTCGATTGGCAGACCGCGCTGGAATACGTGGCGCACGGCCTGAAGAACATCAAGCACGAACACGGCGCCGATTCGATCGCCTCGTATGCAACCGCGCATTCGACGGTGGAAGAACTGCACCTGCTGCAAAAACTGACCCGCGCGGTCGGTTCGGACAACGTCGACTTCCGTCTGCGCCAGTCCGATTTCGCGCTCGACGGTCAGGTGACACCTTGGCTGGGTATGCCGATCAGTGACGTCACCACGCTGCAACGCGTGTTCGTCATCGGCTCGTTCCTGCGCAAGGACCACCCGCTGCTGGCGACCCGCATTCGCGCCGCCGTCAAATCCGGCGCGAAACTGTCGGTGCTGCATGGCGCGGACGAAGAAAACCTGATCACCACCGCGAATAAACTGATCGCCGCGCCATCCGAATGGCTGGCCGCGCTGTCGCAAGTGGTGGTGGCGGTGGCAAGCGCCAAAGAAGTCGCGGCTCCTGCTGGTTTCGACGGGATTGAAGCGTCGGACGCGGCCAAGGCCATCGCTGCTTCGCTGCTGTCGGGTGAACGCAAAGCCGTGTTCCTGGGTAACGCCGCTGCCGCGCACCCACAGGCATCGCAATTGCACGCTGCCGCGCAGTGGATCGCCGAGCAGACCGGCGCCAAACTGGGTTACCTGGTGGAAGCGGCCAACACGGTCGGCGGCTACCTGGTCGGCGCGCACGCGAAAAACGCCGCGCCAGCCTTCTCGGCGCCGAAAAAAGCCTACGTGCTGCTGAACGTGGAACCGGAACTCGATGCGGCCAACCCGCAGCAAGCCATCGCCGCCGTCAAGGGCGCCGAGATGGTGGTGGTGATGTCGGCCTTCAAGCATGGCGCCGACTTCGCCGACGTGCTGCTGCCGATCGCGCCGTTCGCCGAAACCTCCGGCACCTTCGTCAACGCCGAAGGCCGCGCGCAATCGTTCAACGGCACCGTCAAGCCTGCCGCCAACGCGCGCCCGGCCTGGAAAGTGCTGCGCGTACTGGGCAACATCCTGGGCCTGTCGGGCTTCGACTACGACACCTCGGAAGCGATCCGCGACGAACTGTTCGGCGCTGGTGTGACCGATCTGTCGGCCAAGCTGAACAACGTCGCGAAAGCGGCGCCGGTGGCCGCCAAGGTTGGTTCCGGCGACCAGTTGCTGGAACGCCTGGCCGATGTGCCGATCCACTTCGCTGACGCCCTGGCGCGCCGTTCCGGCCCGCTGCTGGCCACGCCGGACGGCGCCGCACCATCGGTGCGCGTGTCGAAAGCGCTGGCGGACAAGCTGGGCATTGTGGCTGGCGACAAGGTTAAAGTTTCCCAGGGCAATGGCGCCGCTGTGCTGCCAGCCCTGATCGAAGCCGGCCTGCCAGCCAACGTGGTACGCGTTGCCGCCGCCCACGCATCGACCGCCGCTCTGGGCGCGATGTTTGGTCCTGTCACCATCGCCAAGGAGGCCAAGTAATGGCGTTGCCTGAGTTCGTAACAACCATCCAAACCCAGGGCTCCGCATTGCTGGGTCCGGTCTGGCCGCTGGCCTGGACCATGATCAAGCTGCTGTGCGTCATGATGCCTCTGCTGGGTCTGGTGGCCTACCTGACGCTGTGGGAGCGCAAGCTGATCGGCTGGATCCAGATCCGTATCGGCCCGAACCGTGTTGGTCCGGCCGGCCTGCTGCAACCGATCGCCGACGCACTGAAGCTGCTGCTGAAGGAAATCGTGGTGCCATCGAAGGCCTCCAAGGGCTTGTTCGTGATCGGTCCGATCATGACCATCATGCCGGCGCTGGCCGCCTGGTCGGTGGTGCCGTTCGGTCCGGAAGCGATTCTGGCCAACGTCAACGCCGGTATGCTGGTGCTGCTGGCGATCACGTCGATGGAGGTGTACGGCATCATCATCGCCGGCTGGTCGTCCAACTCGAAGTACTCGTTCCTGGGCGCGATGCGCGCGTCGGCACAGATGATTTCGTATGAGATCCCGCTGGGCTTCGTGTTGGTGGTGATCCTGATGGTGTCCGGTTCGCTGAACTTCATCGACATCGTCATCAGCCAGCAGAAAGGTCAAATGGCCGACATGGGCCTGAACTTCCTGTCGTGGAACTGGCTGCCGCTGCTGCCGCTGTTCGTGATCTACCTGACCTCCGGTCTGGCCGAGACCAACCGCCACCCGTTCGACGTGGTCGAAGGCGAGTCGGAAATCGTGGCCGGCCACATGGTGGAATACTCGGGTATGTCGTACGCGATGTTCATGCTGGCCGAATACGCCAACATGATCCTGATCGGCGTGCTGGCCTCGATCATGTTCCTGGGCGGCTGGTCGGCTCCGGTCAAGTTCCTCGATATCGGTGGTGGTTTCGGCGGCTTCTTCTGGCTGTTCGCCAAGACCTTCTGCATCGTGTCGATCTTTATCTGGGTGCGCGGTACCTTCCCACGTTACCGCTATGACCAGATCATGCGTCTGGGCTGGAAGGTGTTTATCCCTCTGACCCTGGTGTGGCTGGTGCTGGTGGCCGGCGTCATGCAGACGTCCTGGAATATTTGGAAGTAAGGAAGCGAATAATGGAAAAAGTTAAAGATTTCTTCGGCAGCCTGATGCTGTCGGAACTGATCAAAGGCATGGCCCTGACGGGCAAGTACATGTTCGCGCGCAAGATCACCGTGCAGTACCCGGAAGAGAAGACGCCGATTTCGCCGCGCTTCCGTGGCCTGCACGCGCTGCGCCGCTATCCGAATGGTGAAGAGCGTTGCATCGCCTGCAAACTGTGCGAAGCGGTGTGCCCGGCCATGGCGATCACGATCGAGTCCGAGCAGCGTGATGACGGTTCGCGCCGTACCACGCGCTATGACATCGACCTGACCAAATGCATCTTCTGCGGCTTCTGCGAAGAATCGTGCCCAGTGGACTCCATCGTGGAAACCCACGTGCTGGAATACCACGGCGAGAAACGCGGCGACCTGTATTACACCAAAGAGATGCTGCTGGCCGTGGGTGACCGCTATGAAGCGGAAATCGCCGCCAACCGTGAAACGGATGCAGCGTTCCGCTGATCGCAACCGGGAATCGATAAGAAGATATGGACTTTACTAGCGTTTTATTCTACGTGTTCGCGACCATCCTGGTGTTGTCGTCGCTGCGCGTTATCACCGCCCCCAACCCGGTACAGGCTGCCCTGTTCCTGGTGCTGGCGTTTTTCCAGGCTGGCGGCATCTGGATGCTGCTGAAAGCCGAATTCCTGTCCATCGTACTGATCCTGGTGTACGTGGGCGCCGTGATGGTGTTGTTCCTGTTCGTCGTCATGATGCTGGACATCAATAACGCCAAGTTGCGCGAAGGCTTCTGGGGTTACCTGCCAATGGCGGGCCTGGTGGGCGGCGTGATCGTGCTGGAAATGGCGTCCGTGCTGTGGCGTTCGTTCGGCATCAACGGCATGACCGCGCCGGAAGGCGCCAGCATGATCGGCACCACCAAGGCGCTCGGTCTGCTGATCTACACCAAGTACATCTACGCGTTTGAAATCGCGGCGGCCGTGCTGCTGGTGGCGATCATTGCCGCTGTGGCCCTGACCCTGCGCAAGCGCAAGGACATCAAGTACTTCGATCCGGCTGACGCGGTGCGTGTCAAACGTAACGACCGTCTGCGCATCGTGAAGATGGATGCCGTCAACAACCGTCCGGCCACCACCAACGCAACCAAGGAGGCCCCATGACCTTATCGCTGGCTCACTACCTGGTCCTGGGCGCGATCCTGTTCGCAATCTCGATCGTCGGTATTTTCCTGAACCGCAAAAACATCATCGTTTTGCTGATGGCCATCGAACTGATGCTGCTGGCGGTGAACATGAACTTCGTCGCCTTCTCGCATTACCTGGGCGACGCGGCCGGTCAGATCTTTGTCTTCTTCATCCTGACCGTGGCCGCCGCTGAATCGGCGATCGGCCTGGCGATTCTGGTGGTGATGTTCCGTAACCTGGACACCATCAATGTGGAAGACCTGGACAGCCTCAAAGGCTGACCGGGATCGAAAATTTCGAATAATAAACATTAAGGTTCAACATGGCGGGGATTAACCCTAACATCCTACTTACCGTCGCACTGGCGCCGCTGGCAGGCTCCGCGGTCGCCGGTTTGTTCGGTACCCGGTTTTTCGGGAATCTGATCGGCCGCAAGGTGGCGCACAGCGCCACCATCCTGGGCGTGCTGATGTCGTTCGTGCTGTCGTTTATGACGTTCCTCGAAGTCAAAAACGGCGCAACGTTTAACGAGACCATCTATACGTGGATGACGGTCGCTGGCATGAAACTGGAAGTTGGCTTCCAGATCGATTCGCTGTCGGCCATGATGATGTGCGTGGTGACGTTCGTGTCGCTGATGGTGCACATCTATACGATTGGCTACATGAAGGACGATGAAGGCTACAACCGCTTCTTCTCCTACATCTCGCTGTTCACCTTCTCGATGCTGATGCTGGTCATGTCCAACAACATGCTGCAGCTGTTCTTCGGCTGGGAGGCGGTGGGCCTGGTGTCGTATCTGCTGATCGGTTTCTGGTATACCCGTCCGACCGCGATCGTCGCCAACATGAAGGCATTCCTGGTCAACCGTGTGGGTGACTTCGGCTTCATCCTGGGCATCGGCCTGCTGGTGGCGCACACCGGCACCATGAAGTACACCGAAATCTTCGCACTGAAAGACGTGCTGGCAACGGAGCACCTGGCCTGGTTCGACTGGAGCTTGCTGTCGGTGGCGTGTATCTGCCTGTTTATCGGCGCGATGGGTAAATCGGCCCAGTTCCCGCTGCACGTGTGGCTGCCGGACTCGATGGAAGGCCCGACCCCGATTTCCGCACTGATCCACGCGGCAACCATGGTGACCGCCGGTATCTTCATGGTGTCGCGCATGTCGCCGCTGTTCGAACTGTCGGACACCGCGCTGTCGTTCGTGCTGGTGATTGGTTCGATCACCGCGCTGTTCATGGGCTTCCTGGGCATCATCCAGAACGACATCAAACGTGTCGTTGCGTACTCGACGCTGTCGCAACTGGGCTACATGACCGTGGCACTGGGCGCCTCGGCCTACTCGGTGGCGGTATTCCACCTGATGACCCACGCGTTCTTCAAGGCACTGCTGTTCCTGGGCGCCGGTTCCGTGATCATCGGCATGCACCACGACCAGGACATCCGCAACATGGGCGGCCTGCGCAAGTACATGCCGATCACCTGGATCACTTCGCTGCTGGGCTCGCTGGCCCTGATCGGTACCCCACTGTTCTCGGGTTTCTACTCGAAGGATTCGATCATCGAAGCCGTGCATGAAACCCATATCGCCGGCGCTGGCTTTGCCAACTTTGCCGTGCTGGCCGGTGTGTTCGTGACCGCGTTCTACTCGTTCCGCATGTACTTCCTGGTGTTCCACGGCGAAGAGCGCTTCGGCAAGGCGCACGCCCATGACCATCACGCGCATGACCACAAGGCGGCCGACAAGCATGCCGCGGCAAAGCATGATGATGCGCACGATCACCATGACGAGGAAGACGACCACGGCCACCATGGCCTGGGCCCTGGCGAAAAACCGCATGAATCGCCATTCGTGGTCTGGTTCCCGCTGGTGATGCTGGCGATCCCGTCGGTACTGATCGGCTTCTTCGCGATCGAACCGATGCTGCATGGCTCGTTCTTCGATGGCGTGATCTTCGTCGATGCGAAACACGAAGCAATGGCCAAGCTGTCCGAGATGTTCCACCACCACGGTGGCGCGATCGGCATGGTGACGCACGCGGTGTTTACGCTGCCGCTGTGGCTGGCAATTGGCGGCGTGGCGACGGCTTACTACTGCTACATGATCAATCCAAAAGTACCGGCATGGTTCTATGCCAAGTTCAAAGCGATCCATACGCTGCTGGACAACAAGTACTACATGGACAAGTTCAATGAAGTGGTGTTCGCCGGCGGCGCGCGCCTGCTGGGCAACGGCCTGTGGAATGTGGGCGACCGTACCCTGATCGACGGCCTGGTGGTCAATGGTTCCGCCAAAGTGGTGGGCTGGTTCTCGTCGCTGACCCGCTTGGCGCAGACCGGTTACATCTACCACTATGCGTTCGTTATGATCCTGGGCATCGTCGGTTTCCTGGTCTACTTCCTGCCGTTTTGGCAAGCTTAACCGCTGACACGCAAAGAGAATAAGATGCAGTCAACAACTTTATTTAGTGCTACTCCTTACCTGAGCCTGTCGATCTGGCTGCCGGTACTGTTCGGCCTGATCATTCTGGCGATCGGCCGCGACTCGCGCGCCGGCCTGGTGCGTGTCCTGGCGCTGATCGGTTCCATCGTCTCGCTGCTGCCGACGCTGCCGCTGATCACGCGTTTCGACAATGCCCACCACGGCATCCAGTTCGCTGAAAAATCGGCCTGGATCGAACGCTTCAATATCTGGTACTCGCTCGGCGTGGACGGTCTGTCGCTGTGGTTCATTCCACTGACGGCCTTCATCACCATCATCGTCGTGATTTCGGCCTGGGAAGTGATCCAGGAACGCGTGGCCCAGTACATGGGCGCCTTCCTGATCCTGTCGGGCCTGATGATCGGCGTGTTCGCGTCGCTGGACGGCTTGCTGTTCTACTTCTTCTTTGAAGCGACCCTGATCCCGATGTACATCATCATCGGTGTGTGGGGCGGCGCCAACCGCGTGTACGCGGCGTTCAAGTTCTTCCTGTACACGTTCTTCGGCTCGCTGCTGACGCTGGTGGCGATCATCTACCTGTACAACAAGTCGGGCAACTTCGACGTGCTGGCATGGCATCAGCTGAAACTGTCGATGACGGAACAGACCTTGATCTTCTTCGCCTTCTTCATGGCCTTCGCCGTGAAGGTGCCGATGTTCCCGGTCCACACCTGGTTGCCGGACGTTCACGTGGAAGCGCCGACCGGCGGTTCCGCCGTGCTGGCCGCGATCATGCTGAAACTGGGCGCCTATGGCTTCCTGCGTTTCTCGCTGCCGATCGTGCCGGACGCGTCGCGTGACCTGGCCTGGTTCGTCATCGGCCTGTCGCTGATCGCCGTGATCTACATCGGCCTGGTGGCCCTGGTCCAGAAAGACATGAAGAAACTGGTGGCGTATTCGTCGATCGCCCACATGGGCTTTGTGACGCTGGGCTTCTTCATGTTCAACGACATGGCAGTGCAGGGCGCCATCGTGCAGATGGTGTCGCACGGCTTCATCTCCGGTGCGATGTTCCTGTGCATCGGCGTGCTGTATGACCGCGCCCACTCGCGCAACATCGCCGACTACGGTGGCGTTGTGAACAAGATGCCGCGTTTCGCCGCTTTCTTCATCCTGTTCTCGATGGCGAACTGCGGTCTGCCAGCCACCTCGGGCTTCGTCGGTGAATTCATGGTGATCGTTGGCGCCGTGCAGTTCAACTTCCTGACCGGTATCGCCGCCGCAACCGCCGTGATCTTCGGCGCCGCTTATTCGCTGTGGATGGCCAAGCGCGTGATCTTCGGCAAAGTGGCCAACCACCATGTGGCGGAACTGACCGACATCAACAACCGCGAATTCCTGATGCTGGGCATCCTGGCGATCGCGGTGCTGGCGATGGGCCTGTATCCAGCGCCGTTCACCGACACGATGCAAACCTCGGTGGCCGACCTGCTGAAGCACGTAGCCATCAGCAAGCTGCCATAAAAGTAATAACGGGAATCCATGATGACACCTGATGCAACTCAGCAAGCCGCCAACCTGGCGCCGCTGTACGCTGAAATCTTCCTGCTGATCGCCGCTTCGGCGATCTTGCTGATCGACATGTTCTTGTCTGAAAGCAAGCGCTCGATCACTTACGTCTTGTCGTTGCTGACGTTGGCCGGTTGTGCCTTCTTCAGCCTGGCGGACTACAACACCGGCACCACGGTCTACACGTTCAATAACATGTTCGTGTCCGACCCGATGGGCAACCTGCTGAAATTGGCGTCGTATGGCGCCGTGGCCGTGACCTTGATTTATTCGCGCCAGTACGCGCACCAGCGCGGCATGCTGGGCGATTCGCTGGGCGGTGAGTTCTACGTCCTGGCGCTGTTCGCCCTGCTGGGCCAGATGGTGATGATCTCCGGCAACAACTTCCTGTCCATTTACCTGGGCCTGGAATTGATGTCGCTGTCGCTGTACGCGCTGGTGGCACTGCGCCGCGATCATTCGATCTCGACCGAAGCAGCGATGAAGTACTTCATCCTGGGCGCGCTGGCTTCCGGCTTCCTGCTGTATGGCATCTCGATGCTGTATGGCGCCACCGGTTCGCTGGACGTGACGGAAGTGGCCATCAAAGCCGCCAGCGGCACCATCAAGCCGACCATCCTGGTGTTTGGCCTGGTGTTCGTGGTCGCTGGCCTGGCGTTCAAACTGGGCGCGGTGCCATTCCACATGTGGGTACCGGACGTCTATCAAGGTTCGCCAACCCCGGTCACCTTGCTGCTGGGCGCCGCACCGAAACTGGCCACGTTCGCCATTTGCGTGCGACTGCTGGTGGAAGGCATGTTGCCGCTGGCAAAAGATTGGCAGCAAATGCTGATGATCCTGGCCGTGTTGTCGTTGGCAGTGGGTAACCTGACGGCGATCGCGCAAACCAACCTGAAGCGTATGCTGGCGTACTCGACCATCGCGCAAATGGGCTTCGTGCTGCTGGGCCTGATGGCTGGCGTGGTCGGCGTGGATAAATCCAACGCCGCTGCCGCGTACAGCTCGGCGCTGTACTACTCGGTGGTGTATGTCTTCACCACGCTGGGTACCTTCGGCCTGATCATGGTGCTGTCGCGTAAAGGTTTCGAAGCCGAAGAACTCGACGACTTCAAGGGCCTGTCCAAGCGTTCGCCCGGTTACGCGCTGATCATGTCGCTGCTGATGTTCTCGCTGGCCGGCGTGCCGCCAATGGTGGGCTTCGCCGCCAAGTTCTCGGTGCTGCAAGCGGTGCTGAACACCGGCGCAACGTGGCTGACCGTACTGGCCGTGATGTTCTCGCTGATCGGTGCGTTCTACTACCTGCGCGTCGTCAAAGTCATGTGGTTTGATGAGCCGACCGATACCGCGCCGATCTCCGTGTTCGCCGACACCAAACTGGTGCTGGGCCTGAATGCGGCGGCCGTGGTGGGCTTCGGCATCATCCCAGGCCCGCTGCTCAACGCGTGCCTGCACGCGATGACCAAGACCCTGGCGTCCTGATATGGAAATCGGCGCCTCCAGCTGGCTGGTGATCCTGCTCGCGGTGGCGGGCGCCAATTTGCCATTCTTCAATGACAAGGTGTTCGCCGTGTTCGCGCTGAAAGGCGCAACCGGCGAGGCCGGGCAGCCGTGGCACAAGCCACTGCTGGCCCGCCTCGGTGAAATGGCGGTGCTGTATATCCTGGTCGGCGGTCTTGCCGTTGCCCTGGAAAACCGCATCGGCGGCGTGTTCCCCCAAACTTGGGAGTTCTACGCCATCACCGCCTGTTTCTTCCTGGTGCTGGCCTTCCCGGGCTTCACCATGCGCTATCTGCACAAATCGCGTCACTAAGCTGTACACTGCGGGTTTCGAACTCAGCCGAGGAGGGCGCATGGATGCGCACTTGAAAGAAACCCGCATCAGTGGCGGCGTTGCCTACGACGGCAGCTTCCTGAAAGTCCAGCGCGATATGGTTCGCTTGCCAGATGGCAAGGAAGTCAGCCGCGAATACATCAAACATCCCGGTGCTGTCGTGATCCTGCCTGTGCTGGAGAACGGCGACGTCGTACTGGAACGCCAGTTCCGCTATCCCAACGACCGCGTGTTTATCGAACTGCCCGCAGGCAAGCTCGAGGCCGGTGAAGACCATCTGGAATGCGCCAAGCGCGAATTGGCCGAAGAAACCGGTTATACGGCGTCGCAATGGGATTTCGTCTGCACCATCCACAACGCCATCGCCTACTCCGACGAATTCCTCGACATCTATCTGGCGCGCGGCCTGGTGGCGGGCCAGTCCCGACTCGATGACGGCGAATTCCTTGAAACCATTTCGATGCCGCTGGCCGAGATGCTGGACGCCGTGCGCAGCGGCGCCATTACCGATGTGAAAACCATCATCGGCGCATTTTGGCTGGAGAAAATCCAGGCCGGGACCTGGCAGCCGGGCTGATTCCCATGCCGATGCTGCGGATACGGTGGCGCCTGTTCAATCTACTGGCGCTGTTGATGCTGGCCCTGTCGGGCCATGCCGCGGCCGCGCCTGCGCGTACCGTGTTCCAGGCGCGGTGCGAAGATACGCTCGATAAAACCATCTCGATCTTGACGGCCCAGCAAAATGGCTATTCGGTCAACACGCAATTGTCGTACCGGTCGCTGACCGCCATGGGCGGGCGCGGCGCCAGCAATCAGTTTGTGCTGGGCTTGACCAAGGCCGAATCGTTGATCCAGCTGAACCCCGTCAAATTGCGGATCTTGCCCGATCCGCTGAGTGGCTATGAATGCATCGCGCCGCAATTATCGTTCAGCATCAGCTTTAAACCCTTCCTGATTTACGTCGGCAGCGAATTCGCACCGGGCAGCTGCGCCTACAAGGAAATCCTGGCCCACGAATTCCGCCACATGCAGGCCTATCTCGACCACTTGCCGAAAACCGACCAGGTGGTGCGTGATGCGCTGGCCAAGCGCTTCGCGGGCAAACCGTTTTATGCACCGCAGGGCACCGCCGTATCGGCGCTGAACCATGAAGTGTCAGCCTCCTGGATTCCATTTATTCGCAATGAACTGGCGAAAGCGGAAGCGGCCCAGCGCGTGATCGATGCGCCGGAGGAATACCGGCGCATCAGCAATGCCTGCGACGGCGAGATCCAACGCATCCTCCAACAGGGACGCCGCCCGCGCTGAAGCCCGCTGGTGCCCAACATAACATGACAGAACTATCACACATTTCACGGCGCAATATCGCGCTGATTCCCGCCGCCGGTGTCGGCGCCCGCATGGCCGCCGGCAGTCCGAAGCAATATTTGTCGATCGCCGGCAAGCCCATGCTGCGCCATACCGCCGACGCATTCCTGGCCAGCCCGCTGATATCGCACACGTATATCGTCGTCAGCGAGGGCGATGGCTATATCGACAGCGTGATCGCGCCGCTTGAATCAGGCGTCACGGTGCTGCGCTGCGGTGGTCCGACCCGCATGGATTCGATCCTCAATGGCTTGCGGGCGCTGCGCGGAACCGTTGCCGATGGCGATCTGGTACTGGTGCACGACGCGGCCCGGCCCGGGCTGACGCCGGGTTTGATCCGTAAATTGATCGCTGGCGCGGGCGATGCCGAGGGCGGCGGTTTGCTGGCGTTGCCGGTGGTCGATACCGTAAAAAGCACGCGCGGCGCGGCGCTGGCGACGGTGCCGCGCGACGGCTTGTGGCTGGCGCAAACCCCGCAAATGTTCAATTACGCACTATTGCTGCGGGCCTTGAGCGAAGCGCCCGATCCCCATGCGATTACCGATGACGCCAGCGCGGTGGAAATGCTGGGTTATTCACCACGCCTGATTGAAGGCCATCCGCGTAATTTAAAAGTGACACTGCCTAGCGATATCCGCATTGCGGAAATGTATATGGCGCAACCAGAACAGGATTGAATATGAGCATTCTATTACCATTTCGTATTGGCCAAGGCTACGATTGCCACCAATTGGTCGAAGGCCGCCCATTAATACTCGGCGGTGTCGATATTCCCCACGTCAAAGGTTTATTGGGTCATTCCGATGCGGATGCCCTTTTACATGCGATTACCGATGCGATCCTTGGTGCGGCGGCATTGGGGGATATTGGAAAACATTTTCCGGACACCGATCTGGCATTCAAAGGCGCTGATTCGCGCGTGTTATTGCGAGAAGCGGCCAAGCGTGTCAAAGCAACCGGCTATGATATTGGTAATATCGATTGCACGATTATTGTGCAGCGCCCGAAAATGGCGCCACATATTCCTTTGATGGTGGCCAATATTGCGGAAGACTTGGGGGTTTCTGTTGGACAGGTGAATGTCAAAGCCAAGACCAATGAACGCATGGGCTACGTGGGACGCGAAGAGGGGATTAATGCGGAAGCGGTGGCATTACTGATACGGCGCGATAACTGATCTTTAAAACAAGTTTATAAAAGCCGGACGGCAGCGATGCGTCCGGCTTTTTTTGCGCCCAAACTGGCAATTTTGCGGGTTTTAATGCCATAAACTAGCGTGATCGTGCCAGGGTTTGGCATGAACTGGCGACATCGGCCCAAAATCCGCAGGGCGGTTTGGTACGTAAGCCTAGCCGCCAATGCGTGTAGGCGAGTGCCGAGGAAATGTGGATGGGAAGTCGGTGGATAAAAAAAGGCGGCTTCCGCTTCACGGAAACCGCCCTACATTTTTTTAAGCTAACTTAATTTAAAGCGCGAATATCAAACAGGTCGTCGTTGCATGCGCATATATTTTGCCACTGGCGTCGATAATCCGTCCTTCCGCCACTGCCACTTGTCCGCCCAAGGTGATAACTTTACCTTCCGCGCGAACCGGCCCGGTCTTGTCGCTCATGCCCCGAATATAATTGACCTTCAATTCCAATGTGGTAAATCCTTTACCGGCAGGCAGCATAGAATGCACGGCGCAACCGACTGCGGTGTCGAGCAGAGTGGCGGCATAACCGCCATGCACCATGCCGCTGGGATTGTAATGCTGCGGTCCCGGTGTGCCCTGGAAAACCACGACGCCATTGTCCGCACTGACGAGGATAAATCCCATCAGTTCCGCGATCGGCGGCGGTGGTGTCTTGCCATTATTAATACCATTCAAAAATTCATTGCCGCTATGCTCGCGCAAATATTCGCGGCTGGCGACGCCAGATGGCGCGACGCGGGTGCGGATATGGGTTTCTTCGGCCAGCCATGCATCGGCGTTTGTCGATTCCATTGTGATCTTTCGGTGTAGTGGTGGGGGAATGCGTGTGCGTACACTATAATGGTTTTCTGATACCTATGTGTAGCTACACCTATGATGCTTGATCCCGCCTTGCTGGCCATCCCCAAGGCTTGCACTTTTTTCCAGTTGCGCAAACTGACGCGCACCGTTTCGCGCTTGTATGACCGCCACTTGGCCGCCGTCGGTTTGAAGACCACGCAGTTTTCAGTGCTGGTGCACGTCAGCGTGCAGGCGTTGCCAATGATGCAATTGGCAGCGCTGCTGGGTGCCGAGCGCACCACCTTGACCCGCAACCTGAAGCCGCTGACGGAAGCCGGTTGGCTCACCGTGGCGCCGGGCTCCGACCCGCGCCAGCGCATTGTGACCATCACGGAGGCCGGTCGCGCCAAAGTGCGCCATGCGCGGAACGCATGGCAGGCGGCGCAGGATGAAATGGGTTCACTGCTGGGGCCGGCGGCCTTGCGCGCCCTGCATGGCGATCTCGCGGCCGCGCAAGCTAAACTGGATCGGCTGGAGCAGGGCGTAAACCAACAAGAGGAAAATGATGGCGCGTGATATTTATGCTTACCGCGACGTGGCGGTGGAATCGTGTGTTCGTGATAACGCGGTGCGGATTTGTCCGGTGCCGGGACAGGCGTATTCGCCGGCGCTGATCGCATTTTGTCCGAGAGTGATGACCGACCTGGAAACGCATCCGCTGGGCACCTATTTCCTGGTGTCCGCCAAGTTGACAGACCGGCAAGGTGGTACGCCGTACCTGTACGTCTACCACGGCGACCCGGTGAAGGTCTTGACCCCGGAACAGACACGGAAATTCCTTGCCGAATTTAAACGTGGCCGCATATAGTTGGACATGGTTAAAAAACAACTTTCTCGGAGCCATCATGATCAAGCTGCGTGAGCTCGACCACATTGTGTTGCGCGTCCGTGATCTGGACCAGATGATCGCGTTTTATACGCAAGTGCTGGGGTGCACCATTGAAAAGCGCCAGGAGGCGATCGGCCTGATCCAGCTGCGCGCCGGCGCTTCGCTGGTGGACCTGGTGCCGGTCGACGGCAAGCTGGGCCAGATGGGGGGCGCCGCGCCTGGCAGGGAGGGGCGCAATGTCGATCATTTTTGTTTCCGTGTCGATGACTTTGATGAAGCCGCTATCGTGGCGTGGCTGGCGTCGCACGGGGTTGCGGCGGGGCCGGTCGAATCGCGTTATGGCGCGGAAGGGCAGGGGCCATCGATTTATGTGACGGACCCGGAAGGCAATACCGTTGAGCTGAAGGGGCCGGCATGGCAATGATGGCCGCAGGGATGAGTCGGAGTCGAGGTGCTTGTCCCGCAAAACGCCGAATGCCTAACGGCTGCTACCCGCAAATAAGCTGCACGTATTCGCACGATCTCGTACTAAAAACTTGGCCCGGCTGACTGCCGGGTTGATTGATTCTGCAATTAAAACGAACGGAACTTCATGAA
>JAIENA010000112.1 GCA_019751755.1 Burkholderiaceae bacterium | reverse complement strand
GGCGTGCGCACGGCGGCACTGCCCTTGTGTTCCACCAGGGTGATCTTGTCGCTCAGGCCGACCACGTCGGTGAGCAGCGCCTGCATTTCGCGGGCTTTATCGGAATCGTCGAGCGATGCAACGATCTCAATCGGCTGCACGACCTTTTCCAAATAGGCTTTCAACTGGGTTTTGAGATTCGCATCCAACATGACTTTTTTCCTTTTTTTGGGTTGAAGCGGCGCCAGGCCACGCCCGGCGCCGCAGTACAGCGCGTTACTTAGATCTTGCCAACCAGGTCCAGCGATGGGGTCAGCGTTGCGGCGCCTTCGGTCCACTTGGCTGGGCACACCTGGCCTGGGTGCTCGGCAACGTATTTAGCGGCTTTGACTTTGCGCAGCAGTTCCGATGCGTCGCGGCCGATGCCGTTGTCGTGCACTTCCATCACTTTGATGAAGCCTTCTGGATTGATGACGAAGGTACCGCGCAGTGCCAGGCCTTCTTCTTCGATCATGACTTCGAAGTTGCGCGACAGGGTGCCGGTCGGATCGCCGATCAGTGGGTACTGCACTTTTTTGATGGCGTCGGACGTGTCGTGCCATGCTTTGTGCGCGAAGTGGGTGTCGGTCGAAATGCCGTACACGTCCACGCCCAGCGCCTGGAATTCAGCGTGGCTGTTGGCCAAGTCTTCCAGTTCGGTTGGGCAAACGAAGGTGAAGTCGGCCGGGTAGAACACGAATACCGACCATTTGCCTTTCAGGGATGCTTCGGTCAGGTCAACGAATTTACCGTTGTGGAAAGCGGTTGCCTTGAATGGTTTGATCTGGGTGTTAATCAGCGACATTGTGGTTTCCTCGTGAGGTTTGTTATCAATGAGACGTCAGTCTAAAGGTTATACTGCCATTTGAAAAATTGATTGTTCCAATCATTTCAATTAGCTTTGACTATCAAGCAAACTAGTCAAGGGCCTATTATCCCCGTTCCGGCGGAGATGCGTTATTTGATCGTTACGATGGCTGGCCGCGCAGGTGCGCGTCGAATTCAAGCGCCGGCATGGGCTTGGCGAACAGGTAGCCCTGGCCGTAGTCGCACCCGGCCTGCGCCAGCAAATCGCGCTGTTCCAGGGTTTCCACGCCTTCGGCAATGACGCGCAGGCCCAGCTTGTGGGCCATGACGATGATCGCGTCCGACAAGGCCATGTCGGACGAGTCGGGCGCCAGGTTGCGGGTAAAGCTGCGGTCGATTTTGAGGTAATCGATGTCGAATTTCTTCAGGTACGACAGCGACGAATAGCCGGTGCCGAAATCATCGAGCGCGACCTGGATGCCGCCGTCGCGCAATTGCAGCAATTTTTTGGTGACGGCGTCGGACGCGTCCAGCAGCAAGCCTTCGGTGATTTCAAGCACCACCGACTGGCCCGGCAAGCCCAGTTCCGCCAGTTGCCGCATCCACCCTTCATAGCCGCCTTCGCGCTGGAATTCCAGCGGCGACTGGTTCACGCTGACCTGGAATTCCGGGTGGATGTCGGCGCGCCAGCGCTCGATCCAGTGCGCCGATTGCTGGAAGACCCATTCGCCGATTTCGTGGATCACGCCGGAGGCTTCCGCCAGCGGGATGAATTCCAGCGGGCTGACCATGCCGCGCAGCGGATGCCGCCAGCGCACCAGCGCTTCGGCCTTGTGGATACGGCCGCTGCGCAAGTGCACGATGGGCTGGAAATACAGTTCCATCTGCCCGGCCTTGACGGCGCCACGCAAATCATTGGTCAGGCGCATGCGGTTCAGGGCCGCCACCTGCAGCGCCGGCGTGAAGTAGCTGAAGCGGTTGCGGCCGGCATCCTTGGCGGCATACATGGCCTGGTCCGCATGCTTGAGCAGGTCATCGACGGAACTGGCGTCATCGGGATACAGCGTGATGCCGATCGAGGCGGATACGAAGGCCTGTTCCTGTCCCAGCTGGAACGGCGCGCGCAAGCTGTCGATGATGTTTTGCGCAATGGTTTCCACCCGGCCGATCTCGCTCAACTCGCCCAGGATCACGGTGAACTCATCGCCGCCCAGGCGCGACACGGTATCCGATTCCCGCACGCAGGCGCCGATCCGGCGGGCCGCGTCGACCAGCAGGATATCGCCCTGGTGGTGACCCAGCGTATCGTTGACCTCCTTGAAGTGGTCGAGGTCGATGAACAGGATCGCAATCCGGCTGCCATCGCGGCGGCTCTTGATGATGGCCTGCTCGAGCCGGTTGTGGAACATGCGCCGGTTCGGCAATTGCGTCAGGGTGTCGAAGTTGGCTTGCTGCCAGATCAGCGCTTCGGTCTGTTTCTTTTCCGTGATGTCTTCGATCATGCACAGGTGCAGCGCCTGCTGTGCGCTGGCATTCGCGCCCGCGCCAGAGACCGCGGTGATCGAGGCATCGACCCACACCACGGAACCGTCCGGGCGCAGCATGCGCTTGGCCAATTTGAAACCGGACTGGCGGTGCGCCGCCATGGCGTCGATTTGCAGCTGTTCTGCCGCCACGTCTTCCGGGTGACTCAGGTCGCGCCAAGTGCTGGCTTTCATTTCCTCCAGCGTACGGCCGGCGATTTGCTGGTAGCGCGGATTGATGTCGTTGAAGCGGCCGGTGCGGGTGTCGATCAGCGCAATGCCCAGCGGCGCCGCTTCAAACATGGTGCGGAAGCGCTCTTCGCCTTTGCGGATGGCTTCGCGCGCGCGGTTGCGCTCGCGCGTCAGCAAGCTGAAGTGCACCACCGCGCCAACGATCAGCAAGACGCTGGCCGCGCCCAGCACCCGGTACAGCCACACCAGGCTGCGGCCGCTCTCGACGTTATAGAGGAAGCCGTCAAACGTCACGCCTTTTTGCAGCATGCCCAGCTCGGCATAAATGTCGGCAATGTGCTGCCAGCGTTCCGGGTTCATGTAACCGATTTCCACCAGCACCGGCTGCACCAGCGGCACCATGGCGCGCGCTTCAAACAGCAAATGCTGGCGGTCGTTGCGGCGGGAATACTTATTGAGAATCAGGTCGGCGATTTCTTCCTGGTGGCTCATCGCATATTGCCAGCCGCGCATGCTGGCGGCGCGGAAGGCTTTGACGCGCTCCGGGTGTTGCTTGATTTCCTGCTCGCTGGTGAACAGGTTGTCGCCATAAAAATCGATACCCGCATTGCGCGGGCTGTAGATATCGTATGGGAAGCCGATGCGGTCGAGGTAATCCGGCTCATTGGTCACGTACACCGAGAGCGCATCCACCCGGCCCTTGACCAGGTCGTCCGGATTATAGGTGTGCTCGACCCGGATCAAATTGGCCGGGTCGATGCCTTCCTTCTTCAGGTAGGCCATGATTTCGTCGGCTTGGGTCAGCTCATCGGTCAGGGAACCGATCATGGCGCGCTTGCCGACGATCGACTGCAGGTCCGGCGTGGCGCCCGATTGCGCCATGATCAGCGCATACGGCGAGTGCTGGAACACCACGCCCAGCACCACCACAGGCTTGCCGGCCAGCCGCGCCAGCAGCAGGCTACTGCTGCCGACGCCATAGTGCGCCTTGCCGGCCAATACCGCGCGCTCCGGCTCGTTGCCGTCCGCCCCTTCGAGGATTTGCACGTCCAGCCCCGCCTCGCGGTAATAGCCTTTTTCCACCGCCGCGTAATAGCCGGCAAACTGGAACTGGTGCGTGTGTTTCAGTTGCAGCGTGAGCTTTTCCTGCGCCTGCGCCGGCAGCGCGCCTAGCGCCGCCAGCACCATCCCTGCGAAGATCAGCAACTGCCGCAACATCGCCCTTCCGTTATGGCAAGGCGGCCGGCGCCGTCACGTCGGTTTGCGTGCCGTTGCCCAGTTGGCCTTCCGTGTTGCGGCCCCACAGCCACACGGAATTGTCTTTTTGGAGCGCCACGCTGTGCTGCAAGCCCGCTTCGATCGTCACCCACGTGATGGCCGTACCGATCTGGGTCGGTGTGCCGACGTTGACGGTGCTGCCGTTGCCGACCTGGCCATTACTGTTCGAGCCCCAGCCATACAGCGTGCCGTCGGTGCGCAACGCCAGCGAGTGCGCCAGGCCGGAGGCAATCACCGACCAGTTGGTGGCGGTGCCGACCTGGGTTGGCGTGGTCGCGGTCACGGCGGTATTCGAAGTGGCGATGCCCAGCTGGCCGGACGCGTTATCGCCCCAGGCCCACAAGGTGCCATCGGCGCGGATCGCCAGCGAATGGGTGCCGCCGGCAGCAAACTTGACCCAGGTCGAGGTGCCGATCTTGGCCGGCTGCTGCACGTCCGTCGTGGCATTGTTGCCCAGTTGGCTCTTGGCATTGCCGCCCCAAGCCCACAGCGTGCCATCCATGGCGCGCGCCAGCGTGTGCGTGGCGCCGGCCGACACGGCGGTCCAGGTGACGGTGGCAGCCGGGGTGCCGGTTGTCACCGCCGCCACGCGGGTTGGCACCAGCCGGTCGGTCTTGCTGTTGTCGCCCAACTGGCCATTGAAATTGCCGCCCCAGCCATACATCACGCCGGTCTTGTTGATCGCCATACTGTGCGATTTGCCAGCCGCAACGCTGACCCAGTCCTTGGCGGTGCCGACTTTCACCGGCACGTTCTTGTCCACCTGACTGTTATCGCCCAGCTGGCCGTTTTTGTTATGGCCCCAGGCCCAGAGGACGCCATCGCTGTCGATCGCCAGCGTGTGCAATTCCCCCACCGCGACCTGTTTCCACGGCAGCTTGACGCCGGTGGTGGCGCTGACCAGCGCCGGCGCGGTACGGTCCGCGTTGGACGTGTCACCCAGCTGGCCCTGACGGTTCCAGCCCCATGCATACAGGGCGCCATCGGCACGCAGTCCCACCGTATGGTTGCCGCCCGCCGAAATGCCATCCCACTTGCCACGCACGTTGACCGTGGTCGAACCGGTAACGGTCCCCACGGTGGCGGTCACGGTATCGGCGCCGATCGTCACGCCGGTCACCAGGCCGGTGGCCGGCAGCACCGTGATATTGGGGCCCTTGACCGACCACGTGAGGCCGGTCGTGATGGCGGCCGATTTGCCGTCCGAATAGGTGCCGGTGGCCGTCATTTGCTGGGTCAGCCCCACCGCCACCGTCGGGGTGGTCGGGGTCACGGCAATCGACAGCAGGGTCGGCGCGGCGGGCGTGGTGGTGGTACTGTCGTTGCCACCGCCGCCACAGGCGGCCAGCAGCGCCAGCATCGGCGCCAGCAACAGGTAAGTGATTTTCAGGGTTGGTTTCATAGTTGTCCAGGTGTGGTCCGGGGGTCGGTTTGCGTGTCCCCGATCTGAACAATCAGTGTAGCCGCATCCCGCCCCGCACGTTCATGAGAGCTGGGATGAATTATCCATGCATTTGTGAAATTTGAGGGGATAAAACAACACGGCGGGCGCCCCGTGAAGAGCGCCCGCCGTGTCTGCGGATAACCTGCGTGACGCTGGCTGGTCAGCGCATGGTCAGCGGATTGCCAGCGTACCCTCAGCGCCTTATTTGCGTCCGCGCGGCGCAGGACTGGCTTTGCCGCCGGCCTTGGCCACCGGCCGGCCGCCTTGCGTGGCCGGTGCCGGTGCCGCCTTCTTGACCTTGATGGTGTCCAGGATCGAAGGACGGGACTTGGTTTCCACCGTGGCGCGCGCCGTCATCGAACCGGTCAGCGCATTCGGTTTGCCACCACGACCGAGCGGCACCGGCAAGCCCTTGCCAGCGCGCTTGTCTGAGCCCGGCGCCATCATCGGCATCGCGCGCTTGCCCTGCGATACCTTGAAGTTTTCCTCGCCCTGCACATAGGGCGGAATCAGGTGACGCTCACCGGTGCCGATCAAGTCGCCACGGCCCATGCGGCGCAACGCGTCACGCAGGATCGGCCAGTTTTTCGGATCGTAGTAGCGCAGGAACGCCTTGTGCGCGGTGCGCTGCTTCTGGTTGCGCGGGGTTTCCACCACTTCCGAATCTTCCGTGACCTTGTGCAGCGGGTTGCGGCGCGAGTGGTACATGGCGCTGGCCATGGCCATCGGCGTCGGCATGAAGGTTTGCACCTGATCCAGGCGGAAATTGTTTTTCTTCAGCCACAGCGCCAGGTTCAGCATGTCCTCGTCCGTCGTGCCCGGGTGGGCCGCGATGAAGTAAGGAATCAGGTACTGTTTCTTGCCCGCCTCGATCGAGTACTTCTCGAACATGGCCTTGAATTCATCGTACGCGCCAATGCCCGGCTTCATCATCTTCGACAGCACATTGGTTTCCGTGTGCTCCGGCGCAATCTTCAGCAAGCCGCCCACGTGGTGCGTCACCAGTTCCTTCACATACTCGGGCGAACGCACGGCCAGGTCATAGCGCAGGCCGGACTGGATCAGGATTTTCTTCACGCCCTTGATTTCGCGCGCCTTGCGGTACAGCTTGATCAGCGGATTGTGGTTGGTGTTCAGGTTGACGCAGATCGACGGGTAGACGCACGACAGGCGGCGGCACGTCTCTTCGATTTCCTTACTCTTGCACGTCAGGCGGTACATATTGGCGGTCGGGCCGCCCAGGTCGGAAATGATGCCCGTGAAACCTTTGGTCTTGTCGCGGATGTGTTCGATCTCGCGCAGAATCGACGGTTCCGAGCGGCTCTGGATAATGCGGCCTTCGTGTTCCGTGATCGAGCAGAAGGTGCAGCCGCCAAAGCAGCCGCGCATGATATTGACGGAGAAACGGATCATTTCCCACGCCGGGATATTCGCGTCGCCATAGCTCGGGTGCGGACCGCGCGCATACGCCATGTCGTAGACGTTGTCCATTTCATCCATGGCCAGCGGCAGCGGCGGCGGGTTCATCCACACGTCGCGGTCGCCGTGCTGCTGCACCAGCGCGCGCGCATTGCCCGGGTTCGATTCCAGGTGGAACACGCGCGACGCGTGCGCATACATCACCGGGTCATCCTTGACGACGTCGTAGGCCGGCAGGCGCACCACGGTGCGGTTGTGCTTTTCCTTGGCCATGGCCTGACGCTCTTCGCGCGTCATGATGCGTATCGGTTTGACCGTTTGTTCCGGCGCCGCGTTTTCAGAGGCGCATTCCTTCTTGTCTTCCTTGGCCATCGCATACGGATCCGGATGCGGATCGATGCGGCCCGGCACATCGACGCGGGTGGAATTGTGCACACCCCAGTCTTCACCCGGCATCCAGCCCAACGGCACCAGGAAGGCGGTACCGCGCAAATCCTTGATGTCCTTGATTTTCTCGCCGGCCGCCAGGCGGGCCGTCATATC
This sequence comes from Burkholderiaceae bacterium, assembly GCA_019751755.1. Taxonomy (GTDB): domain Bacteria; phylum Pseudomonadota; class Gammaproteobacteria; order Burkholderiales; family Burkholderiaceae_D; genus Rugamonas. The sequence continues at coordinate 37,871 of JAIENA010000112.1, read as the reverse complement.
GACCAGCGCGCGCTCGGCATTGCCGAAGATCAGCATGTCGGCCTTGGATTCCGTCAGCACGGATTTGCGCACCTTGTCCGACCAGTAATCGTAGTGGGCGATGCGACGCAGCGAGGCTTCGATCGAACCGATAATGACCGGCGTGCCAGGAAACGCTTCGCGGGCGCGCTGCGCATATACGGTGACGGCGCGGTCGGGACGTTTGTTGGGCTCGCCGCCCGGCGTATAGGCGTCGTCCGAGCGCGGCTTGCGGTCCGCCGTATAGCGGTTGACCATCGAATCCATGTTGCCGGCGGTAATGCCGAAATACAGGCGTGGCTTGCCCAGGGCGCGGAACGGTTCCGCCGACAGCCAGTCAGGCTGGCTGATGATGCCAACGCGGTAGCCATGCGCTTCCAGCAGACGGCCGACCAGGGCCATGCCGAAACTCGGATGGTCGATATACGCGTCACCGGTCACGAGGATGACGTCGCACTGGTCCCAGCCGAGTTGTTCCATCTCGGCGCGGGACATAGGCAGGAAAGGCGCAGTAGGAGCGCGCTCAGACCGTTTAGGAACGGCCGCAAACAAATTGGTGGGGGTCATAGCCCGTCATTGTACCGGAAATGCACCGGCTGCGCACAGGCGCAAGTCAATTTTCAACTGGAAAATCTTATATTTTTCAATAACTTGTGAAGATGGACATGTCTGAAAAAGAACGGCGCCGATATGCCTTTGACATTGTATTGCTTGCTAACTTTGCTATAACGATTACACCTGCCCGTTACCTAGCCGCTTGGAGATTATCATGCGCCGTCGTCTCTATTACATGCTGCCAGACCTGCCCAGCGCGCGCGCCATGCTCGATGAGTTACTGCTCGCGCGCATCGAAATCAGCCACATCAAGTTTCTTGCCAAAGATAAATCCTTACCCGCAGACATGCCCGATTGCAGCTTCCTGCAACGGACCGATATCGTGCACGGCGCCCAGTTGGGCATGGTGATTGGCGGTATCGTGGGTCTGGGAACCGCTATTGTGCTGACCCTGTTCCCGCCGGATGGCTGGTCGATCCGCACCGCCGCGATTTTGCTGGTTGCGCTCGGTGGCGCGCTGTTTGGCGGTTGGGCCACCGGCATGAACGCGGCCGCCATTCCCAACACCAAGCTGGAACAGTTCGCGCCCCGTATTGCACAGGGGCAGGTGCTCATGATTGTCGACGTGCCACCCGGCCGGGTGCTGGAAATGGAGGACATGATCCAGAAGCGTCACCCCAACTTTGCCTTTGGCGGTATCGAACCGCCGATGCTGGCGTTTCCGTAACGCCAGCTGCCCGGGACTACTGGTCCCGGGTTCTGACATGCAAGCCGGAGTGCCATCGCGGACTCCGGCTTTTTCATTGGCGCATTACGTAGGCCGGATCGCGATCCGGCATGGCGGCCCAGCGGTAGGTCAAATGCCCATATTCGCCAAAATGGAACCCAGTTCGCGCAGCGCCGGCTCCAGCGTCGGGTGTTTGACGGCAAAGCGGGCCGAAATTTCCTGCGTGCGCTCCGCCAGGCCATAAGGTGACATTTCTTCGTCGCCGTCGGCGGCACGCTGTTCCAGCAACTGGCGGATATCGCCGTCCAGCTGGCGCAGCAAATCCTGCAATTCCTCATCGACCGGACCGGAATGGTTGAGCCGGGCGTGCAAGGCTTTCAACGAGGCTTTCAGATCATTGTCCATCGCTATCCCCTGTAGTCACTTTAGACAATTTATACACTGATTTGCCGCGCCCAGCTACGGATGTGTTCTATTTGCTTCCATCACGGTACCTGGTGACGCAAGACCAAGCCCGCCACTTTCCCAATTACAAATTGGGGCCAGGCCCTGTAATGTCGAATAGATTGGTGCCTGGCCCCTTTCGTACTATCGTTCGCCCACAGCACGATAGTGCTAAAAGGGCCAGGCACCTCAGCGTTATTACTTCTCCGTCAAGCCGCGGCGTTCCAGCAGCGGTTCAATCCGGGCATCGCGGCCCCGGAAATTGCGGTACATCTGCATCGCATCCATGGTGCCGCCGCGCGACAGCAGCATCTTGCGGAAGTGGTCGCCGTTCTTGCGCAGCATGCCGCCGTTTTCCTTGAACCAGTTGACGGTATCGGCATCGAGCTTTTCACTCCACAGGTAACCGTAGTAACCAGCCGAGTAGCCACCCGCGAAGACGTGCGAGAAGTAGGTGGTGCGGTAGCGCGGCGGCACCGGTGCGAAGTCGACACCGGCATCCTTCAGCGCCGCCGCTTCAAATGCCAACACATCGGACGGGATTTGCGACGGGTTCAACTGGTGCCAACGCTGGTCGACGATGGATGCCGCCAGGTATTCCGTGGTGCGGAAACCTTCGTTGAATTTTTGCGAGGCGATCACCTTGTCCAGCAATGCCTGCGGCATCGCTTCGCCGGTCTGGTAATGCTTGGCATAGTTCGACAGCACGGCCGGCTCCACCATCCACATTTCATTGACTTGCGACGGGAATTCCACGAAGTCGCGCGGCACCCTGGTGCCGGAGAAGCGCGGGTACGTCACGTCCGAGAACATGCCATGCAAGGCGTGGCCGAATTCATGGAACAAGGTGCGCAATTCATCGTAGGTCAGCAGGGTCGCTTCGCCATCGGCCGGTTTGGGGATGTTCAGGTGATTCGCGATCACCGGCTGCGTGCCCATCAGCTTGGACTGGCTGACATAGGCATTCATCCACGCACCACCGCGCTTGGTGGGACGCGCATAAAAGTCGGCCAGGAAGATCGCCAGCTGCTTGCCGTTCGCGTCATAGACGTCAAACACGCGTACATCCGGATGGTACACCGGCAAATCCTTGCGCTCCTTGAACGACAGGCCATAGACCTTGCCGGCGGCGAAGAACAGGCCGTTGGTCAGCACATTGTTGAGCTCAAAATAGGGCTTCAACTGGCTCTGGTCGAAGGCGTAGCGCTGTGACCGCACCTTGTCCGAGTAGAACTGCCAGTCGGCCGCGCCGACCTGGAAGCCACCGTTTTCCGCATCGATGACTTTCTGGATTTCAGCCGCTTCCTTCTTCGCGTTGGCCACGGCGGGACGGGCGAATTCCGACAACAGTTTGTTGACGGCGGCGGCGTTTTGCGCAGTCTGGTCTTCCAGGTTGTAGGCGGCATGGCTGGCGTAACCGAGCAGCGCGGCTTTTTCCGCGCGCAGCTTGGCGGTCTTCAACACCACTTCGCGGTTATCGAAGGCACCGCCATGGCTGCCGCGCGCCATCGACGCATCCAGCAAGCGCTGGCGCACGGCGCGGTTGGTCAGCACCGACAGGTTGGCCTGGCCGGTGGTGTTGGTGACGGGAATCGCGAACTTGCCGTCCAGGCCGCGCGCCTTGGCCGCCGCCGCCGCCGCATCAATCGCCTTGTCGCTCATGCCGGCCAGCTCTTCGCGGGTGTCGACAATCAGCGCGGACGCGTTGGCTTCCTTCAGCACGTTGGCGCTGAAGGTGGTTTGCAGCCCGGCCAGTTGCGCGTTATACGCCTTGAGTTTTTCCTTGTCGGCGGCCGACAGTTTGGCGCCGGCGCGCACGAAGTCGGTGTGGTAGCGCTGCAGCAGGAATTTCGCTTCGTCATTCAAGCCCAGTTTGTCGCGCTTGTCGTACAGCGCTTTGATGCGCGCATACAGCTTGCCGTTGAGGCGGATCGCATCGTTGTGGGCGGCCAGCTTCGGCGCCATTTCCTTGTCCAAGGCCTGGATCGCTTCGTTGGTGTTGGCGCCGTTCAGGCTGTAGAACACGGTCGACACGCGGGTCAGCAACTGGCCGGAACGCTCCATCGCGACGATGGTGTTTTCAAACGTGGCCGGCTTTTTGTTGTTGGCGATCGCATCGATTTCCGCCAAGTGCTGGCGCATGCCTTCGGCAAACGCGGGGGCGTAGGCATCGTTGCCGATCTTGTCAAAGGCCGGGTATTGGAACGGCAGCGTGCTCGGTTGCGCGAACGGGTTGGCGGCGTCGAACGGCACATCGGCGTGGGCCAAGCCTGCAAAGGCCAGCGCCACGGCAGCGGCGGCAAGTTTCATTGATTTCATCGTGGGTCCTTGGTCTGATTACTTGGCCAGCAAACCGCGGCGTTCCAGCAGCGGTTCGATTTTCGCGTCACGGCCGCGGAAGTCGCGGAACAATTGCAGCGCATCGTCGGTACCGCCGCGCGACAGCAGCTTGGCACGGAACCAGTCGCCGTTCTTGCGCTGCAGGCCACCGTTTTCCTTGAACCATTCGACGGTATCGGCGTCCAGCTTTTCACTCCACAGATACGAGTAGTAACCGGCCGCATAGCCGCCCGAGAAGGTGTGCGAGAAGTACGTGGTGCGGTAGCGTGGCGGCACCGGCGCGTAATCGACGCCCACCTCTTTCAACGCGGCCGCTTCGAACGCCAGCACGTCGGTCGGGATCTGCGCGGCCGGCAGCTGGTGCCAGCGCTGGTCCAGCAGCGACGACGCCACGTTTTCCGTGGTGGAGAAGCCCTGGTTGAATTTCTTCGCGGCGGCGACTTTGTCCAGCAACTCTTTCGGCATCGCCTCACCGGTCTTGTAGTGGCGCGCATAGTTGGCCAGCACTTCCGGATTGGTCATCCACAGTTCATTGACTTGCGATGGATACTCGACAAAGTCGCGCGGCACGCTGGTGCCGGAGAAGCGCGGGTACTTGACGTTGGAGAACATGCCGTGCAGCGCGTGGCCGAATTCGTGGAACGTGGTCTTGACTTCATCGACGGTCAAGAGCGTCGGTTCGCCGGCTGGTGGTTTCGGGATGTTCAGGTGGTTGGCCACCACCGACTGCGTGCCCATCAGCTTCGACTGCGACACGTATTCATTCATCCAGGCGCCGCCCTGCTTGGTCGGACGCGCGTACATATCGGCCAGGAAGATCGCCAGCTGCTTGCCGTTGGCGTCGAACACGTCATACACCTTGACGTCCGGGTGGTACACCGGCAGGTCCTTGCGTTCCTTGAACGACAGGCCGTACAGCTTGTTGGCGGCAAAGAACACGCCTTTTTCCAGCACATTGTTCAATTCGAAATACGGTTTCAACTGGGCGCCATCGAAGCTGTAGCGCTGCGCGCGCACTTTATCGGTGTAGAACGCCCAGTCCGCCGCGCCCACCTGGATGCCGGCTTTTTCCGCGTCGGCCACGGCTTGCAGGTCGGCCTGCTCCTTGCGGGCATTGGCCACCGCCGGCTTGGCCAGTTCCGCCAGCAGGGTATTGACGGCGTCGGTCGATTTCGCGGTCTGGTCCGCCAGCGAATACGCGGCATAGCTCGGGTAGCCCAGCAGCGCGGCTTTTTCCGCGCGCAGCTTGGCGATCTTCAGCACGATCGCGCGCGAATCGAATTCACCGCCACGGCCGCCACGGGCCATCGACAGCTCCATCAGGCGCTTGCGGGTGGCCGGATTGGTCAGCACGGCCAGCGGTGGCTGGCCGGTGGTGTTGACCAGCGCCACGGCAAACTTGCCTTCCTGGCCGCGCGCCTTCGCGACGGCGGCGGCGGCGTCGATGGCGGCGTCGGACATGCCGGCCAGTTCGGCGCGGGACTCGACGATCATGGCCGAGGCATTGATTTCCTTCAGCACGCTTTGCGAGAACGCCGTCTGCAACGTGGCCAGTTCGCTGTTATACGCTTTCAGCTTTTCCTTGTCGGCCGCCGACAGTTGCGCGCCGGCGCGCACGAAGTCCATGTGATAGCGTTCCAGCAGGCGCTTCGATTCCGCGTCCAGGCCCAGTTTGTCGCGCTTGTCGTACAGCGCTTTCACGCGCGCATACAGCTTGGCGTTCAGGTAAATCGCGTCATTGTGGGCCGCCAGCTTGGGCGACATGTCGCGGTCGATCTCGTCCAGCGTGTCATTGGTATTGGCGCCTTGCAGATTGCTGAAGAACGTCGCCACGCGGGTCAGCAACTGGCCGGAGCGTTCCATCGCGACAACGGTGTTATCGAAGGTGGCCGGTTTTTTGTTGTTCGCGATGGCGTCGATTTCCTTCAGGTTTTGCGCCATCCCTTCGGCGTAGGCCGGGGCAAAGTGCGCATCCTTGATCAGGTCGAACTGCGGATAATGGAACGGCAGCGGGCTGGGCTGCGCCATCGGGTTGCCGGCCAAGGTCGCCACACTGTGCACGGTGGCGGCGGCAGCGGTTTGAGCAGTGGATTGCGCTGCAAACGCAACGGGAGTCAGGGCAAAGCCGGCGGCGGCAGCCAGGATCAGCAGGTTGGGACGAGACATTTTATCTTTCGGTAAAAGACAAGGGCACACGGCTTTTATGAGCGATGTGAAGAGCCGCCGATGATATCAGGACACATTTCCAGCGTCACTGGCAATCCATGCTGCGGCGCAGCTTGATACTTAACGTTACACATCATTGCCCGTTGGAATAATCTGCCATTCACTAGCACGTTAATAGGCATAAATTATTGATTTGACACAGGAAAATGCAATTTCTATGCTGTAAGCTGGATTTTTTGATCACCAGGAGACACGCATGGAATGGACCCTCGGTAGTATCCTGCCAGCCGCAGCGAAACGTTTTGGTACAAAAACGGCGCTGATCTTCAAGGACCGCTCGCTGTCTTTTGCGGAACTCGATCAACTGGCCAACCGGCTCGCGGCCGGCTTACAGGCGCTGGGCGTCGGTCCCGGCGACAAAGTCACGCTGTATTCGGTCAACCGCTGGGAATGGGTGGTGTCGTACTACGCGATCCACCAGGTGGGCGCGGTGGCGATCCCGATCAACGTGATGCTGACGGCCGAGGAAGTCGCGTATGTCGCCAACGATTCCGGCTCGCGCATCGTGCTGGCGTCGGCCGACAAAGGCGCAGCGTTGCAAACGGTGCGCGCGCACTGCCCGATTGAGCACATCGTGCTGTTTGGCGCTGACGACGAGTTGCCCGGCACCCTGCGTTTTGAGGCCCTGCTGGATCATCAGTCGCCACATACCCCGGTGGCGGCCGATCCGGATGCACTGTCCACGATTGCCTACACGTCCGGCACCACCGGCCACCCGAAAGGCGCGATGCTGAGCCACCGCGCGATCCTGGCCTCGTCAGCCGGCATGGCGCTGATGCACGTGCGGACCGAACACGACACTGGCGTCACCGCCCTGCCCTGCTCGCACGTGTATGGCAACGTGACGTTAAATGGCGCCATCCTGTATGGCATGACGCTGGTGATCATCCAGAAATTCAACGAAGAAGAAGTGCTGAACGCCGTGCAGACCTACCAGGCCACCATCCTCGATGGCGTGCCCACCATGTATATGTACCTGCTGGCCTATCCCGACCTGCACAAATACACGCTGTCGTCGCTGAAGCGCTGCGCGGTCGGCGGCCAGACCATGCCGGTGGCCAAGGCACGCGCGGTGGAGGAAGCGTTTGGCTGCCCGATGCTGGAAGTGTGGGGCATGACGGAACTGGGCGGCGTGGCCACCACCAATCCGTTCTATGGCGAAAACCGGCATGGCTCGATCGGCCTCGGCGAACCGGGCATGACGTTCCGCATTGCCGACCCGGAAGACGCGTCGATCACGCTGGCGCCTGGTGAAGTGGGCGAGTTGATGGCACGGGGCAACATGGTGATGCAGGGCTATTACAACAATGAAAAAGCCACCCGCGACACCATTGAGCCGGACGGCTGGCTGCACACGGGCGACCTCGGCAAGATGGATGATGCCGGCTACATTTATATCGTCGACCGCAAGAAGGACTTGATCATCACGGGCGGCTTTAACGTCTATCCGGCGGAGCTGGAACGGGTGGTGTCGGGCCACCCGGCGGTCGCCATGGTGGGCGTGGGACCGAAACAGGATGAGTTGAAGGGAGAAGTAGCGAAAGCCTATGTGGTGTTAAAACCCGGCGCCAGCGCCACGGCGGACGAGATCCTGGCCTATTGCCGCGAACACTTGGCGGCCTACAAGGTGCCCCGCAGCGTGCAATTCGTCGCGGACTTGCCGAAGACCAGCAGCGGCAAGATCATGCGGCGGGAATTGAAAACGCTGGACGCGTAACGGTGACGGGTGGCGCGTCCCGGCGCGCCACCTTTTTCTTAGTGCTTTTAGTGATTCACGTGAGATTCGATGCGGCGGTCCGGAATAAACCACATCACCGCCACCAGCGCATACAGCGCCGCGCCCAGCCACGGATGCAGCAAAGCCAAACCGACCCCGCCCAGGTACAGCGCCATCGACAGCCACGCTTTCTTGTCATTACCCACCGCCTGCGCCAGCGCCGACTGCTTGCCGTGCAAACGGATCAGGATATGTTCCAGCAGCAGGTAAGCCAGCGCGCACATCATCAACACCACGCCGTAAATCGCCACCGGCACCTTGCCAAAATGGTTTTCCCCCATCCAGCCCGTGACAAACGGGATCAGCGACAGCCAGAACAGCAAATGCAGGTTGGCCCACAGCACGCTGCCGTTGACCTTGGTGATCGAGTGCAACAGGTGATGGTGATTGTTCCAATAAATTCCGACATAAATAAAGCTCAGCACATAGCTGAGGAACACCGGCCCCAGCGGCGCCAACGTGTCCCAGTCAGCCCCATGCGGCACTTTTAACTCCAGCACCATGATGGTGATGATGATGGCGATAACGCCGTCGCTGAAGGCTTCCAGCCGGTTTTTACCCATCTTTCCGATTCTCCTAGTAAGTGATTCAACGAGCTTGCTTCTAGCTGTTCGGTGGCCGTCACTCTGTCGAGCTTGCGCGCCGCCCCTGTGCTGTGGTGGACTGCCTCTGTCAGTATGCCGGTTCCTGTAAAATTCCCCAACCACCACAAGGAAGCGTTACGCATGAGTGTTCAGGCATTACACGGTATTACTTTAGAAGCGGTACTGACCCGGCTGGTTTCACATTACGGCTGGGACGGGCTGGCCCGCCGAATTGACATCAACTGTTTCATTAAAGAGCCGAGCATCAAGTCGAGCCTGAAATTCCTGCGCCGGACCCCATGGGCGCGGGATCAGGTCGAACGGCTATACCTCGAGACCAAGTTCACCGATTAGAGAAAATAAAACTCAGCACATAGCTGAGGAACACCGCCCCCCGCGGTGCCAAGGTGTCCCAGTCGGCGCCATGATGATGATGGCGATGACGCCGTCGCTGAAGGCTGGCAGCCGGTTTTTACCGACACGTCCTCCTGGCGTTGCCATGTGAGTCGCCTTCGTCAAGGCGAACAAGTTGATTTTCCATAAGATTGCCAAGAAAGAATATCGCTACGATTTCCTTGCGGAAATACCTCGCGCCCCATCCCTTCTTGAGGAGTCACTTCATGGAAACGATGCGTTCGTCCTTACCGGAACTTCCCATCAAATCATTACCTGCCCTACTCGCTGGCGGCGTGCTGGCGCTGTCGGCGCTGGCCAGTCCCGTGGCCAGCGCGGTCGACCTGGGGGGACTCGCCAATGCGGCGGGGTTGGCGATCAAGTCCGCCACCCTGAGCGATGCGCAAGTCAGTGACCTGGCTGACCAATCCTGCGCCGCCCTCGACCGCAGCAACAAGATTGCCGCGCCGGGCAGCAAATATGCAAAACGCCTGGCGACGGCGTTAAAGCCGCTGAAGATGAGCAAATTCAATGGCAAGCGGCTCGACGCCAAGGTGTATCTGGCCACCAAGGTCAATGCGTTCGCCATGGATAACGGCTGTATTCGCGTGTACGCCGGGTTGATGGACATGATGAACGACGACGAGATCCGCGCCGTGGTCGGGCACGAAATCGGCCACGTGGTGCTGGGCCACTCGAAAAAATCCATGCAAACGGCCTACAACCTGCAAGCGGCGCGCGGCGCGGCCGTCGCGGTCAGCGGCACGGCGGCAACACTGAGCCAGTCCGAGCTGGGCGACCTGGGCCAGAAATTCATCGAGGCGCAGTTTTCCCAGGCACAGGAAACCGACGCCGATGACCAGTCGTATAACTTGCTGCAGAAGGAAAAATTGTCACGCAAAGGGTTGGTGACAGTGTTCCAGAAACTGTCGAAACTGGAAGGTTCCGACCACAGCATGTTCAGTTCGCACCCGTCGTCGCCGGACCGCGCGCAGCACATGCAGTCGCGGATCGATAAGGACGGTTAAACACGAACTGGGCGGGCATGGCGATCCGCCGCTTGGCGGCGGATCCTGCGGCTAAGCAAACGGCCGCACCCCGATCAGCACCCCATGCAGCCAGATTGCAAACACCGCCCATCCCACCACGCCAGCGGCCACGGCAATCGCCGTGCCCTTGCCGGTACCGGCCGGATACACGGCGCCATTGACCCGGTCGCGCTGTTTGGCGGCTTTGAAATCCATAATGGCCCACACCAGGAACGCGCCAAACAACACCACGTCCGCCAGGTTGCCGTTGGCCAGCAAGTGCGCCAGCGCCCAGATTTTCACGCCGATCAGCATCGGGTGGTGCACCTTGGCCTTGATGCCATTGTTCGGCACCTTGGCGGCCGCCAGGAAGACAAACGACGCCAAGGTCAGCAAAGCGGCCATATGGCGAGTGCCGACCGGTGGCACCCACAGCACCACCGGCGCCTGGCGCGCCAGACCATAGCCCCAGATCAACAGCGCAAAACCGGCCAGTGAGATCAGCGAATACACGCCCTTCCATTGTTGCTCGCCCAGCCGCGCCCGCATCTGCGTGCGCCACGGCTCGGCCACGATGCGTACCGAGTGCACGCCCAGGAAGATCAGCAAGCCAAGGATCAGGATCGCCATCGCAATGTCTCCACAAAGAAAGACTTCGACAGTAGCCGAATGTGAATTAGCAGGCAACCTTAATCTTCCGCCAAACCAGCCGTGACAGCGTCCGGTGCTACCATCGCGCCATGCACACGCCTTTCCGTTCTACTTATGACGCCATTGTTGTCGGCAGCGGCCCCGGCGGCGCGTCGGTCGCCCGCGAGTTGGCGCGCCGTGGCCTGGCTGTGGCGATGCTGGAACAGGGCAGCGCCGCGCCGCTGACGGGCACCTTGAGGCACATGGCGGCCATGGCGGCGATTCCGGGCCGGGGTGCTTTTCTGCACCGCGATGCCTCGCTGCTGGTCCAGGGGGTGACCAAAGGCGGCAGCTCGGCAGTGAATTTCGCCACGGCCGCAGCACCACCGGCCGCATTATTTGCCCGCTATGGCATCGACCTGTCCGCCGAATTGCAATTATTTCGTGACGAATTGCCGATGGGGCCACTGCCAGATGCATTAATCGGCCCGATGGCAAGCCGGTTAATGCAGGCAGGTCAATCCGCCGGATTAGCCTGGAGCAAACTGGATAAAATGATCCGGCCGCAAATTTGCCGTAGCGGATGCTGGCGTTGTGTTTATGGCTGCCCTTTTGGCGCGAAATGGACAGCGCGTGACTTGATTGACGAGGCCATCAGCCATGGCGCCCATTTACTGGAGCAGACAACAGTGATTCGGGTCGTGCAAGATAAAGGCCGTGCGATTGGTGTTGAATGTCTTCGTGAAGGAAAACCACTGACCATCTATGCCGCGCATATTATTCTTTGCGGCGGCGGCATCGGTACACCACGGCTGTTATACGCGTCGGGTTTGGCGCCACGCACATCGCCATTTTTCAGCGACCCGGTGGTTACAGTGATGGGCGTCGTCAATGATATCAACGGTGGCGCGGAAGTCCCGATGGCCGCTGGAATTTATTTTCAGGAGCAAGGTATTTCACTGGCGGATTTAACTCTGCCTGCGCCAATGTACCAGGCCTTTGCTTTGCAAGTGGGCCGGATTGACCGTTTATTTTCGCACGCGAAAACTTTATCTATCATGGTCAAGATACGCGACGAGATTGGTGGCCAGATTGGTCCGCGCTGGGTCAATAAATCACTGCAAGAAAGTGATCACGCTAAATTCCGCGACGGCATTGCCTTGGCGCGCAAGGTATTAAAAGCTGCCGGTGCCCGCCACATCTTTAAAACCTGGCATTTCGCCGCGCATCCCGGCGGCAGTGTCCGCATCGGACACGGTGTCGACCCACATTTAAGAACGACATTATCCGGCCTGTATGCCTGTGATGCCTCCGTGATTCCCGAACCATGGGGATTACCGCCGACCCTCACCTTATTATGTTTGGGTCAGCGACTGGGCAACGCCATCGCCTCTGGGCAATTCGACTAAACCTTTTACCGATGGGACGATTTCGGCCGATTTATGCCAATTATTGGCGTGATTGCGCCAACTTAAGGCATAAAATGCCCGAAAAAAAGGGGCTAACGCCCCATGACTAAGCCGCTATTGAAGATCAGTAGTGTGGCGGCCGTTCATTGAGCGGCGATTGCTGGCCTTGTGCATTATCACGAATATGCTGCGCCAATGCGGTAAGCATGGCTTCCAGTTTATCGATTTGTTTTTGCTGTTCATAAATCCGCTGATTCAGCGAATCGACCATGTCTTCCGCATGGGCCAGCTTGATTTCAATATCAACGAAGCGTTCTTCTGTACTCATATAAACTCCCGGCAGTGAAGTGGCCATTATACTCCGCCGCCGGGTTTCCCACCTATTTCTTGCTCAGGAAACGATAGGCGACCCGTTCCATCAAACCAGAACGGATACCGCCAAATACAGCGGCACCACCAAATTCCGGCATCGTGGAACGCTGCACAGTTTGTTCTAGAATTACATCTTCGTTGATGGCCGCCTGCGCTTGATTGCTGCTGGTTCCAAGTTGGTGGATAAGCCATTGTAGATTTTCGCGCGGCATGGCGATGCTATCGTCTGGCATTATTTTCACAGCGACAGAAAATAAACCACCCACTTTTCCCAGAGTTGCCAGTGTTTTCACTCAGCCACCATCCGGCAGCCACGGCAATGCTGATATTGATGATTGATGCAATCACCGGATGGCTAGTCCACCATCCTGCGGATGATGGTTTCCATCTCCATCAAGCGCCGTCGGTTTGCCTAAAGCGCAAAGCAATGAGATTGATCTTTTATCCCGAGATCCAGCGACACTGTATCGGCCGCTGACAACGTTTTTCGCCAATAAGGCATGGGTTATTCAGGCGCTGATTCAGCGTGGTGTGAATCCGCTGTAGGCCTTTACTGGCGACAATAAATCCGCTGCTGGTGGCCGCCGCCCGGCGTTGCGCATTGCCTTCCCGTGCATTGGCGGCGTAATTGGCGGCATAATTAGCGGCTTAATCGGCAACATAATAGGCAACATAATAGGCGACGTAATAGGCCGCCTATACGCGCCGGTCTAGTTAATACTTTGGGACGCCACCATGCTCAAGGCGCATCCGCCCACTGCGCGCGTCCTGCGCCAGGCCGGATCGCTGGCATCAGGGTCACGTCGGGCAAATGCGCCGCCACCGCCTGCACGGTGGCATGCCGGGTCAGCGCGTCGACCACCACCTGCAGCGGCTCGGCCCAGATCTCCGGCAAATCACGCTCATCGGGTGCCAACACCGGAAATGCCAACTGTTCCAGCGGCGGCGTAAAGCGGGCATCGACGCCCGGTTTGTTGCCCCGTGCATCGATCCGATACCAGCCATAGGGCTCCAGCCACACGGCATTCAAACCATGCAGGCAATAGGGCGGCCCTTCCGTGCCGACCGCCAGTCGCTGGTAGCACAGTCCAGCCGGAATGCCGTTGGCGCGCAGTAGCGCCGCCAGCAAGTGGCTCTTGGCATAGCAATAGCCGGTGCCATGCTGGAGCACATCGGAGGCGCGGCAAGTGACGGGATTGCTGTGATAGTCCCAGCTATGGCGGATGCCGTCGCGAACGAATTCAAAACAGCGCTGCGCCACTTGTTCCAGGGATGTTGCATGGGCGGCCAGTTCCGCGGCTTTGGCGGCCACGTCTGGGTGGTCGCCGTCGATCCAGGGCGTGAAGGTCAGGTAGGGATTCATGCCGTGATAGTAGCGCCCGGCGCGGCATCTTGCTTATTATTTATCGTTAATAAAATACATAACGATTTCAGCCTTGCCTTTCGCCGTCACATTAACGATGAAAGCTATCCCCGTCGGCGCGCCAGCCTTCGCTGGTAAGGATGGTGTGAACCAGCTCCCGGGCGCGTTCGCGTTCCGCATTCAATTCCACGGTGCGCTGCAGCACCTTGCGCTCGAGTTCCTGCTCGGTGCGCCGGGTGCTGTCCAGCAGCGCTTCCTGCGTGGTGACCTTTTCCCGGTGCTCATGGTTCAGGTAGTCGGCCAGCGCCAGCGCCGTCACCAGCAATTCAAACGCGGACGCCCACAGCATGTGCGCCAGGTCTGGCGGCAAGCCGCGCAGCGCCTGGGTGGAAATATAGGCGGCCACCACGATCGATGGCGTGTAGGCGAGGCAGAAATAACGCGCCATGCGGTCGCCGCGCCATGCTTCGCGCGCCATCGCATAGCCCATCAACGGATACACCGGTAGCCAGAACAGCCAGCCCAGCACGTACACCACTTGCAGCACCGGCGCCAGGTCGGTGCGCTGGGTTGCCGTCAACAACACCATCGCCAGCATGGCCACACTGCTGGCCTTGATCAGGCGCCACAACTGCCGGGTCAGGCGCGGCATCCGCGCCGGCAAGTCCACCAGACGGCAGGCAAACAGCACCGGCAGCCAGGTGACGGGCAGTTGCGACAGCATCCACGTGCATTGCTCGAACAAGGGTGAGTTCGGCCAAAACAGCTGGAAGGCCGCCCCGAAACCGCCACCGGTACTGGAAATCGCCCACACGATCGACGCCAGCGACAGCGCATACAACAGGTAGTTGCGCTCACGCAGGTACAGCCACAGCATCAGGTAGAACGCGCCCAGCGCCGTCGTCATGCCCAGATACGTCAGCCAGGCGCGCCGCGCTTCCTGCGCCGCTTGCAAGAACGCGCTCTTGGTCCACAAGCGCGGCAGCAGCGTGACGCCCAGGTAGCCCGTGCTGCGCACACGCAGGTAGATGTCGGTGCTGGCGCCGGCCGCCAGCGTCAGGGGAAACACAAAGGTGTCGGTGGGCAGCGGGCGCTGCGCGAACGGGAAGCGCGACCCGGTCGCCAGGTGCTGCCAGCCGCCGTAGCTGTCGGGCTGGTAAAAATCCACTTCCTGCAAGGTGCGGTTGCCGGTATCGAACCACCAGGTCACCGGCACAGCGCCCGGATTGCGGACCTTGAAACGCATCCAGTAGGCGGACGTGGTGCCGCCCACGTTGGGGGAGCCGGGCCGGAACCGGGCGGCGGCGGCGATCGCGTCTTCCAGCGCCAGCGTGCCTTGCGGGTCTTCCAGCAAGACCATGTCCAGCGTGGCCGATGGCGGCGTGGCGGCGGTGGCTGGCGACGACAGCAGCAGTAACAGCGCCGTCGACAGCGCGGCCATCCACAGCAACAGGGACAGCATGCGATGGTGCGGCCTCATGTACCCATCCCTTCGCCGGCGCTGGCCGGACGCGACACCACGGTCACGGTATCGGCCCAGATATCGAACACATATTGGCGCTTGCCGACCATGCCGGTCGCCAGCGGACCGGAGTGGATGCCGACGCGCAGGGTCCACTTGAACGGGTGATAACGGTTGCGGTGTTCGATATACGCGATCATTTTCAGGCCGGCCCGGACGCAGCGCTGGGCATGGTCGGCGCACGGTGTCGGCAAGCCGGCGGCTGCCATGTAGGCGTCGCCGGTGGCCTTGAATTTTTTCAGGCCGCACTCGTCCGCAAAGCCGTCGAATGCCGTGAAAATCAGGTTCAGCTCGGCCGCGATGCGGTGCGCCGGCATGGTCGACGCCAGCGCGTCGAAGCCGTCGAATTCGGTCAACAACACCGTGGCCGAGACCGGGCCGACCAGGCTCCGGCCGCGCGGCAATTCCATCGGCAAAATGTTGTACAACAAGTCTTTGCTGCGCTGGTGCGCCGCATTCAACTCCAGCGTGCGCTGCAATATCTTGCGCTCTTGTTCCTGCTCCGCCTGGCGCAGGCGCTGCAACAGCGCTTTGCGGGCCGCCTGCATCGCCAGGCGGCCATGGTGCAAGCGGTCGGCCAGTGCCAGCGCCATCACCAGCAGTTCAAAGGCCGCGCCCCACATCACCAGCGACAGCGTGGGCGGCATGCCGCGCAGGTTTTCCACCGAGACGTACAGCGACGCCAGCGCGGCCGGCACATACGCCACCACGATAAAGCGGGCCATGCGGTCGCCCTGCCATGCCACCCGGACCACGCCACCCAGCAACAATGGAAACAGGGGTTGCCACACCCACCAGCCAAGCAGGAACAATTGCTGCTGCAACGCGACCGAACCGGGGCGCAGCCAGAACAGCAGCAGCATGGCCGCGCACAACACGGTATTGAGCGCCACCAGCACCCGCAACGCCAGCACCAGCCGTGGCATGCGCTGCGCCAGGCCGGCCAGGCGCGTGATGAACAGCACGGGGAACACGCCGGCCACCAGCAACGACGCGATCCAGGCGCTTTGTTCAAACAGCGGCGCATTGGGCCAGTACAGCGCATACGCGGCGCCATGACCGCCCACCGCGCTGCACGTGGCCCAGACCAGCGAGACCAGCGACAGCACATACAGCAGATGGTCGACTTCGCGCAGGTACAGCCACAGAAACAGGTACAAGCCGGCCAGCGCCAGCGTCATGCCCATATACATGTGCCAGCCGTTGCGGTCGCGCTCCATCTGCTCCAGGTAGGCTTGCGGTTGCCAGACGCGCGGCTGGACCAGCACCCCCAGATACCCGCTGCTGCGCACACGCAGGTAGAGCACGGTCTGAGCGCCATCCTGCACGGTCACGGGGAACACAAAGTGATCGGTCGGCAGCGGTCGCAGCCCGAACGGCAGCGTCGAACCGCTGACCAACGCGCGCCAGCCCCCCTCGCCATCCGGCTGGTACAGCGTGACTTCCTGCAGCGTGCGGTTGCCGGTGTCAAACCACAGGGTGGGATCGGACGAATAGGCCGGGCCGCGCGCCGGTTCCTGCACCGTAAAGCGCATCCAATAGGCGGACGGGCTGAGCCCGATGTTCGGTGAACCAGGCTGAAAACGCCCGGCTTGCTCGGCGGCCAGCACCTGGGCCAAGGTCATGTTTCCCGCAGGGTCTTCCAGCAGCAGCGGTTCCAGCAATTGCTGCGCCATGGCGCTCGGTATCGCTACCGCACACCACGCCCAGATCGCCAGCATCAGCTGCAAAAACCTTACCATGAGAAACATACAGTTTTATGGGGAAACCTCATATTGTATATTTCTTAATGGAGTGCAGCTTTTTTAGCTGCCTAACTGTGGTTTTGGCGTGGCCAGCAAGGCTTTCATGCGCGCCAGCCGTTCCCGTGGCGACAGGATTTCATCTTCCTTGGGCGGCGCGTCGCCCACATCGAGCTGCATTTCCGGAATAAAGCGCGACGGGTCGCAATGGACCTGTTCGCCGGCGCGTTTGCGCTTCTTGCACCACGTGACGCGCAAGGTGCGCTTGGCGCGGGTAATGCCGACATACATCAGGCGGCGCTCTTCCTCGATGCGCTGCGCCAGCACTTCCACCGGCGTGTCCGGGTCGCCCTTGTGCGGCAGGATGCCCTCTTCGCAGCCGACCAGGAACACGTGCGGGTATTCCAGCCCTTTCGAGGCGTGCAGGGTCGACATGCGGATCGCGTCCTGCTCTTCGTCTTTGCCTTCCAGCATCGACATCAGCGCCACCATTTGCGTCAGCTCCAGCACATTCTTTTCGTCGCCGTCGCGGTCCTTGCCGCCCCGGCCCCGCTCTTTGAGCCAGTTGACGAATTCCATCACGTTCTGGTACTTGCCTTGCGCCGCGCGCTCTTCCAGCGTGTCGTACAAATACGATTCGTAATGGATCGCTTCCATCAAGTCGTCCAGCACTTGCGCCGCGTTGTCGCCGCTGCCGCCGGGGCCCGGGCGGCTGGCGCGCGCCTCCAGGTTGTTGATGAAGTTGCAGAATTCCCGCAACGGCAGCAATTGGCGGTCATTCAACTTGGCTTCGATGCCGCCTTTAAACACGGCCTCAAACAGCGAGCATTGCCACTGGCCGGAGAACGCGCCCAGCACTTCCAGCGTGGTCTGGCCGATGCCACGGCGTGGCGTGGTCACGGCGCGGATAAAGGCCGGATCGTCATCCTGGTTGGCCAGCAGGCGCAGGTAGGCGATGATGTCCTTGATTTCCGCCTTATCGAAGAAACTCTGGCCGCCGGATATGGTGTACGGGATGCGGTGGTTGCGCAGCGCCTGCTCGATGATGCGGGCCTGGTGGTTGCCACGGTACAGGATCGCGTAATCGGTCCACTTGTTCTTGCGTTCGAAGTGGTCGGCGGAAATCATCACGGCGACTTGATCGGCTTCCTGCTCGTCATTGGCCATCGCGTGCACCGTGATGGGTTCACCCAGGCCATGCTCCGACCACAGGGCTTTTTCAAACAATTTCGGATTGTTGGAAATCACCGCGTTGGCCGCTTGCAGGATGCGCGTGGTGGAACGGTAGTTTTGTTCCAGCTTGATCAATTTCAGGTTGGGGAAATCCACCTGCAAATTGCTGAGGTTTTCAATGGTGGCGCCGCGCCACGCATAAATCGCCTGGTCATCGTCGCCCACCGCGGTAAACATCGGGTATTTGCCGAGGCCCGTCACCAGCAATTTCACCAGTTCGTACTGGCAGGTGTTGGTGTCCTGGTATTCGTCGACCAGCAGGTAGCGCAGGCGGCGCTGCCAGCGGTCGCGCACCGCCTCGTTATCGCGGAACAATTCCACCGGCAAGCGGATCAAATCATCGAAGTCCACCGCCTGGTAGGCCTGCAAGGTGGCGCGGTAGCTGGCATAAATGCGCGCCGCTTGCGCCTCGTCTTCATCTTTCGCATTGCGCAGCGCCACCTCGGGTTCCACCAGGCCGTTTTTCCACAGCGAAATCTCGTTCTGGATATTGCGGATGATGTGCTTGTCGGTGGTGATGGCCAGTTCCTGCACCAGCGAATAGCAGTCGTCGCTGTCCATGATGGAGAAACGGTCTTTCAAGCCCAGGTGATTGGCTTCCTGGCGCAGGATCTTCACGCCCAGCGAGTGGAACGTGGAAATCGTTATTTGCTTGGCCTGGCGCGGCTGCTTCAACATGGTGCCGACCCGCTCCTGCATTTCCAGCGCCGCCTTATTGGTGAACGTCAGCGCGGCAATGGTGCGCGGGTCATAGCCCCGGTCTTCAATCAGGTGCGTGATTTTCTGCGTAATGACGCGCGTTTTACCGGAACCGGCGCCAGCCAGCACGAGGCAGGGACCGTCCAGGTAAAGCACGGCCTCGCTTTGCGGGGCATTCAGGCCAAACTGTGGTGCATTCGACATTGTTACGTACGCCAGATGAAGGTCAGCCAGCCATTGTAGCAGCGCAAGCATTGAAATCCGGTGCGGCGGGGGAATATAGTGTCGTTAGACCTTTCTGGAATCACACCATCATGAAATTCGAACACCTGATTGAAATCAACGACCTGCTGAACCCGCTAATGGATGAGATCAGCCATGAGCAATTGTGGCGCGGCCTGGTGCTGCGGGCCGAAGCGCCCAAGCTGTTCATGCCGCAGCTGGACGAGTGTGAACTGTCGGAGCGCGACGAGCACGGCTTCCGGCGCCGCCTGCGTTTTGGCAAGCTGGTGATCGAAGACCGGGTGCTGCTGGAACCGATGCAGCGGGTGCGCTACCTGGTCGACGCGCAAGACGAGATCGGCAACTCCAGCCTGACCATGACGATCGAAATCCCGCAGCCGGGTCGGCTGTTCGTGCGCTTCCTGTACGAAGACGACCACGACGCGGCCACCGATGAAGCCAACAAGATGTATGACGAATTCCGCAAGTCGGCGTACCAGGAAAACGATATCGATACGATCCGGGTGTTACGGGAGCTGGCGGAGCAGGGGCGACTGGACTCGATGATGAACTAAGGAGCGCTGCGAGAGCGGACTAAGACTCATTGCTTGAGAAGTTGGAGGAGACAACTGCATTATGCTGCGCAGCCAGCAATGTCTCGCCGCCATGTTCCCGCAGCGCCCCCTCCAGCGCATTTTCGTAGTCGGGTCGCGCACCTTCCAGGCGCGCACGCCCTGCCTTGGTCAGGACCGTATAGACCCCGCGTTTATCTGCGGGACAAAGATCGCGAATGGTCAGTCCGGCACGCTCCAGTCGCTCAACCAAGCGCGAGACCGAGCTTTGGTTCAGGCGCAGGTAAGCGGCCAGTTCCTGCATGCGCAGCTCGTCATTGGACGAACGTGCCAACACGTCCAGCGCACGATACTCGGACAAGCCAAGCCCATGACGCGCCTGCAGAACCAGGCCGAGGGCGGCTTCGACATTGGCGACCAGTTGAATCAAATTGAGCCATGATTCGCTTCTCTTTAACATAACCCAATCCGTAGGTACCAGCAAAAATGCCGGATATATTATACGTGATGAGGATACATGTAAGCCGCCCCTCGCCCGCGCGCTATGGCTCTCGCAAGCGCGAGCGAAATGCCAGAAACGGCTGCAAGCGCTCCGGTACGGGAAGATGGCCGACAGCGAGCCCCCGCCAGTCGCGCGGATCGCTCTTGTACAGCGAATATGTGCCGCGGTAGTCAAACCCGTACGCTGCCGCGTCGTCCCGGTCAACGGCATACAGCACTTGGGAGATGCCGGCGTAGAGCGCGCTCAAGTAGCATAGCGCGCACGGCTCTCCCGAAGCCAGCAGCGTCATCCCCGGCAAAGAGTGACTGCCCATGGTACGGCAGGCATCGCGTACGGCTTCCACCTCCGCATGGGCCAGCGGGTCGTGAAACTCACGCACCCGGTTGACACCACGCCCGACCACTGCGCCATCCTTGTCGACGACCAAGGCGGTGAACGGGATACCGCCTTGGTGGACGTGCTGCGAGGAGAATGCGACCGCCTCCCTCATGAGCTGCGCAAGGCGGCGGCGCGAATCTGCGCCATGCGCCGCGGCTGCGGGGATGTGATGCGGATGGGAGTGCGGACCAGCACCGCCTGGTTGAGGCGAATCGCTCATGTGTTCCTGGCCCGGTTGCCAGCATCAGTGTGCGCAGGCGCATCAGCAGGCGATGGCGCGCTGCGTGCCTTGAGTTTTTCGCTGTCTGCCAGCTTCAGCCAGACGACACCGACAATGATCACCGCCAGCCAGAATACCTGTATTGGTGCGAGCGATTGACCGAACAGCGCTTTGCCGAACACCGCAGCCCCAACCGCGCCGATGCCGGCCCACACTGCGTAGCCGATCCCGACGTCGATCGTTTTCAGGGCCACGCTGAGCGCATACAGCGTCAACAGGAAAAACACTACGGCAGAGATCGACCAGTTCAACAGGGTGAAGGCCTTACTCCCCCCCACGCTCAGGGCGTAGCCGATTTCGAAGAAGCTGGCGAGCAGCAACATAATCCATGCGTGTTGATTGCTTGTGCTATTGCTGTCTGTTGTCGTCATGATGGTTCCTTTTTACTTTGAACGAACATTAAAAATTGGCGGGAAGCGTCACCGATGCGTTATGCACCGCTCAGCTGAAGGCCGACCACGCCGCCGATGACCAGAGCGATGCCGAAGAACTTTTTCATAGTGAGGCGCTGCCCGAAGAACAGGGCGCCGAGAATCACGATGCCCACGCCGGCCACGGAAGTCCAGATTGCGTAGCCGACGCCGACTGGGAAGGTGAGCAATGCGAGGCTGAGGAAATAGGTACCGATCGCCCCCGTCACGAGGGTAGAGACACTCCACCATAAACGCGTGAAACCTTTCGCCTTGCCGGCAGAGATGGCGACCGCGATTTCAAAAATGACGGCGACTCCAAGATATAGCCAATTCATAGCAATTTTCCTTTTGTTCAAATGAAAAGTTTATAAAGCTCGCCTGTCGTAGGTTCAGGCCGGTCGGCAGGCGCACGGCACTACGTGGCAGAGGTCGTCTCGCCGACAAGCCGGTCGACGGCCAGCCGCAGTTCCGTCACAGGCGGTGTGCCCCGGAACACCTGCTGGCCAATGACAATGGTCGGGACCGCCGTAATCCCCATCTCATCACGAGCATGGCGCAGCGCTTGGCGATGGCGCTCCTTCAATGCGCCACTGTCGAGCGCCAGTCGGACAGCGTCGGGATCGAGTCCCACTTCGGCGGCAAGCGCCAACAGCACGTCCCGCTGACCGATGTCACGATCTTCCTGAAAGAAGGCGCGCAGCACGCGCATGGAATACATGTGATCGAGGCCCTGGTCCTGCGCCATGGCCAGGATCTCGAACGCCGCGTCGCTGCGAGGCTGAGGCGAGATGGAGGGCAGCCGGATTGATAGGCCCAGCCGTTCTGCGGAGGGATAGACGGAGTCGCGCCAGACGGTGGGCAGATAAGCGTCTTCCGGCCGCAATGTCGGCACCGGCGCGGGGCGTAGCTCGAAGGCCCGCCAGTTGATCCGAATGTCGCGCTGGCCAATCACGTCGGACAGTACACGCTCCGCGAGCAGGCAATAGGGACAAACGTAGTCCGCATAGATCGTGATGGAAGTCATATCGCTCCTTTTATATGTATGTGCATGCATTATTATGGATTTGTCGGCATAGATCAATCACCGATTGAAGGCAAACAGCTACCGGCATGGCAAATTTTCCAGCGCGAGATGGGAAATCGTATTAGTATTACTTATCCATGAAAAAAAATATTAGCGTTCCTTATGGCAAACATCGATTACAAGGCATTGGCGGTCCTGGACGCGGTCGCCACCCATGGGAGTTTTGAGAAGGCCGCCGGCGCGCTCGGCATCAGCCAGTCGGCTGTGTCACAGCGCATCAAGGCACTGGAAGACGCCAGCGGCCGCTTGTTGATCGTGCGCGGCGTGCCGTGCGTGCCGACCGGCCTGGGCCAGCGCCTGATTTCCCATCACCGCAATGTGCGGCTGATGGAAGCGGCGCTGGACATCGACCTGGGCAACCGGGTCAGCATGCCGGAAATTTCCCTTGCCGTGGATGCGGCCAGCCTGGCCACGTGGTTCCCACTAGCGCTGGGCCCACTGCTGTCGCCGCCGCGCTGCCAGCTCGACGTGCGCCTGGCCGAACGGCCGCAGGCGCTGCACATGGTGCGCGAAGGCACGGTGTCGGGCGCCGTGGCGGCACGCGGCGAGCACGACAACCTGAGCGTGGCCGGCCCCGTCACGACGGCGCTGGGGGCGATGCGTTACGTGTGCGTCGCCACACCGGTATTTGCCGGCCACTGGTTTGGCGACGGCTTCACGGCCGAGGCGGTGCAACTGGCGCCGGCCGTGGTGTGGGAGCGGGCCGCCATGGCGCGCTTTGTCGGGGAAGCGGTCGAGGTGCATGGCGCCTTCCCCCATCACACGCTGCCGCTGTCGCCGGCCTTGTATGAATGCATCTACGGCAGCCTGGCGTATGGCTTGCTGCCGCTGATGCACATCGCCAGCGCGCTCGACAATGGACGGCTGGTGGACCTGGTGCCGGGCAAGCACCTCGACGTGCCGCTGGAGTGGCACGCGTGGGAACTCGATACGCCGTTTACAAAAGCGCTATCGGAACAGGTGATCGGCAGCGCGCGGCGCTATCTGCTGCAACCATAACGGCCGTCAAATATCGAGCGGATCGACTTCCAGCGACCATTTGATGCGCGTCTTCATCTCGCGCAACACCTGCATCCATTCGCGCAGGAAGGCCTGCAGCGCGGGACGCGACGGCGACTCCACCAGCAGTTGGGCGCGGTCCACGTTGTGCACGCGCGTCATGCTCATCGGGATCGGGTCATTGATGGTCACGCCCGGGTGCTCCAGGCAATCGCGCGCTTGCGCCAGGAATGCCAGCGCGTTGGCCAGTTCCGGCGCTTCCGCCCGCAACAGCGCCTGGAACAGGTACGGCGGCAACGCCGCCTGTTTGCGCTCGTGCAGCAAAGCCGAAGCAAAACTGTCGTAATCGTGGCTGACCACCGCGCTGTATAAGGGATGCTGGGTATACCGGGTCTGGATCAGGACTTCGGCCGCGCTGCCGCCTTCGGTCTGTCCGGCCCGTCCAGCCCGCCCCGCCACCTGCATCAATTGCGCAAACAAACGTTCGCTGGCGCGGTAATCCTGTGAAAACAGCGCCGTGTCCGGGTTCATGATGCCGACCAGCGTCAGCTTTTTAAAATCGTGCCCCTTGGCCACCATTTGCGTGCCGATCAGGATATCGACCTCGCCCCGGTGCACGGTGTCGAACGCTTCCTGCGCGCTGCCCTTGCGGCGCGTGCTGTCGGCGTCGATGCGCAGAATCCTCGCCTCCGGGAACATCGCCTGTAACCCTTCCTCGACGCGCTGGGTGCCGCGTCCCAGCGGCTGCAAGTCGATATTGCCGCAGGTCGGGCAATGGCGGGGAATCCGCATTTCCAGGCTGCAGTGGTGGCAGCGCAATTTGAACTCCCCCTTGTGCAGCACCATGAACGAGGTGCAGCGCTTGCAATCGCTGACCCAGCCGCACGATTCGCAGCAAATCACCGGCGAATAGCCACGCCGGTTGAGGAACAGCAGCGACTGTTCGCCGCGCTCCATGCGCAGCTTCAATGCCGCCACCAGCGCGGCGGTCAAGCCGTCGCGCGGCTTGTCGCGCTCCATGTCGACCAATTTCACTTGCGGCAGCACGGCCGATTTCACGGCCCGCTCGCGCAGCGGCAACAGCGTATAACGGCCGGCCTGCGCGTGGTGCCAGGTTTCCAGCGACGGCGTGGCCGAGCCCAGCACAATCGGGATTTTCAGTTGCCACGCGCGCCACACCGCCAGGTCGCGCGCCGAATAGCGCAAGCCTTCCTGCTGCTTGTACGACGGGTCGTGTTCCTCGTCGATGACGATCAGCTTCAAATGCGGCAGGGACGACAGGATCGCCAGCCGCGTGCCCAGCACAATGCGGGCGCGGCCGGTGTGCGCCGCTAGCCAGTGCAGCATGCGCTCGCCTTCCGACAGGCTGCTGTGCAAGGTCGCCAGCATGACGCCGGGGAAGCGCGCGCGGATATTGCCTTCGAGCTGCGGCGTCAGGTTAATTTCCGGCACCATGATCAGGATTTGCGCTTCCGGCGTGCGTTCCAGCACTTCCGCACAGGCCTGCAAATACACTTCGGTCTTGCCGCTGCCCGTCACGCCGTACAGCAGCACCGGCTGGTAGCCCTGGGCCTGACCGATAAAATCGGCCGCCGCCTGCTGCTCGGGATTCAAGACCGGCATATTGTGCGGCCTCGGGTCATGACTGTCCGGCAACTTGGCCAGCTTTTTCAGCGCATTATCGAGCGGCACGGATTTCGGCACGCGCAGATTCTTCGGCACCCCCGGCAACGCGACTTCTCCCAGCGGACGCTGGTAGTAATCGGCGGCAAAGCCGGCCAGCGCCAGCCATTGCGGTGACACCGGGGCGAGCTGGGTGCGCACGGCCAGCGCATCCTTGAGTTTGTCCGGCGGCACATCACTATGCTCCGCGATCGCCACGATCAAGCCCATCATTTCCCGACGGGCGAACGACACCAGCGCAAATTGGCCGACTTGCGGACGGTCAATCGGCTCGCACGGCCAGCGATAGTCGAACACCGCGTTGAGCGGCGTATCGAGTGCGATTTTCAGGATGCAATGCGCCATCTTGTCCTTGTCGATCTCTCAGCAGCGGGGTACCTGATGCTATCCACAGAGGGTGTGGATAACTTTGTGAACAAACAGCTTGTAATTCGGTAGAAAGGGTTCCAAGCGCGGGGAAATCCCTCAAAACTCCGCCTAAAAAATACGATTTTTTCTATACAAATCAAATACTTGCAAAATGACCGCCTGCAACCACGCCAACTGGGGGAGTTATTCACGTGCTGTGCATAACTGAACCATGCAGAGCGGGTTTTCAGGGGGAAAGCAAGCACTTTTTGTGGTGGATTCCTGGCATTTCCCCGCTGCTGCGGCACAGCATCGGGGCCCAGCATTCTACACATTCGGCCAAGCCTATGTTTGTGGAAACGCAATGACATTTGCTCAAGAAATGTGCAAGTAAATATCATGCACCGCAACATTACTGGATCAGTAACTTTAACAATCCGACTAAGTCGCGGTTTACCAAGCCAATTTATTCATTATCCACAGTTTTTGTGGATAACTTTGTGGAGAATCGCCCAATAAGACCACTTTAGTTATCCACAGGGGTTTACGGGGTGCCCTTCCCCCTCTGCAGAACATGAAAATAAACCGTTAATAATCAATAGCTTGGAATCACACATTGGCTACTGAGAAATACACAGGGCGACGCTTCCACTGCTGAGAAAATTGTGCATAAGTCGGTTTTGCCGCCAATGAAAAAGGGCGCGTTTCACTCGGAAACGCGCCCTTTTCGAGGGGAAAACTCAGGCTTGGCGCAGGGTACGGCTGTGGCTGTGAACCGCGTCCACCATGGCCGACACCGATTCCGGCGGCGTGAACTGGGAAATGCCATGACCCAGGTTGAACACGTGGCCGGTGTTGTGCGGACCAAACGCATCGAGGGTTTTCACGACTTCGGCGCGGATTTGTTCCGGGTTGGCAAACAGGATGGCCGGGTCGAGATTGCCTTGCAGCGCGACCTTGTCGCCCACCAGTGCCCGGATCTTGCCCAGGTTCGCGGTCCAGTCCAGGCCGATCGCATCGGAACCGATGGCGGCGATTTCCTCGGCCCAGTGGCCACCACCCTTGGTAAACACGATGGCGGGGATTTTGACGCCGTCTTTTTCACGCTTGAGCAGGCTGATAACTTTGCGCATGTAATGCAGCGAGAAGGCCTGGAACGCGCCATCGGCCAGCGCCCCGCCCCACGAATCAAATACCATCACCGCTTGCGCGCCGGCGTCGATTTGCGCATTCAGGTACTCCGCCACCGATTGCGCGTTGATGTCCAGGATGCGGTGCATCAGGTCCGGGCGGCTGTACAGCATCTTCTTGATGGTGTGGAACTCGCGCGAGCCCTCGCCTTCCACCATATAGCACGCCAGCGTCCACGGGCTGCCGGAAAAGCCGATCAGCGGCACGCGGCCATTCAATTCGGTGCGGATTTGCGTCACGGCCTTGAAGACATAGTCGAGCGAGGCCAGGTCCGGCGCGCGCAGCGCCAGCACGTCTTCCTCGGTGCGCAACGGACGGTCGAATTTCGGGCCCTCGCCCTCCACGAAGCGCAAACCCAGGCCCATCGCGTCCGGTACCGTCAGGATGTCGGAAAACAGGATCGCCGCGTCCAGCGGATAACGCTCGATCGGCTGCAGCGTGACTTCGGTCGCCAGGTCCGGATTGGTGGCCAGGCCCATGAACGAGCCGGCGGTGGCGCGCGTGGCGCGGTATTCCGGCAGGTAACGCCCCGCCTGGCGCATCAGCCACACAGGCGTGTAATCAGTCGGCTGGCGCAGCAATGCGCGCAGGAAGGTATCGTTCTTCAGGGGGGCGAATTGTGGCATGAATGGCATTCAGAAGCTGGGTAAAAAAGCTATTATCGCATCCCCTGCCTGCTTTTTTACGCATGGCACGGGCGTATCTGTATCATTCGCCAGATATTTTCCGGAGCAAGAATATGCGTATGCCGAATATCGCGCCGTATGGCGCCTGGCCCTCCCCGATCAGTGCCGCCACCGTGGCGGCCGGCGCCACGCCGCTGTCGCAACTGGCCCTCGGTGGCCAGGGCGACGTGTTGTGGCTGGCCGGCCGGCCACAGGAAGGCGGCCGCGCGACCCTGCTGCGCCACCGCGGCGGCGCCACCACAGAATTGACGCCGCTGCCGGCCAACGTGCGCTCGCGCGTGCATGAATATGGCGGCGGCGCCTATGCCGTGGCCGGCGACATGGTGGTGTTTTGCCATGACGGCGACCGGCGCCTGTACCGCCAGGTCGGCGATGCGCCCGCTGCACCATTCACCCAGCCGAACCGCCAGCGCTTCGCCGATTTCGCCATCGATACCGCGCGCGGGCGCCTGATCGCCGTGCGTGAACAGCATCCGCACGATCCCGCCTCGCATGCGCATCCGGACAATACCTTGTGCGCGGTGGGCTTCAATGGCGTCGAAACCGTGCTGGTGCAAGGCAACGACTTTTACGCGGCGCCCCGTCTGTCGCCGGATGGCCGCCAACTGGCCTGGCTGGCGTGGGACCATCCGCGCATGCCGTGGCAGGGCACCGAGCTGTGGCTGGCCAACATCGACGACGATGGCGCGCTGGGCACGGCGCGGATGGTGGCCGGTGGCCCGGATGAGGCCATTTGCCAGCCCGAATGGGCGCCCGATGGCGCGCTGTATTTCGTGTCCGACCGCAGCGGCTGGTGGAACCTGTATCGCCACGCCGATAACGGCCCGCACGCCGTCTGTCCGATGGCGGCGGAATTCGGCGCGCCGCACTGGGTCTTCGGCAATGCGATGTATGGTTTTACGTCGGCCACCGAGATCGTCGCCACCTATATTGAACAGGGTGTCAGCAAACTGGCGCGGATCGACGTCGGCAGCGGCGCGCTGACGGCGATCGACACGCCATATGGCGAAATCCGCGAACTCAAGGCCGGTCCCGGTTTTGTCGCCGTGCTGGCGGGCAGCCCGGTGCTGCCCTTGCAACTGGCGCGGATCGACCTCGCCAGCGGCGAACGCACGGTGCTGGCACAATCGATTGAGTCCGTACCCGATGCCGGCTACCTGTCGGTGCCGGCCAGCATCCGCTATCCCAGCGCCAACGGCCGCAGCGCGTACGCGTTTTACTATGCCCCCGCCAACCAGGATATGCAGGCGCCGCAGGGGAGCAAGCCGCCGGTGATCGTGATCGGCCATGGCGGCCCGACCGGCATGACGGTCAATACCTTGAAGCTGGCGACGCAATACTGGACCAGCCGGGGCTTCGGCGTACTCGATGTGAATTACGGCGGCAGCACCGGCTTTGGCCGCGCCTACCGCGATCTGCTCAAGGGCCAATGGGGCATCGTTGACGTGGAAGATTGCGTGGCCGGCGCGCGCCATCTGGTACAGCAAGGCCTGGCCGATCCGGACCGGCTGATCATCCGTGGCAGCAGCGCCGGCGGCCTGACCACCCTGTGCGCATTGGCGTTCCACGATGTGTTCAAGCTGGGCGCCAGTTATTACGGCGTGTCCGACCTGAAGGGCCTGGACCAGGATTCGCACAAGTTTGAATCGCATTACAACGAATACCTGATCGCGCCGGCGGCCGAGGCGGACGCCGTGTACCGGCAGCGCTCGCCGATCCACCACACCGATCAACTGGCGTGCCCGATGATTTTCTTCCAGGGTCTCGATGACATGGTGGTGCCGCCGTCGCAATCGGTGGCCATGGTGCAGGCGCTCAAGCGGCGTGGCATTCCGGTCGCCTATATGGAACTGGAGGGAGAAGGACACGGCTTCCGCAAGGCCGACACAGTGATCCGGACCCTGGAAGCGGAACGGTATTTCTACCTGCGCATGTTTGGCCTGCACGATGCAACGCCAGGCCTGGCCGCGCCGGTCGAGATCCACAACCTGTAAGAGCTTATGAGCAGTGAACAACAATTGCTGGCCGAATTCGATACGCTCGGCACCGATGAAAAAGCCATCCTCGCGCTACTGGCGCTGATCGGCGAGGCCACCGGCCGCCAGGCCCTGCTCGACTTGCTGAACAAGGCCGGGGTGCGCGATGCGAAAGGCTTCATGTTCAATGCCGCCTCGCTCGACGAGGGCTTGCAGCGCCTGGAGCGGCTGGCCTATATCAGCGTGATGGCCACGCGCGGCTTCATGTGCAACACGAAATTACGCTGGCCGGCGATCCGCGCCGCCATCGGCGCGCATATCCTGCCGGACCTGTGCGCCGCCTATGAAGCGCTGAACCCGATGCGCCAGGGCTGGAATGGCGCGCTGGAGCCGCGCAGCTACCGCCAGGGCGTGGCGCGCCTGCGCATGGCGCTGTTGCGCGGCCAGACACCGCAGCAAGTGATGCCGCTACTACAAGCGTGCATGGTGTGCTACGAAGCGGCGCAACTGCACCCGGTGGTCGATATCTTCACGCGCCCGTTCGAGACCGGCATGCTGGTGCTGGTACACCCGCTGCTGATGGATGACGTGCTGATGCTGCTGGTCCAGCACTGCCAGCGCGAACCGGTGCTGGCGCCGACCATCCGTGGCTTCGCCGAACGCCATATCCAGCGCAAGATCGCAAAAAACGAATACATCAGCGATGCGCTGCGCCTGGCGATGGCCGAGCAAAGCATCCTGTGCGGTGCCTTGAAACAGGCGCAGGCGTACCTGGAAGGGCTGGACAACCCGCTGGCGCAACTGTTTTCGGCAACGGTGGTGTTCCTCAAGGGCGACACCGACAAGGCGCTGGCCGGCTACGACACGGCATTAAAACTGTTGCGGCGCGACTCCGGCAAACGCAAGCAACTGTTCCAGGGCATGGCCGGCCATTTATATGTGCTGGCCATGCTGCGCAGTCTGGACTCGCGCATGGCCAAGGCGGCGGAAAGCTATTTGGAACTGGCGGTACACGCGCAACCGAATCCGGACAGCGCGGTCTACAACCAACTGAGCATGTTGCGCCAGATTCGCGCCGGCACGCTGCAGGCCGATATCGTGCTGACGCGCGGCTGGGAAAGCGCGATGCAGGCGCAAATGTTCCAGGCCTTGCTGTATTACTGGCTGTCGCTGCCGCTGGACGGCAAGCGCGAACAATTGCACACGCTGGCGCACCAGGCCGAAGCGGCAGGCTACCACTTCATTGCCGCACAAACCGCGTCCGTGCTGGGCCACCTGGGCGACCATGACATGATGCAGCACGCTGCCGCTCTGCGTGAAAAAGGCGGCTATACGGACATGGCGACCTGGTTCGAGCGGCAGGAAGCGTGGCAGCGCCAGCTGACGGCGCTGATCAACCTGCAGCAGGCCGCCCCGGCGGCGGCCGTCAATGAAACGCGTTTGATCTGGATGCTGAGCTTTGATGCCGCCATCGGCATCACGGAAATCGAACCGCGCGAACAAAAGCGCGACGCCAAGGGCAACTGGGGCAAAGGCCGCCCGCTGGCACTGAAGCGCTTGCGCGAAGACGCGGCCACGCTGGACTACCTGACGGCACAGGATATCCGCATCAGCAGCACCATCGCCCCCTCGCGCCAGGCCTATTCGTCCGGCCTGCGCTATGACATCGACCATGAACAGGCCGCGCTGGCGCTGGTCGGCCACCCGCATGTGTACTGGCTCGACACGCCCGATGCGCGGGTCGACTTGCTGGCCGGCGCGCCGGAGCTGCTGATCCGCTCCAGCGGCGGCCAGTTGCAATTGACGTTGCAGCCGCCGGTAACGGACGTCAATGCCGGCGTGGTCGTCGTAAAAGAAACCCCGACCCGTTTGCGGGTGGTGTCGATCGGCGATGAACACCGCCGCATCGCCTCGATCGTCGGCGACGGTTTAACCGTACCGCAGCATGCGCAGGAACAGGTGTTGCAGGCGATCGGCGCGGTCTCGTCGCTGGTGACGGTGCAGTCCGATATTGGCGGTGGCGGCGGCAATGCGGAGCAGATCGACGCCGATGCGCGCCTGCACGTACTGCTGCTGCCGTACCAGCAAGGGCTGAAGATGCAGATCCAGGTGCGGCCACTGCCGAATGGCGCCTATTACGCGCCCGGCAGCGGTGCCGAGAGCCTGATCGCGGAAAACGACGGACGGCAAGTGCAGGCCAAGCGCCGCCTGGCCGACGAGCGCGACGCGCAGCGCATGCTGGTGGCGCAATGCCCGGTGCTGGCGCAGGCGGAACAGGAACACGGCGAATGGCTGCTGGGCCAGCCCGCGCTGTGCCTGCAATTGCTATTTGAATTGCAGGCACAGAAACAGGATGGCGACGGCGAAGACAATCTGGTCGTGGCCTGGCCGGAAGGCGAGAAATTCCGCGTCACGCAGCGCATCGGCGGCAAGCAGTTCCGCCTGCAAATCCGCCGCGAAAAAGACTGGTTTGCCGCCAGCGGCCAGTTGCAGGTCGATGAAAACACGGTGCTCGATTTGCGCTCAGTGCTGGAAATGATGGCGGCCGGCGAAGACCGTTTTATTGCGCTGGGCGACAACCAGTTCCTGGCGCTGACGGAAGAATTGCACCGCCGCCTGCGCGAAGTGCAGGCGCTGGGCGACATCAGTGGCGACGGCGTGCGGATCCACCCGCTGGCCGCCTTTGCACTGGAAGAACTGGCGCTGGAAGCCGGCGCGGTGGACACCGACCCGGCGTGGCGCGAGCACTTGCTGCGCATGCACACCAGCCAGGAATTCACGCCGCAAGTGCCGAGCACCTTGCAGGCCGAGCTGCGCGATTACCAGCGCGAAGGCTACGACTGGCTGGCGCGCCTGGCGCACTGGGGTGTCGGCGCCTGTCTGGCCGATGACATGGGACTCGGTAAAACCCTGCAAGCGCTGGCCTTGATCCTGTCGCGCGCGCCGAAAGGCCCGACACTGGTGATTGCGCCGACCTCGGTATGCCTGAACTGGGCCTCGGAAGCGGCGCGCTTTGCGCCGACACTGAACGTCAAGCTGTTCGGCCCCGGCGACCGGGCGGAAACGCTGGCCAGTGCCGGCGCCTTTGACCTGGTGATCGCCAGCTATGGCTTGCTGCAGCAGGAAGCGGAGCGCTTCGCCAATGTGCACTGGCACACCATCGTGCTCGATGAGGCGCAAGCGATCAAGAATGGCGCCACCAAGCGTTCGCAAGCCGTAATGGCGCTGCGCGGCGACTTCCGCATGCTGGCCACCGGCACGCCACTGGAAAACCATCTGGGCGAGTTGTGGAACCTGTTCCGCTTCATCAATCCCGGCCTGTTGGGCAGCATCGAACAATTCAACCTGCGCTTTGCCGGACCGATCGAAAAGCAGCAAGACCACCGCGCCGAAGTGGGCGCGCGCAACCGGCTGCGCCGTTTGATCGGCCCGTTCATCCTGCGCCGCACCAAGACGCAAGTGTTGACGGAACTGCCGTCGCGCACGGAAATCACGCTGGAAGTCGATTTGTCGAAGGAAGAAGCGGCGCTGTACGAATCGCTGCGGCGCGAAGCGCTGGACAAGCTGGCGCAGGTCGAAGGACCGGCCGAGAAGAAATCGATCCAGATCCTGGCCGAAATCATGAAGCTGCGGCGCGCCTGCTGCAATCCGAACCTGGTGGCGCCGGGGCTGCAACTGGCCAGCAGCAAGCTGGCGGCCTTTGCGCACCTGCTCGAAGGACTGCTGGAAAACCGCCACAAGGTGCTGGTCTTCAGCCAGTTCGTCGACCATCTGGGCCTGATCCGCGACCACCTCGATGCGCAGGGCGTGTCGTACCAGTACCTCGATGGTTCGACCCCGATGGCCACCCGCAAGCAGCGGGTCGATGCGTTCCAGGCCGGTGAAGGCGACGTGTTCCTGATTTCGCTGAAAGCCGGCGGCGTCGGCATCAACCTGACAGCGGCCGACTACGTGATCCACATGGACCCGTGGTGGAATCCGGCCGTGGAAGACCAGGCTTCCGATCGCGCGCACCGCATGGGACAATTGCGCCCCGTGACGATCTACCGCCTGGTGGCGCGCCACACGATCGAAGAAGGCATCGTCGACCTGCACCAGCACAAGCGCGACCTGGCCGACAGCCTGCTCGATGGCAGCGACACGTCGGCCCGCATGTCGGCGGCGGATATGCTGGCGATGCTGCAAGAAGGCATGAGTTACTAAGCACGCGTACGACTACGGCATGCTGGTGCCAGGTTTGCGCAGCAAGCCTGGCACCTTACCAAGGAACCAACACAACATGGAACAAGACAATTCTTCCCGCCCAAGCGGCCACGGCACCCTGCTCGCCGTGAAATCCTGGACCGCCTACATCAACACCGTGCTGCTGGCCGTGCTGTTGTTTAGCTTCGCCCTGCCGCTATCGTTCCGCTATTCGGAATTACTGGCCGGTGCGGTGATGCTGGTGGCGGTCCTGGTGGTCGGCTACCGCATCCTCGTCATCCGCAGCGTGCAGCTGTATTACGACGATGTCGGCGTGTGGCTGTACTCCGGCATCCTGCCATGGGCCAAGGGCGTGCAAGGCGTCAAATGGCGCGACATGGATGAAGCCATCTTCGTGCCATCGTTCTGGAGCTGGCTGTTCCGCTCCTACTCGATCCGCATCGGCCACCGCTTCACGAAATCCAGTGAGCTGCTGCTGACGCGCATGGGCAACGGCAAGGCCGCCGTGGAAAAACTCAATGCGCATCACCAGGCACTGATCCGCAATAACGTCATTTCGTAGATGTAACAGACATCGGCAGGGCTGCCGATTGGTGTTAATCTCGCACGCTGCAACCTGTCGCGCCGTATCCCACGAGGCAGCCGGCGCTTCCCTGATGAAGGCAACCATCTGATGATCAAGACTAAAATCGCGCTGGCCGCGATCATGGCCAGCCTTGCGCTGTCGCCCGTATTTTCGCCCGTCTCCGCCAAGGAAGCGGCCAACGCCGGCAAGGCCAAGACCAGCAAGGCGGCCGGCGGCGGCAAAGCATCCGGCAAGAAAGCTGCGGCCGGCAAGAGCAGCGGCAAATCCAGCGCTAAATCGAGCATCAAAGGCAAGGCCGCCAAAGGCGCCGCCGTGGCGGCGGTGGCCGCCACACCGATGATCAAGCAGGCGCCGTCCGAGCGGCGCCAGGACCGCAACATGGATGCGCAGTCGACCCAATTCCTCGGCGCGCTGTGGAAAGCCGATCCGGAAAGCGCGATCGCGGTCGGCAAATATGAAACCGCCGCCAATCTGACCATTCCCGATGCGGCGTCGCGCGCGGCGCAACTGGCGTTTATCGACGACTGGCTGGGCCGCTTCGAGAAAATCGATGCCAAACAGTTGTCGCCCAAGCAGCGCACCGACCTGGCGCTGCTGGTCAACAAGCTGAAATCGGACCGCTGGTATCTGACCACATTCAAGGAATACGAATGGAACCCGGCGCTGTACAACGTCGCCAGTCCAATCGACTTCATCCTGAACACGGAATACGCGGCCAAGCCACAGCGCCTGCGCACGCTGCTCAAACGGATCGCCGGCATCCCGGCTTACTATGAGGCGGCGCGCGCCACCATCCATCACCCGACCCGCGAACACACGCAGTTGGCCATCGCGCAGGCGCCCGGCGTGCTGCAAGTGCTGGCGTCGCTGGACAAGGAAGCGCAAGCGTCGATCCTGACGCCGATTGAAAAACAATTGTTCGCCCAACGCGTGGCGCAGGCCAAAACCGCGGTGGAAGGTTATGCCGCGTGGCTCGGTGAGCTCGACAAGACGATGGCAGCCAGCAGCGGCCGTTCGTTCCGCATCGGCAAAGCCTTGTATGAAGAGAAGTTCGGCTTCGACATCCAGGCTGGCGCCACCGGGGAACAGACGTACCAGAAGGCGCTGGCGGCGCGTGAGCAACTGCTCGCCAATATGGACCGCATCAGCGACGACCTGTGGCCGAAATACCTGGCCGGCGTGGACAAGCCGGCCGACCGGTTCGCCAAGATCGGCATGATGATCAACAAGCTGTCCGACAACCACGTGGCACGCGAAAACTTCTTCCCGGAGATCCGGCGCCAGATTCCCGTGTTGCAGGACTGGGTCATCAAGAACAACTTGCTGACGCTGGACCCGAACAAGCCTTTGGAAGTGCGTGAAACGCCGCAGTACCAGCGCGGCGTGGCCGGCGCCAGCATCGAGGCACCCGGCCCGTACCGGCCGCAAGACCGTACTTACTACAACGTGACGCCGCTGGACGACGCCACGGCGGAACAGGCGGAAAGCACGCTGCGCGAGTACAACCACTGGATCCTGCAAATCCTGAACATCCACGAAGCGATCCCGGGCCACTATGCGCAACTGGTGTACGCCAACAAATCGCCATCGATCGTGAAGTCGATCTTCGGCAATGGCGCCATGATCGAAGGCTGGGCCGTGTATGGCGAACGCATGATGCTCGAATCAGGCTATGGCGACAACGCGCCGGAAATGTGGCTGATGTATTCGAAGTGGAATTTGCGCAGCGTGACCAACACCATCCTCGACTACAGCGTGCACGTGCTGGACATGACGCAGGCACAGGCGATCGACCTGCTGACCCGCCAGGCCTTCCAGACCCAGCGCGAAGCAGCCGAAAAATGGCGCCGCGCCACGCTGACGTCGGTGCAATTGGCCAGCTACTTCAGCGGCTACAGCGAAATCATGGAATTGCGCGAAGAGCGCAAGCAGGCGCTGGGGCACAAGTTCTCGCTGAAGGAATTCAACGAGCAGTTCCTCAGTTATGGCAGCGCACCGGTGAAGGTGGTGCGGGAATTGATGACGCAGTAAAGAAAAAAGGCGCCGAGGGCGCCTTTTTTGCGGGGATCAGGTCGATTCTTCTTCCGGCGCCTGCGTCACCTTGACGAACACCGGCGCCACCAGCAAGCCCAGTTCATACAGCAGCCACATCGGGATCGCCAGCGAGAACTGCGACACCACGTCCGGCGGCGTCACGATGGCGGCGATAACGAACGCGCCGACAATCACGTACGGCCGGATTTCCTTCAGCTTGGCGACGGACACGATGCCCATGCGTACCAGCACCACCACCACCACCGGCACTTCAAACGTGGCGCCAAAGGCCAGGCACATCGACATCACGAAGTCGAGGTAGTTTTCAATGTCCGGCGTCACCGCGATCGATTGCGGCGAGAAGGCGGAAATAAAGCTGAATACGCGGCCGAACACGAAGAAGTAGCAAAACG
This sequence comes from Burkholderiaceae bacterium, assembly GCA_019751755.1. Classification (GTDB taxonomy): domain Bacteria; phylum Pseudomonadota; class Gammaproteobacteria; order Burkholderiales; family Burkholderiaceae_D; genus Rugamonas. The sequence continues at coordinate 1,239 of JAIENA010000112.1, read as the reverse complement.
CCACGCCGGCCGCGAACAGCAGCGACGAGGAAATCACCAGCGGCGCCACCAGCCGCTTTTCATGCGTATACAAGCCCGGCGCGACAAACGCCCAGGCCTGGTACAGCACCCACGGCAAGGCCAAAATAAAGGCGATCAGCAAGGTCACCTTCATCGGCACCAGGAATGGCGAAATCACGCCGGTGGCGATCATTTTCGAGCCGGCCGGCAAGGCGTCCAGCATCGGTTGCGCCAGGATGTCATAGATGTGGGATGGTCCCGGCCACAGCATCAGCGCCGCACAGACGATGACGACACCGATGGTGGCCTTGACCAGGCGGTCGCGCAGCTCGATCAGGTGCGAGATGAAGGTTTCTTCAACCGGTTGTTGTTCACTCATTTAGAAAAACGATGCGGGAGGTTTGCTGCGGGGACGGTGGCGGGCCACCCGCGCCGCGCCGGAAGTCACATGGGCTTTGACACCGTTCTGGTGCTTGTACCAGGACGGCATGTTCGAGGTCCGCACCACGCGCTTGCGGCGGAATTCCTTGGCCTTGCGGGCCTGCTGTTCCGCGCTGGCTTGCGCCTGGTTATAGGTACTGTAGCTGTCGTGCGGGGCCCCGTCGTCGGCATGCCAGGCGTTTTCCACTTCCTGCATGTTTTGCTGGAGGGAGCTTTCCATGCCGTGCACGCCCTGCTTCACGGAGTCGGCCGCTTCCTGGACTTCCTTGCGCAAATTGCGCAATTCTTCCAGTTCGATTTCGCGGCTGACTTCGGATTTGACTTCCGACAGGTAGCGCTGGGCGCGACCATACAAGGTGCCCGCCATGCGTGCCACTTTGGGCAGCTTTTCGGGACCGATGACCACCAGCGCAACCACGCCGATGATGGCTAATTTGGAGAGACCGAGATCGATCATAGAGTCAGGAACACCGGCATGGTCAACCAGGCCGGTAGCACCTTACAGCTTGTTCTTCTCTTTGGCGTCAACGTCGATGGTGCTCTTGTCAGCCACCTGCGACTGCGCCGATGGGCTGGCCGGCTTGTCGTCGTCGCCCTTCACGCCATCTTTGAAACCCTTGACGGCCTTGCCCACGTCGGCGCCGATATTGCCCAGTTTCTTGGTGCCGAATACCAGGATCACCACCACCAGCACGATCAGCCAGTGCCAAACACTAAACGAACCCATCTTTTTCCCCTTGCAGGACGCAAGCGTCCAAAACTGTTAATCAGCACAGTATACGCGATAGACGCATGTCA
>JAIENA010000065.1 GCA_019751755.1 Burkholderiaceae bacterium | reverse complement strand
AAGGCCCGGCACCCATTATCCGATGATGTGGATGTCCGGCCTGAAGGCCCGGCACCCATTATTCCAAGCAAAGGGGGCAAGATGCCAAGCATACCGAAGGATACCCGCGCCACCGTCATCCCCTGCCTGCGCTACCACGACGCGCCCGCCGCCATTGCGTGGCTGTGCGATACGCTGGGCTTTTCCAAAGACCTGGTGGTGCCCAACGACGATGGCACCATCGCGCATGCACAACTCGGCTTCGGCAATGGCATGATCATGCTGAGTTCGATTTTTGACACGGCGTTCGGACGCCTGATGGCGCATCCCTCGGAAACCGGCATGCGGGTCACACAGTGCAGCTACCTGGTCGTCAACGATGCCGATGCGGTACACGCGCGTGCGGCCGGGGCTGGCGCGGTGATCGAAATGCCCTTGCAAGATGAAGACTACGGCGGACGCGGCTTCACATGCCGCGATCCAGAAGGCAACCTTTGGAGCATTGGAAGCTATAGCCCGTGGTAAGCACGCCGCCACGATCGCAGGCGCAGGCGGTACTGCGCAATCACTGCCCGGCCAGCGCCGCGATCAACTCCTGGTCATCCACCTGCGTCGGCCGGATCCGGATCGTGTGGCGGTACAGCGGCGGCATCGCTACACACATGGCCTCGAGTGTCGCCTGTGACTGCGACGGCAGCACATACTGGAACTGGCGCGGATTGGCATCCGGCAGCGGGCCTTCCATGGTCGAGCCGTAGGCGCCCAATTCCATAAAACTGAGCGCGCCATCAGCCGGCCCGCGCGCAAACACAAACGTGCCGTCTTTCGGATGGCCCAGGTATTGCCGGATTTCGTCGCGCTGCTGCGGCGTGGCGCCGTCCATCAGCTTGTAGCGCAATTGCGCATAGGCGCGCGTACACTCCATGAACGCGGTGCGGATACCGGACTTGTTGCGCCTGCCCGGCATGCACAACAGCAAGTTGCCGAAGGCGTCGAGCAAGGCCACGGCATCGCCGTCGCCGCCCATCACCTTATCGCGCGCCATCGCCTGCAGCAGCGCCGGCGCCAGGCTGGCGTCGGGACGCTGCGGATCGCAACGCGCCGTCAGTGCTTCCGGGAACGCCTTGCGCAAGCCCACCGCGATCGCATGGCGCGACGACAGCGTGGCAGGATCTTTCAGCTCACCGCGTGGCGGGTCCACATCGAACAGGGCGACGGCATCCTTCGCCGTGGCTTCAAACACCAGCGAACACAAGGCTTCGGTCGGCTCCGCAATGTTCTTGCCGATAAAGAAGGGTTTGACGGCGGCGCCCCTCGCTTCGCGCGCATAGGCCGACTGGCCCAGCACGGCCGGATAGGAAAACGTCGCTTGCGCCTGCGCGCGCAGCCCTTCCGGCAGCGCATCGAAGGTGGCGCTGCCGTCGTAATTGATGCCGGCATTGGGATCGGTGGCGGCCACCAGCACATTGAAGCCGGAGGCCAGGATGGCGCCGGTGCACATGCAGCACGGGTCCAGCGACGTGACGATGGTGATCTCGTGCGGCTCGGGCAATTCGGCGCCCTGCGCGCGTTCCTCGAAATACCAGTCGATCAACTGCCGCTCGCCATGCGCGGTGGGGTCGAACACCAGCCCGTCGCGGATCACATTGTTGTGCAGCGCTTTCAGCACATTGCCGGCGGCATCGATCATGATACCGCCGACACCGAAGGTGCCTTGCGCCTTGGCGGCAATGGCTTCATTGGCGGCGACCGCCACCGCCGCCTGAACGTCAATAACCTTTTTCACTGCTTTTTCAGGTCCGCACCGCCAAAGGCGTTCGGCAATTGCTGGGCGGCCGTGGTTTCAAACACGTCCCCCTTGAGGTTGGCCAACACCACCGGCAAGGCATTGCCGCCCAATTCCAGCACCACCTGGCGGCACGCGCCGCACGGCGCGATCGGGCCGTCGGTTTCGCCAATCACCGCCAGCTTGTCGAAGTCGCCCGGCCGGTAGCCGTGCGCGAGCGCGCTAAAGAACGCGGTACGCTCAGCACAGTTGCACAGGCCATACGACGCGTTCTCCACGTTACAGCCGTGGAACACGCGGCCGTCATGGCACAGCAGCGCGGCGCCCACCTTGAAGTTCGAGTACGGCGTATACGCTTTCAGGCGCGCAGCGGCGGCCTCGGCGATCAGTTGTTGGTTATCCATAGTGCTCTCCAAACATGTCCCCCGGGGGGGACATCGCGGGGTGATCGGTTAATTTTATGGGCGGATCGTGCGGTAGATGACCGGGTTGGCCGCCGGTTTGTCTTCGGCGATGGTGTACGCCGCCTGGATTTCCGCGATGGCCTGCTCGGCCGCGGCTTGGGTGCGCGCGTGCACCATGGCCAGCGGCTGGCCTGCTTCGATGCGGTCACCGAGGCCGACCAGGTCGGTCAGGCCGACCGCGAAGTCGATCGCGTCGGACGGACGGCGACGACCGCCACCCAGGCTGACCACGGACAGGCCGATGCCACGGCAGTTGGTCGCTGCGGCGTAGCCGGAATGCAGGGCCGGCGCCGGCACCAGGATCGGCGCTGCCGCCAGGTGCTTGTCCGGGTTTTCCACCAGGTCGGCCGGGCCGCCCAGCGCCACCACCATGCGCGCGAAGCGCTCGGTGGCCGCGCCACTATCCAGGGCCGCCTGCAGTTTTTGGCGCGCTTCGACGTCGTCGGCCGCCAGCTTGCCCAGCACCAGCATTTCCGCGCACAGCGCCATGGTGACTTCGTGCAGGCGTGCCGGACGCGATTTGCCGGTCAGGTAATCGATCGCGCCGCGTACTTCCACCGCGTTGCCGGCATACGGCGCCAGCGATTCATTCATGTCGGTCAGGATCGCCGACGTCATCATGCCCGCGCCATTGCCGACCTTGACGATCGATTCCGCCAGTTCCACCGATTTGTCATAGGTCGGCATAAAGGCGCCGCTGCCCGCTTTGACGTCCATCACCAGCGCCTGCAGGCCGGCCGACAATTTCTTCGACAGGATCGAACCGGTGATCATGGCCACCGATTCCACCGTCGCCGTCACGTCGCGGATGCTGTAGAAACGTTTATCGGATGGCGCCAGGTTCGAGGTCTGGCCGATGATGGCGACGCCGACTTCCTTCACCACTTTGCGGAACAGTTCATTGTCCGGCACCGTGTTGTAGCCGGGGATGGAATCAAACTTGTCGAGCGTGCCGCCGGTGTGGCCCAGGCCACGGCCGGAAATCATCGGCACGTAGCCGCCGCAGGCCGCCACCATGGGGCCCAGCAGCAGCGACACCACATCGCCCACGCCGCCGGTCGAATGCTTGTCGACCACCGGGCCCGGCAAGTCCAGCTTGGACCAGTCCAGCACCGCGCCGGAATCGCGCATGGCCAGCGTGAACGCCACACGCTCGTCCATGTTCATGTCGTTGAAATAGACGGCCATGGCCAGCGCGGCAATCTGCCCTTCGCTGACGCTGCCGTCCGTGATGCCGCGCACGAAGAACTGGATTTCTTCCGGAGTCAGCGCTCCCTTGTCGCGTTTTTTGCGAATGATTTCTTGGGTCAGGAACATAGTCGCTCTCTTGGTGTGTTGTCTTGTAAGGTATTCGGGCCGCATGCCGGTTTTCCCGGTCTGCGGCCCTGTGATGGATGATCCAGTGATGACGTTATACGCCGTAAGGAATCCAGATATTTTTCACTTGCGACGCATGCGCCAGCACCGTGCGGCCGCCGGCCTGCGCCGTGCTGAACCAGTCGCGGCCCTTGGCGCCACCGGTCCAGGTGCGCTTCAGCGAACCGGCCGACAGGCGCTCGACTTCGGCGCAACCGGCGGCCGAACCATCGTGCCGCCACAGCGCGTCAACGTCCGAGTGGGTGGCCAGCGTGCGCGCCAGTTCGTCGGCCGAACCGGTGACGATGTTGACCACGCCACCCGGCAGGTCGGACGTGTCGAACACCTGGTACAAATCGGTCGCGCTCAACGGATGCGCTTCCGATGGCACCACCACCACGCGGTTGCCCACGGCGATGGCTGGCGCCACCAGCGAAATAAAGCCCAGCAGCGGGTTTTCGTTCGGTGCCACGATGCCGATCACGCCAATCGCTTCGTTCAGCGCCACGGTGATGCCGTGCATCGGCGGCTGGTGCGCCAGGCCGTCGTATTTGTCGGCCCACGCGGCCCAGTAGAACAGGCGTTCCACCGCCGCTTGCACTTCCTTCTCGGCATTCTTGGCGCCGGTCTGGGCCGCGATGCGTTCGGCGAATTCGGCGCCGCGCGCCGCCAGGTTTTCGGCGATGTAGAACAGCACTTGCGCGCGGTTGTGGGCGGTTGCTTTGGTCCAGCCGGTCGCCTTGTGCGCCGCTTCCACCGCGTTGCGGATGTCCTTGCGGCTGCCCTCACCCACTTCGCCCAGCAACTTGCCGTCGGCGCCGTGGATGGCGCGGCTGTAGGCGCCGTCAGGACGGGCCTGCTTGCCACCGATGTACATCTTGGCGGTGCGGTCGATCGCGAACGGGTCGGACGATGCGGCGGCGGCCTTGGCTTTGCCCTTCTCGGCGGCCAGTGGCGCGGCCGGACGTGCATCTTCCGACAGCGGGACCAGGTATTCCAGCATGCCTTCACGGCCGCCTTCACGGCCATAGCCGGACTCGCGGTAGCCGCCGAAGCCGCAGGCGGCGTCGAACTGGTTGGCGGTGTTGATCCAGACCACGCCGGCCTTGATGGCCGGGGCCACGTCCAGCGCCAGCGAAATGTTTTCCGACCAGACGCACGCCGCCAGGCCGTACACGGTGTTGTTGGCCAGTTGTACCGCTTCTTGCGGCGTGCGGAAGCTCATCGCCACCAGCACCGGGCCAAAGATTTCAGCCTGTGCCACGGCAGCCGACGTCGATGCGCCGGTGATCAGGGTCGGTGGGAACCACGAACCATCGGCCGGGATCTCGCAGCCGGCCGGCTGGTACACATCACAGCCTTCGGCGCGCGCCGAGTCCACCAGGCCGGCGATGCGCTGGCGCTGGACCGGATCGACCAGGGCGCCGATGTCCATCGATTTATCCAGCGGGGAACCCAGGCGCAGGTTGTCCATGCGGGCCCGCAATTTCGCCAGGAAGCGATCTTGAACCGATTCCTGCACCAGCAGACGCGAACCGGCGCAGCACACTTGCCCCTGGTTGAACCAGATCGAATCGACCAGACCTTCGACCGCCGCATCGAGGTCGGCGTCGTCGAACACGATGAACGGCGACTTACCGCCCAGTTCCAGCGACAGTTTCTTGCCCGAACCGGCGGTGGCTTCGCGGATGATGCGGCCCACTTCGGTCGAACCGGTAAACGCCAGCTTGTCGATGCCTTCGTGCTTGACGATGGCTTCGCCCACGCGGCCGTCGCCGGTCACGATATTGACGACACCGGCCGGCACGCCCGCTTGCACGCAGATGTGGGCGAACAGCATGGCGGTCAGCGACGTGAATTCGGCCGGTTTGAACACCACGGTGTTACCAGCGGCCAGCGCCGGTGCAATCTTCCACGCCAGCATCAGCAGCGGGAAATTCCACGGCACGATCTGGCCCACCACACCGACCGGACGGTGGCCGGCGAATTCTTCGTCCTGCAACTGGGCCCAGCCTGCGTGATAGTAAAAATGACGCGCCACCAGCGGCAAATCGGCGTCGCGGGTTTCGCGGATGGTCTTGCCGTTGTCCAGCGTTTCCAGCACGGCGAACAGGCGCGCGTGCTTTTGCATCAGGCGTGCAATCGCGTACAGGATCTTGGCGCGGCCATGGCCGCCCAGCCCTTGCCAGGCCGGCTGCGCGCGGCGCGCCGCCTCGACGGCGCGGTTCACATCATCCGCGGACGCTTGCGTCAATTGCGCCAGTGGCTTGCCGTCGGCCGGGTTGTTCGAGGCGAACAAGTCGGTCGGCTCGGTCCAGGCGTTGTCGATGAACAGGCCGAATTGGCGGCCTTGCTGATCCAGCCATGCTTGCGCTTCTTTCTGGCTTTCTGGTGCGGGGCCGTAGTCCATGGTCTTCAGAATGTCGTTGATAGTTGGCATGAGTGGATCCTTAAGGTTGCGCGTGACGGTGTACGGCCGAGTAGTTGCCGGTGACATGGTGTTCGAGCTGGCGCTCGATGTCAGTCAGCAGGCTCGATGCGCCGATGCGGAACAGGTGCGGTTCCAGCCATTCATTGCCCAGTTCTTCTTTCATCACCGTCATGTATTGCAGCGCAGCCTTGGCCGTGCCGACGCCGCCGGCCGGCTTGTAGCCGATCTGGAAACCGGTGCGCTCATAGTATTCACGGATCGCGCGCACCATCACCAGCGACACGGGAATGGTGGCGTTGACGCCTTCCTTGCCGGTCGAGGTCTTGATGAAGTCGGCGCCCGCCATCATGCAAACCCACGATGCTTTCGCCACGTTTTCCAGGGTCACCAGGTCGCCCGTCGCCAGAATGGCTTTCACGTGCGCTTCGCCACAGGCCTTGCGATAGGCCGCCATTTCATCGTAGAGCGCTTGCCAGTTGCCCGTCAGGACGTGCTGGCGCGTGATGACGATGTCGATTTCCTTGGCGCCGGCAGCCACCGACAGTTCGATTTCACGAACCTTGGTTTCCATGCTGGTCAAGCCGGCCGGGAAGCCGGTCGACACGGCGGCGATCGGCAGGCGTCCTTTGAGCACCTTGTCGGCGTGCTGGATCATTTCGTGGTACACGCACACCGCGCCGGTCATCAGGTTGCGCTCCTGCAGGCCCAAAGCCTCCACCAGATCGCTGCGCAGCGGACGCATGGCCTTCATGCACAAGCGCTCGACGCGGCCCGGCGTATCGTCACCGGCCAGGGTGGTCAGGTCGATCAGTTCGATCGCTTTGACCAGCCACGCGGCCTGGTACTCCTTCTTGACGGTGCGGCGGTTGGCCAGCGACGCGGCGCGGCGGTCGGCCGCGGCTTTGTTCACGTGGATATGATTCAGCCAGCCCAGGTCGAGCGGCATCGCCTCATTGCGCTTGAAATGTTCAATGGTCATAGGACGTTGGTTCCGTTGGAAAGAGGTTGCACGCCGAGGTGGTGGGCAATGGTCTGGCCGATATCCGAGAACGTGTCGGAAATGCCGAGCGCGCGCGGTGCCACGCCGGGGCCGAAGAAGATCACAGGGATGTGTTCACGCGTATGGTCGGAACCCGGCGAGGTCGGATCGCAGCCGTGATCGGCCGTGATGACGCACAGGTCGCCGTCCCGCATCTTGGCGAAGAATTCCGGCAGGCGCGCATCCATTTCATGCAGCGCGTTGGCATAACCGGCGACGTCGCGGCGGTGGCCGAAGGCCTGGTCGAAGTCGACGAAATTGACGAACGTCAGCGACTTGTCGCCGGCTTCGTCCTGCACCTTCAGCAGCGCGTCGAACAGCGCCATGTTGTCCGGGCCCTTGACCACGCGCGACACGCCCTGCCCTGCATAAATATCGCTGATCTTGCCCAGCGCGATGACTTCACCACCGGCGTTGTTCACATGGTCCAGCAAGGTCGGCGCGTGCGGCGGGATCGCGTAGTCGTGGCGGTTGGCGGTACGCTTGTAGTTGCCGTTTTCACCCGTAAACGGACGCGCAATGATGCGGCCGATGTTGTACGGCTTGACCAGTTCATACGCCTGTTCGCACATGTCATACAGGCGCTGCAGGCCGAAATGCTGTTCGTGGCACGCGATCTGCAGCACCGAGTCGGCCGACGTATACAAGATCGGCTTACCGGTCGCCACGTGTTCATCGCCGAGTTCATTGATGATGGTGGTACCGGACGCGTGGCAATTACCGAGGAAGCCCGGCACGCCGCTCAATGCCTGCAATTGGTCGGTCAATTCTTGCGGGAACGATGGCACGGTTTTCGGGAAATAACCCCAGTCGAACAGCACCGGCACGCCGGCGATTTCCCAGTGGCCCGATTGGGTATCCTTGCCGGTCGATTGCTCGCGCGCGGCGCCATAGGCGGCCGTGAAGCCGTCGCGCTGACTGAAGCCGGCGGCCCATTCGCCGCAAGCGGCATGGGCGGCGGCGGCCAGGCCCAGCTTTTCCAGGTGGGGCAAGGCCATCGGCTTGCCCTGTTGCGCCGCCCAGGCGGCAATGTGACCAAAGGTGTTGGTGGCGGCGTCGCCGTATTTGTCGGCGTCCGGCGTGGCGCCGAGGCCAAAGGAATCCAGCAGGAGGATAAAGGCGCGTGACATGATCGTGCTCGTCGGTTAAGTTGGAGAATTCAGTGTAGGCGATTCGAAAGCATGCAATGCAAAAGAGCGGTCGAGCCGCTCTTTTTCTGCTTGCTTGCGCCTTATGCGCGCGGCGTTTTCGCCACGTTCGCCAGGAACGCCAGGATCAGTTTCACCAGGCTTTCCGCGCCGATGGCGGCGTATTTCAGCGTCTGCTCGTGCGACAGCTGGAATGGCGACATGCCTTCAGCCAGGTTGGTCACCACCGACACGCCCATGACTTTCAGGCCGCAGTGGCGGGCCGGGATCACTTCCGGCACCACCGACATGCCGACCACGTCGGCGCCCAGCACTTTAAAGGCGCGGATTTCGGCGGCGGTTTCAAAGTTCGGGCCGGAGTAGGCGATGTAGACGCCGTCGTGCAGCGTGATGCCGGTTTCCACTGCCGTGGCTTTGAGCGCATTGCGCAGGTCGGCGTCGTAGCAATTCGACATCGAGAAGAAGCGCGGGCCGAAACGCTCGTCGTTCGGGCCGATCATCGGCGTGCCGGGCAACAGGTTGATATGGTCGGTCAGCGCCACCAGCGAACCGGCGTCCACTTCAGGACGCAGCGAACCGGCCGCATTGGTCACAAACAGGAAGTCCACGCCCAGCAGCTTCAAGGTGCGCACGGCGGACGTCATCACGCCCAGGCCGTAGCCTTCATAGAAATGGCCGCGCCCTTTGAGGCACACCACCTGGACGCCGGACAAGGTGCCCAGCACCATCGCGCCGGCGTGGCCGTGCACGGTGCTGATCGGGAAACCTGGCAATTCATCGAACGGAATCGTCACCGCATCTTGCATCTGCTCAGCCAGCACACCAAGGCCGGAACCGAGCACCAGCGCGAGACGAGGCTGGAAATTCGCCGGCATACGGGAGCGGACAAGGGCGGCGGCCTGGAAGGGAGCGTTGTTAGACATGGGTTCCTCGTTATGGATTTATAGGTATAGGCGCTGTAGCGCGAAACCGCTTGCGCCAGATGACTTTCGAGTGAAGCGATACTATGCAGTATTGGCTATATGTATGGCAAATACCATTTTTCTTTACTATTTATACGAATGAAGTATAAATAACTAGTATAAACACTCAAAGTGCACAGATTGACAGCAGCCAAACAAATGTCCACAATGAGCGACAAATGTTTATCCAACATGAAGACTGCCGTGAACGACCTATCCAAAAAGGAACAGTTATACGAGCTGATACGGGCCAACCCCTTTGTATCGCAGCAAGACCTGGCGGTCGAACTGCGCCTGTCACGGTCCGCCGTGGCAGGCCACATTGCTAGCCTGATCCGTGAACGCCGCCTGCTCGGCCGCGCGTATGTCTTGCCGGGCAAGCGCCCGGTGATGTGCATCGGCGCCGCCAACCTGGACCGCAAACTCCGCTCGATCGCCCCCATGCAAATGGGCACCTCCAACCCTGCCACCGCCGAAGAAGTCCATGGCGGCGTGGCGCGCAATATCGCTGAAAACCTGGCCCGCCTGGGCCTGCCTTCCGCCCTGCTCACGGCCGTCGGCGACGATACCGCCGGCATGTCGCTGCTGCAGCACGCGGAAGACAACGGCATCGATGCGCGCGGCACCTTAAGGCTGGCCAATACCTACAGTGGCACCTATACCGCCGTGCTGGACGAACGCGGCGAAATGCTGCTGGCGCTGGCCGATATGGCCTTGTACGACCAGTTGACGCCCGACTTCCTGGCCAGCCGCGCACCGCAACGCACCGCCGCCGCGATGCTGGTGGCCGACCTGAACTTGCCGCTGGCGAGCGTCTCCATGCTGCTCGAAGACGCCCGCGTCGGCGCCGCCCCGCTGATCATTGTGGCCGTATCGCAACCCAAGATGGCGCGCCTGCCGCACAATTTGCACGGTTGCCGCCTGCTGATCCTGAACCGCGCCGAACTGGAAACCCGGGTCGGCCGCAAGCTGCCCGATGAAGCGGCGGTCGGCCAGGCCTGCCGCGATGTGCAGGCCCAAGGCGCGCAAGATGTCATCGTCACCTGTGGCGGCGAAGGCGTGTATTACACGCATCCGGAGGGCGTCGACTGGCTGCCGGCGCCGCAAGTGGACGTCATTGATGTGACGGGCGCGGGCGACGCCTTCTCGGCCGGCGTCTGCTGGTCGCTGTACCAGGGCAATGGCGACTTGTCGCTGGCCTGCCGCCGTGGCCTGAAAGTGGCGGCCATGACGCTGGAAAGCCCGGATTCGGTGTCGCCGTTGCTGGCCGCCGACATCCTTGATGAAATCAACGAATTCACCACTGAATTCGCTCCCACCTTGCAGGACTGACGCCATGCACCAATTCCTCTTGTTCTCGCCTGAAGTGGCCCATGCCCGCGCCGCCGGCAAGCCCATCGTCGCGCTGGAATCGACCATCATTTCGCACGGCATGCCGTATCCACAAAACGTGCAGACGGCACGCGAAGTGGAGCAGTTGATCCGCGATGCGGGCGCCGTTCCCGCCACCATTGCCATTATCGGCGGCAAGATTTGCATCGGCCTGTCGGACCAGCAACTGGAAACCCTGGGCAATTCGCCGGACGCCATGAAAGTGTCGCGCCGCGATTTGCCGTACGTGCTCTCAACCGGCAAGCTGGGCGCGACCACCGTGGCGGCCACCATGATTTGCGCGCAACTGGCCGGCATCGCCGTGTTTGTCACCGGCGGCATCGGCGGCGTGCACCGGGGTGCGGAAACCTCGTTCGACATTTCCGCCGACTTGCAGGAACTGGCGCAAACCTCGGTGGCCGTGGTGTGCGCGGGCGTAAAATCCATCCTCGACATCGGCCTGACGCTGGAATACCTGGAAACCCACGGCGTGCCCGTGGTGACGGTCGGCCAGCCCGGCTTCCCTGCCTTCTTCACCCGCGACAGCGGCTTTAATGGCGACTTCCAGCTCGATACGCCGGCCGAACAGGCCGCGTTTATCCACACCAAGTGGCAACTGGGTTTGAAAGGCGGTATCGTCGTCAGCGCCCCGGTGCCGGCTGATGAGGCGATGCCGAAAGAGGAAATCGACGCCATCATTGCCCAGGCCCTCAATGAGGCGCGCGACCAGGGTGTGACAGGCAAGAAAGTGACGCCCTTCCTGCTGGCGCGCATCAAGCAATTGACGTCGGGCCGCAGCCTGGACACCAATATCGCACTGGTGAAAAACAATGCGCGGGTGGGAGCCAAATTGGCCCGCGCATTAGTGGAGCACCCTGTCGCATAAACCGAGTACCGCCATGTCCATCGACCTGAAACAGCTACGCTACTTCCTCGCCGTCGCCGAAGAAAAAAGTTTCAGCCGCGCCGCCGAACGGCTGCATATTTCGCAGCCGCCCCTGTCGCAGCAGATCATGAAGCTGGAAAGCGAGTTGGGCGTCAAGCTGTTTACCCGCACCACGCGCACCTTTGAACTGACGGTGGCCGGCAAGGCGCTAATGAATGAAGCGGCCGATTTGCTGTCGAAAATGCGCATGACAATCGACACCATCCGCCAGATCGACCGCGGCGAAGTGGGCCGCCTGCGGGTGGGTATCGTCGGCTCCGCGATGTGGGGCCCGATCCCCACCATGCTGGAGGAATTCCAGAGCAAGTACCCGCGCGTGACATGGACCATTCACGAATACGGCCCCACCGTGCAATACGACGCGCTGCGCGCCAAGCAAATTGACGTGGGCTTCTGGCGCGAACCCAAGCTCGACGAAGACGACCTCAAAAACGACAACCTGCGCCAGGAACTGTGCTTCCGCGAAAACATCTGCGTCGCCATCAATGAACACCACCCGCTGGCGAAAATGGACGCCATCGAATTGATGGATATCGCCGATGAACCGATGCTGACACTGGCGCTGGATAAATCCGCGTTCCCCCGCTACCTGATCCAGTGCTGCGTCAAAGCCGGCTTCCAGCCGCAAATCTTCCAGGAAGCCAACGAGCCGCAAACCTTGCTGGCCATGGTCGGCGCCGGCCTCGGCGTGGCGCTGCTGCCGGAAACCACCAGCCGCATCGGCTGGCCCGGCGTGGTGTTCGTGCCGATCCGCACCAATCCGCCATCGGCCAATTTGTACATCACCTACACCACGCTGGACGATGCGCCGGTGGTGCGGGCGTTTTTGAATATCCTGAATCCGCCGGCTGCATAACACGTCCAGCAAAGCCCTTTATCGTACAGAATCCTGTACAATCACTGACGCATGTACCGGATTCTGTACAATCCCCAATAGACTGAAGTGCCCCATCCACGAAAACCCAAACGGTGAGACAAACTACGTTGTCGGGCAGACTACTTTGCCTTTCACCATACGAGGCCAACAGAAAATGAACATCCTTACTTTTAGCGAAGCACGCGCGAGCTTAAAGACGGTGATGGACAACGTTTGCACCGACCACACTCCCACCGTGATTACCCGCGTCAGCGGCGAACATGTCGTGATGTTGTCACTGGCAGATTACAACAGCATCGAGGAAACCATGTACCTCCTCGGCTCGGCAAAGAATGCCAATCGACTAATGGAGTCCATCGCTCAGCTTAAAGCTGGAAAGGCGCGACCACAGGAGCTGATACGCGATGACAAGCAAGAAAGCGCAAAACAAACAGGCGGCTAAAGAAACCAGCCTGTCGTGGACACCACACGCCTGGGAAGACTACCTGCACTGGCAACGTGAAGATTTTGCCATCATTCATAAAATCAATGACTTGATAGACGAATGCCTGCGGACACCCTTCACCGGCACAGGCAAGCCGGAGCCGTTAAAAGGCGAACTGACCGGCTTCTGGTCCAGACGCATCAACCGGGAACACCGCCTGGTGTATCTCCCTGAAGACGGCGGCATTTATATCGTCCAATGCCGCTACCATTACGAAAAGTAATTCTGCAGGCAACGCTTAATGCGTCGCCCCGCCCCACTCGCGCACATCGCGCTCGACCGCCAGCGCCGTCTCGATCGCAATTTTTAGTCCTGCCACCATCTGACTCAACGCCATGCTGGGCGCGCCCGGATGGCGCGCGGCCTGCTCGGGCAAATACGGAATGTGGATAAAGCCCGCCCGCAGCGGCGCAACACCGCCGGCCTGCTGGCGCGCGGCGGCAAGGTGCATCAAGCCGTAGAACACGTGATTACAGACGAACGTGCCGGCGGTCTGCGACACCGATGCGGGCAAACCGGCCGCGCGTAATTCGTGCACGATGGCCTTGATCGGCAAGGTCGAAAAATACGCCGCCGGGCCTTCCGCGACCACGGGCTGGTCGACCAGCTGGCGCTGCCGGTTGTCGGGAATCGGCGCATCGTCGACATTGATGGCGACACGTTCAACCGACAGGTCGCAGCGCCCGCCCGCCTGTCCCACCGCGATGACAACCGACGGTTGATGGTCATCGACGGCGGCCGCCAGTTCGTCGAGCGCCTGGCCAAACACACAAGGCAGTTGGCGCACCTCCACCGTAAAGTCCTCCCCACCCCAGCCGGCCAGCGCGCGCACGGCTTCCCAGGCGGGATTGACGGGTTCATGATTAAACGGTTCAAACCCCGTCAACAGCACAATCTTTTTACGCATCAGCACTCTCACATCAGGAAATACAGCAACAATATATTCGCCGCCAGCAGCGGCAGTGCGGTCGGGATTTGCGCCTTGATGACGGCATGCCGGTCCGGCAAATCCAGCAGCGCCACCGGCACCAGATTAAAATTGGCCGCCATCGGCGTCATCAGGGTACCGCAATAGCCGGAAAACATGCCAATCGCCGCCATCACGGCGGGATTCGCGTGGTACACGCCCACCAGCACCGGAATCCCGACCCCGCCCGCCATCACCGGAAAGGCGGCAAAGCCATTGCCCATCACAATGGTAAATAACGCCATGCCGCCGCAATACACGGAGACTGCCACCAGCTTCCAGTCCATGTTGATATAGGACGTGCTGACATGGGCCACCGCCTTGCCGACACCGGCTTCGGAAAACAGCAGCCCCAGTACCGCCAGCATATGCGGCAAGACAATCGCCCAGCCCATCGCATCGACCAGGCGGCGGAATTCGCGCGCGCCCTGCAGCGGCGTGGTGCGCAAGGTGCGGCAGGCGATGGCCAACGCCAGCACCGACGCCACCCCGAGCGCGGCCAGCGTCAGGTGCTTCTGGTCGAACAGGAACAGGCCGCCGAACTGCACGTCTTTGAGCAGGGTGGAACAGGCCATCGTCACGGCGGGAATCACCAGCGCCGGGATAAACAATCGATGTCCGAGGCGCTGCGCATGGGTGCGCCGTTCGGCTTCCGGCAGCACCGCAGGCTGGCCCATACGCACGCCGCCAAAGCCGGCCAGCAGCGCCATCGTCACCATCAACGCGCCGGCCCACGCCGGCGGCAGCGCCTCGCCGCCGAGATACGCGGTGGCGTACAGCGCCCAGAACAAGGCCGTGCTCCAGCGCCGTGGATTGGATTTATCGAGTACCGTCAGCACCGACAGCAAGGCCAGCATGGCGCCCAGCAGCAGGTAAAAATATTCAAGTTTAAATATCGCGGCCATCACAATGGACTCCCCGGCTGCTTGTCCGTCAGCGCCGCTTGCACCGCCGATGTCGCGGCCATCAGCATGTCGCGCCGCAGTTCGATGTCCAGCCGGCGCAAGTTCCACGCATGGATAATCCAGGCACAAATCGCGGTCGGAATGCCCCACAGCGCAATATGCAGCGGGTCGACCTCGATGCCCTCGCCGCGCAGGATGGTTTGCATCAGCACGATCGCACCAAAGGCGACAAAGATGTCTTCGCCAAAGAACAGGCCCACGTTATCGGTGGCGGCCGCCATCGCGCGCACCTTGTGGCGCATGCGGTCGCTGATGCCGGGATGGCGGTTTTCCGCCGCGCCTTCGGCCATTGGCGCCACCAGCGGACGCACCATGTTCGGATGGCCGCCCAGGCTGGTCAGCCCCAGCGCGGCGGCGCCTTCGCGCACGGTCAGATAGACCATCAGGATACGTCCGGCGGTGGCACCGCGCACCTTGGCAATCACCGTTTGTGCATGTTCGCGCAAGCCAAACCGTTCCAGCAAGCCGATCGCGGCCAGCGGCAGCAAGTAAATCAACGGCAGGTTGCGGGTCTTGATGAAGGCCGCGCCCAGCGACGCCAGCAGGGCTTCGACCGGCATGGCGGCGGCAAAACCGGTGGTAAAACAGGCGGCCACCACCACCAGCACGGGATGCGCGCGCAGCACGAATCCGAGCACGATCACGACCACGCCCAGCAAAGGCCATAGGTTCACTGCGGACTGCATGTCGTCTCCTTGTTATGTATGTAAAAAAGCCCGCACATCTTACGACGTGCGGGCTTTTACATGCTTACAACAATCTACAACTATCTACAACAATCGGAAAACAATCAGAACGTGGCCTTGAACTGCACACCATAGGTGCGTGGTTCGGTCACGATACCCGTCATGTTGTTGAAGTCAATCGCGGCAACCGACTGGATACGGTTGGTGATGTTGCGGCCGTAAGCAGCGATTTCATAGTTGTCCCACTTGTAGCCCACGCGCAGGCCGCCTTCGGTCAGCGCCTTGGCGGTGTATTCCTTGGCGGAGTACAGGAACATGTTGTAGGTGCTGCGGTAGGTCCAGTCGGTGTACGCATACAACTCGCCGTTACCCAGGTCGGTCGAATACTTCAGCGTGAAGTTGTGCTGCCACTTCGGTGCGCGCGGCAACGGGTTGCCGTTCACGAACGCCACGGTCGAACCGTTCAGCGTGCGGGTCGGGTTGGTCACGGTGCAGCCGGAGCCGCAAGGCGCCACGAACAGACCGGCATCCTTGATTTCGGTATCGTTGTAGCTGGAACCCACGCTGCCGGTGAAGCCGTTGCCCAGGTTCGCTTGCATATCGAGTTCGATACCCTGGCCGATCGCCTTGTCGGCGTTGACCAGCACGTTCTGGTTGACGGAACCGGAACCAGCGGTCAGCTGCTTGTCTTTGACACTATAGTGGAACACGGTGGCCGACAGGCGCGCACGGCGATTGAACAAGTCTGCCTTCACACCCGTTTCAAACGACAGCACTTTTTCGGCGTCAGCCATGGTCGGCAAGCTGTCCAGGCCGAACAGGCGGCCCTGCATCGACGGTGCGCGGTAGCCGGTCGCGACGCGGGCGAACACGTTGGTGTCCTTGTCGAGCGTATAGGTGCCGCTGACGTCCCAGCTCAAGTTGGTCGAGTCGCTGTTCAATCCGCGCGTCGCGGTACGGTTTTCCACGCGCTGCGCCAGGAAGTCTTTCTTGTCCTTGGTATAGCGCAGGCCGCCGCGCATTTTCAGGCGATCCGACACGGTGTAGTTCAGGGTACCGAACAGTGCGTACGATTCGGTGTTCTGGAACTGGCGTGAATATTCAGGATTCTGCGGATTGCCCTTGGCTGCCGAGTTGAAGCTGATCGAATCGATCTGGATGCCTTCATTGAAGTAATAGGCGCCCGCGATCCACTGCAGCGGACCGGCCATCTGCGATTCAGCGCGGAACTCTTGCGAGAACTGGCGGTGGTTCGGCATCAGGTCGGCGGTTTCAACCAGGAATGGAATGAAGCCAGGACCCATCGGCAGCGCATACGACGCGCCATAGCCGCCGTCGACGTCAGCGCGGCTGAACAGCTTGAGGGTTTCGTAGCCGGTGATCGAGTGCAGGGTCATGCCTGACAGATCCCAACGCAGGCGGGCATTGGCGCCACGGGTGCGCAGCCATTGCTCGTTGACGCCGTCGGTTGGGTAGCTCTTGTAGTCAAAGCCGTCGATCAGGTCGTTGGTACCCTTTTTCAGGATATTGGCGCGGAACAGCGTGGCGCTGCCGTCCATGGTGCGGGCGTGCACGTTGAACAGGGCGCTGAAGTCGCGGGTTGGCTTGACCAGCACCTGGATACGGGCGGCGCTGTCGTCATAGCCTTCTAAGTCCTGGGTGCCGGTCTGGCGGCCGTTGTGCACGCGGTCGTCGCGGTGCTGGCTCTGGGCCGAGAAGCGCATCGCCACGGTGTCGGACAACGGCAGGTTGACCGCGCCTTCGAGATTGCGCACGCTGTCTTTGCCGAAGCCGACGTTGGCGTAACCTTCCGTCTTGAACACGGGCTTGGCGGAGTCGAGCTTGATCACGCCGGCCGGGGAGTTACGGCCGAACAGCGTTCCTTGCGGGCCGCGCAGCACTTCCACCTGGTCCACGTCGAACACGGGGAAACCCTTCAGCATCGGGTTTTCCATCACGATGTCGTCCATCACGTAGCCAACCGGCTGCGATGCGTTCAAGTCGAAGTCGGTATTGCCCAGGCCGCGAATATAGAAGCGCGGGAAGGTACGGCCGAAGTCCGATTCCACGTTCAGCGATGGGGAACGGCCCGCCAGGAAGCGGATGTCCTGGCCGCCGGACGTCAGCACGTCCAGTTTTTCGCCCTTGACGGAGGCGATCGCCATCGGCACGTCCTTGATGTTTTCCGCGCGGCGCTGCGCCGTCACGATCACGGTTTCCAGCTGGCCGTCGGTTTTCTTCGCGGCGCTGACCTGTGCGGCCGGTTCCTGGGCCTGACCTTCATCAGCGACTGCGTACTGCAGCGGGAAGGCCGCGGCAACGGCCAGTGCGATCAGCGTACGACTTGCGTACGTATTCTTGTTCGTCATAAACCAACTCCTTGTGGGGGGTGCAACACCAGTTATAAAAATTCTGTAAGCGGACTTCGTGGGTCCGATAACGCTGCCGGTACAAACCGCCCACATGGCGGTTTGCTGCGCACGGCACGTTGTGTGTTCCGTTCAATACCTCGTAAAGCTTTGCAAAAAGCAAAGAAAAAACGACGTAAGGGGGCATCCTAGCACGAATTGTTTTGACGGAAAATTACGGAAAACCCCACTCTGATTTATATTTTCATCGTATAAATAACCAACGAAAAACGTATTTGTCATACATATATACGCTCATGCATAGTAAGCGACTGTCCAAGCGCTATGCAGCGCGCCCGGAAAATGCTAGCAGGATCCTTCTTCATAGGAGAATCGCTTGCCAGGGCGAAAATATGGCGGACGGCGACGGCAGGCGGATCCGGGTTTTTCGTGTCAATTTACTATCACGTAAACACGAAATTTGTACAAAAACAACAGTCAGTTGTTTGAGAAATATTTCTAAATTGTTGCGTTTGGGCCACAGACGATGAAACAAATAAACTGATAGTTACAAATTAGTGACCGGCTCGCCATGCTGTATTTGGTACGACCGTGCTAAAAAAATAAATAAACTTCGATAAATCGGGCGTTTGGTGTGGCAAATACTCTTAAAAGGGGTTTGACCATCCCCAAAAAATATACAATACCGAACTTCCAGGGAGCCAACTCATGAAAATCAAACACCTCAGCATGGCCGTTGCCGCTATCTGTGTCGCAGCTGGCGCTTCCGCCGCGGACCCAAAACTGGGCATCGTCTACGATGCGGGCGGCAAGTTCGACAAATCGTTCAACCAGTCCGCTTTCGAAGGCGCACAGCGCTTCCAGAAAGAGACCGGCATTAAATTCATCGAAGTACAAGCGAGCAGCGATACGCAGGCCGAACAGGTGCTGCGCGGCCTGGCCCGCAAAAATCTGGACTTGATCGCCTCGATCGGCTTCGCCCAGACCCAGGCGGTGCAAAAGGTCGCCAAGGAATTCCCGAAAGTGCGCTTTGTGCTGATCGACGGCGTGGCGCAGGGCGCCAACGTCAACTCGATCACCTTCAAGGAAGAAGAAGGCTCGTACCTGGCCGGTGTGGCCGGCGCCATGGCATCGAAATCCAAGAAGCTGGGCTTCATCGGCGGCATCGACATTCCGCTGATCCGCACCTTTGCCTGCGGCTACGCGCAAGGCGCCAAGTCGGTCGACAAGAAATCCGAAGTGTTCTCGAACATGGTCGGCACCACCGCCGCCGCCTGGAACGATCCGGCCAAGGGTGGCGAACTGGCGCGCTCGCAATTCGAACGCGGCGTGGACGTGGTGTTCGCGGTGGCCGGCGGCTCCGGTAACGGCGTGCTGCAGACCGCCAAGGAAAAAGGCAAGCTGTCGATCGGCGTCGATTCGAACCAGAACAGCCTGTATCCCGGCAGCGTCCTGACCTCGATGGTCAAGAACGTTGGTAACGCTGTGTACGACTCGTTCATGCAGCAAAAGAACGGTACCTGGCAAGCCGGCGTCACCGCCAAGGGCTTGAAAGAAGGCGGCGTGGACTGGGCGCTCGATGAGCACAACCGCAAGCTGATCACCCCTGACATCGAAAAGAAAGTCCTGGCTGCACGCAAGGATATTATCGATGGCAAAGTCAAAGTCATCGACATCCGCACGGGCGTTGCCTGCCCAGCCTGATCATGTCATTCCAGAGAACGCGCCGGCGGGGTCTTCCCGTGCGGCGCGTTTTTTAATCCCCTAACTTTTCAGCCATTCCACTGATCCTATGCACCCAGCAGTAGAATTTCGCGGCATTTCCAAGCAATTTGGGGCGGTGAAAGCGAACACGGACGTCAGCTTTTCGATTGCCAAGGGGGCCATCCACGGCCTCGTGGGCGAAAATGGCGCCGGCAAATCGACCCTGATGAGCATCCTGTATGGCTATTACCGCGCTGACAGCGGCGATATCCTGCTCGACGGACAAGTCCAGTCCATCCACAGTTCCCACCAGGCGATCGCGCTTGGCATCGGCATGGTGCACCAGCACTTCATGCTGGTTGAAAACATGACGGTGCTCGACAACGTGATGCTGGGCGCGGAAGGCGGGTTTAAACTGGCCGGCCAGCGCGCCGGGGTGGAAGCCAAGCTGCGCGAGATTTGCGCGCGCTACCGGCTCGACGTCGATCCGCTGGCCACCATCCACGACTTGTCGGTCGGGGCCCAGCAGCGGGTCGAAATCCTCAAGCAGATTTACCGCAGCGCGAACATCCTGATCCTCGATGAACCGACCGCCGTGCTGACGGCGCAGGAAACCGCGTCGCTGTTCGAGATCCTGCGCCTGTTCAAGGAACAGGGCAAAACCATCATCCTGATCACCCACAAGCTGCAGGAAATCATGGACATCACGGACACCGTGACCGTGATGCGCGGCGGCAAAGTGGTGGGCGCGGTGCAGACCGCGCAGACCTCGAAGGAAGAACTGGCCAACATGATGGTGGGCCGCCCGATTGAAAACAACCTGCCGCGCGGCGCCTACAATCCCGGCACGCCGGTGCTGGAAGTGCGCGACCTGGAGCTGAAAGACAGCAACGGCGTCACCCTGCTGAACAAGTTGAATTTCACCTTGCGCGCGGGCGAGATCGTCGCCATTGCCGGCGTATCCGGCAATGGCCAGAGCGAATTGATGGAAATCCTGTCCGGTATGCGTTTGCCGACCTCGGGCGAACTGACGTTCGAAGGCAAGGCCCTCCCCTACACTGGTCGCAGCGACGCCGACGGCTTGCCGCGCACCTTCCGTGAACTGGGCATCGGCCATGTGCCGGAAGACCGCTTGCGTGACGGCGTGATCAAAGGCTTTTCGGTCATGCACAACACCTTCTTCGGCCACCAGGACGACAAGGCGCTGACCAACCGCTGGGGCCTGATCGACTTCAAAGGCATTGCCCAGCGCTGCGCAGGTTTACTGCAAACCTTCGACGTGCGTCCGGCCAATCCGGATTTGCGTATCGGCCTGCTGTCCGGCGGTAACCAGCAAAAAGTCGTGATTGCGCGCGAAGTGCTGGCCAATCCCAAGCTGATGCTGGTCGGCCAGCCCACCCGTGGCGTCGATATCGGCACCATTGAAGCGATCCACCGCCAGTTGCTGGCGCTGCGCGATGCCGGCATGGCGATCCTGCTGGTATCGGTGGAACTGGAAGAAGTCCGCGCGCTGGCCGACCGCATCCTCGTGATGTGCGGCGGCAGCATCACGGGTGAACTGAAAATCGACGAATTCGACACGACTCGCATCGGTCTGCTGATGGGAGGCATGCATAAATCATGACGACTAACGATATGCCACGCTGGGCCACGGCGTTTGTCCTGCCCGTACTGAACCTGCTGTCGGCGCTGCTGGTGGCGGCGCTGGTGATCCACATGCTGGGCGAAGACCCGGTCGACTCGCTGCGCATCCTGGTCAACAGCGCCATCATCAATCCGGAAGGCTTGAGCTATACGCTGTTCTATGCGTCGACGTTCGTCTTCACCGGACTGGCCGTGTCGCTGGCGATGCAGGCCGGCCTGTTCAACATCGGCGCCGAAGGCCAGATGTATTTCGGCGGCCTCGGCTTGACGCTGGTGATGATTTACTTTGACGCCACGCTGCCGTGGTATTTGCTGATCCCGGCGGGCATGCTGGGCGCCGCGCTGTTCGGCGCGCTGTGGGCGTATCTCCCCGGCTACCTGCAAGCCAAGCGTGGTTCGCACATCGTGGTCACCACCATCATGTTCAACTTCATCGCGGCCTCGCTGATGAACTTCATCATCGTCAAATACCTGATTCCGCCAGGCGAGCAAAACACCGCGTCGCGCGTGTTCTCGGCCGCCGCGGAAATGCCGCGCCTGAACGCCTGGTTCCCGATCCTGGGTGAAACGCCGCTCAATATCGGCTTCTTCCTGGCGATCCTGGCGCTGGTCGTCTACGGCGTCGTCATGAAACGTTCCGCCTGGGGCTACAAGGTGCGCGCACTGGGCCTGAACCAGCACGCCGCCCACTATGCCGGCGTCAAGATCAGCGCCATGATCATCATCGTGATGGCGCTGTCCGGCGCACTGGCCGGCCTGGGCGCGGTCAACTCGATCATGGGCTCGACCCACTATCTGTCGCTGAACTTCGTCGGTGGCGCCGGCTTTATCGGCATCGCCATCGCGTTAATGGGACGCCAGCACCCGGTCGGCATTTTCCTGTCGTCGGTGCTGTTTGGCGCGCTGATCCAGGGCGGCTTCGACCTGTCGCTGGAAAAGCCGAACATCCCGACCGAAACCTTCATCTTCATCCAGGGTTTGATCATCCTGTTCTGCGGCGCGATGGAAAACCTGTATGCGCCGGCTATCCTCAAACTGATCAAGTCGCGCAAGGGCTGATACCATGACTTTCGAAGACCTCCACCTCGGCTCCATCATCGTGTCCACCGTGCGCAATGCGCCGGTGCTGATTTTCGCCGCCATGGCCGGCCTGTTTGCCGAACGCTCCGGCGTCATCGACATCGGCCTGGAAGGCAAGATCCTGGCCTCCGCCTTCGTCTCGGCCGCCGTCGCCTTTGCCACGCAAAACCCCTGGTATGGCGTGGCGGCCGGTGTCGCAGTGTCCGTCGTGCTGGCCACCTTGCAAGGCTATGTCGCCATCACGCAAAAGGGCAACCAACTGGTAGGCGGCATTGCGATCAACATCGCGATGAGCGGCCTGACCTTCGTCATCGCGCAATTCTTCTTCCAGCAGGGCGGCCGCACGCCGGACCTGGGCGAGGCGCGTTTGTTTGACGTGGTGCTGCCGGGCAGCGCGGCGGTGGCCGACATTCCCTTCCTCGGCTGGTTCTATACCAAGCTGATCGGTGGCCATTCGGTGCTGGTGTACCTGGCGTTTGCGCTGGTGCCGCTGGTGCACTGGGTGCTGTACCACACCAGCTTCGGCCTGCGCCTGCGCGCCTGCGGCGAAAACCCGCACGCGGCCGATGCGGCCGGTGTCTCGGTGGAATGGACCCGCTACCGCGCGATGATCATTGCCGGCGTGCTGTGCTCGTTCTCGGGCGCGTATCTGGCCATCGTGCAGAGCGGCTTCTTCCTGCGCGACATGTCGGCCGGCGCCGGCTACCTGGCGTTGACCGCGATGGTGTTCGGCAACTGGCGTCCGGTCTACACCTTCCTCGGCTGCCTGATGTTCGGTTTCTTCGGCGCGGTGCAAATCCAGCTCGAAGGCGTCGATTTGCCGGTCATCGGCCGTATCCCTGGCGCACTGATCCAGATGGTGCCGTACGTGGTGACGGTGGTGGTGCTGGCTGGCCTGATGGCCAAGTCGGTGGCGCCGAAGGCGATTGGCGTGCCGTTTGTGAAGTCGCGCTGATCGTCAATAGTCTCCATGGGGAAGGCGACATTGCCTTCCCCATTCCCCTCCCCCCATAATGGCTCCGCGCCGCGCCCTGCGGCAGTCAATTCCCGGAGACCATCACAATGAAAAAAATCACCGCCGCCCTGCTGGCCACGCTATCGGCCGCCCTGCTGCTGCCGCCCGCCTACGCGCTCGACCAGTCCGCCGCCGTCAAGGCCTCCACCGTGCTGAAGACGCAAACCAGCTGGGACGGCAAGCCGCTGGCGTATCCGCAAGGCCCGGCACAAGTGACCGGCATGCTGATTGAAATCGCGCCCGGCAGTGAGACCGGCTGGCATTTGCACACGGTGCCATCATTTGCCATGGTGACCGAAGGCGAGCTGGAAGTGCATTTGAAAGATGGCGCCGTCAAACGCCTGAAAGCGGGCGACATGCTGGCCGAAGTGGTCAACACCTTGCACAATGGCCGCAACGTGGGGACCGGGCCGGTCAAGCTGGTGGTGGTATACACTGGCGTGGCCGACAGCAAGCTCACCGTGATGGAAGCGGTGAAGCCGTAGCCTGAGCCTTGCGTTTCATCTCTTTCAACGAGGTGCTCTGATGGCCATCCCCGCCCTGCTCGCCTGCCTGCTGTTTGCCGGTGTCAGCATCCACCTGTGGCGCCGCAATGTGCGACTGAAGCGGGAAAGTTTCATCCGCACGTTTGATTTGCCGAAAGGCTTGTTCGACAAGCTCGTCAAGCGTCACCCGCACTTGAGCCTGCGCGATTGCCAACTGGTGTCGCACGGCTTGCGCCAATTCTTCCTGGCGCATTTGAAGTCGGGCCGGCTGTACGTGTCGATGCCGTCCCAGGTGGCCGATGACTTGTGGCATGAATTCATCCTGTACACGAAGAACTACGAACAATTCTGCAAGCAGGCCTTCGGCCGCTTCCTGCACCATACGCCGGCCACCGTGCTGGCCCCGGCCCGGCGCAACAACGACGGCATCCGCCGCTGCTGGCGCTATGCGTGCCTGGAAGAAAACATCAATCCGAAAGCGCCGACCCGCCTGCCCTTGCTGTTCGCGCTCGACACCAAGCTGGGCATCGCCGGCGGTTTTATTTATGCACTCGATTGCGCCACATTGCGCCAGACCGATGGCACGGTCCATTGCGGCGCCGACCTGGCCGGTTGCGGCGGTGGTGGCAGTGGTTGCGGCGGCGATTCCTCCAGCGATTCCGGTGGCGATGGCGGCGGCGGTTGTGGCGGCGGCGACTGAGTCGGGCTGCGGCAGCATGGCGCGCGCGGCGTCCGCACTAACGCGGCTGTGAATACATCGGAAGCTGTTGGCCCGGAATAAGACGATTCATCATCACGGCCAAATCGCCTGCAGCATCGCGGCAAAGCGGATGCCGGCCCGGGCCAATTGTTCCTTCACCTGCGCCGACGACGTCACCGCATAATCGTCCGGCGCCGTCACCGGCCACGACACCTTGGTTTCACGGGTCGGCACCGCCTGCATCGGCCCCACCTTCAAGCCCGCATGAGCCCGTTTGGACACCGCCAGCGCTTCGGCCGCCAGCAGCGGCGCCCATTCCGCCGGATCGCCATCGAACTGCGCCACCGCTGGCCGGGCCGCCAACACCAGGCGCGCATACTGTTCCGGCGTCGGCGCGGCGCTCCGCTTCATCGCATACTGGACCAGCGGATAATCCCAGTAATTGTGCAGCGAACGGTTGCCCTCCAGCAGCAGCGCATTGCCGCCCGCCGTGCTAAACACCGTCACGTCATCGACCTGCTCCGGCTTGATGGGCAGGACATAGGCGCCCTGCTGGTCCAGGTAGGCATTGCCGACGTGGAGTGGTTGGTGCATGTCGCCCACCAGGTGCGCCAGCAACAGCAAGGCCTGGCGCCGGGTCAATTGATGCGGATTGACCGCCGCGCCATCCTTGCCCTGCAACACCCACACGGCCTGGCGCATCGATTGCACAATGTCGTGTCCCTGGGCGCCCACCGCGCCCTGCTGGTACTCCAGCGCCTGCAACGGCAGATTCGTATAGTGATACTCGGCGTGCCGCGGATTGGCCTGCACGTAATCCTGCATTTCCTGCGTTTGCGGACCACATGCCGAGCCTTTCACGCAATCCATCCAGACGGCGATCTTTTCCAGGTTTTCACCGGGCAACAGCAAGGCCTTGACCTGTTTTTCCGCATTGCTGCCCCGAATCAACTGGTCGGCGATGGCGCCCACCGTGCGGTGGCCGTCAAAGCCCCATGCCAGCGCCGGGTTTGATGCACACAAGGCAGCGGCGCCCAGCGCCGCGCACACAAGGCGCCGCATCACTCTTCCTTGCCCTTGACCGGTTTCGGATAGGTCTTGTTGACATCGAGCGGCGCCGCGTACTGCGAGCTCCACAATTGTTCATGCAAGGCCGCCACGCGCTGCGCCATGGCCGGATTGCGCAGCACCATTTCCAGGTTGCGCGACAAGTCGAAATAGCCGCCGGCCCAGTTACTGGTGCCGACCATGGCCAGCTTGCCATCCACCGACATGGTCTTGCTGTGGATCACGCGGGCAAAGGGAATAAAGCCCTCCGACGCCTGCGGCAACGTCACCACGCGGATTTCCACGTTGGGCACCATGGCCAGGCTTTTCAGGTAATCAATGGCAGGCTTTTCAGTATTCCAGTTCGACACCATCAATTTGATTTTCACGCCGCGCTGCGCCGCCGCGCGCACCGCGTTGTCGATCACGGCATAGTAAGGCCGCGTGCCTTTCGGGCCATACGACAGCGGCGCATAGTCCAGCACCTGCACCCGCACTTCGCTTTGCGCTTCGGCCAGCATGGCCGGCAAGCCACGCTCGGAATCGGCCACGCCGGCCGGGTTGTACGGGTACGGGCTGGCCATCAGAAACGCCTCCGGCGCGTAATTGGCACTGTGGGACGCTTGCGCGACCGGCGCCACCGATTTGCCTTGCGCCAGTTGCGCCTGCGCGCGCCAGTCCTGCTCAAAAATGGCCTGGACTTGCGCCACGACTTTCGGGTCCGTGATGCGCAAGCCGGTTTCGTGGATGTGGGTGAACGCGCGCCAGTCGAAATTCTGGCTGCCCAGGAAGGCCACTTGCTGGTCCACCACCAGGTACTTCGCGTGGATGATGCCGTTGCCCGTCAACTGGCTGAAGTCGAGGATGCGCAACTCCAGGTTCGGGATGGCCTTCAGGCGTTCGATGGTCGGCGCTTCCGACAGGTTGACGCCTTTCTTGTCGAGCAGGAAGCGGATTTTCACGCCACGTTTGCCGGCCGCTTCGAGCCGCTCCACCACACGCTCAAACGGCGAGCCGGGTTTCACCACCGCGTAAAACTGGCCGATGACGATTTCTTTTTTCGCGTTGTCGAACAACTCGCTCCAGACCGTGACGGTATCGCGCAAGTCCGGGTTCGGCAGCGCCGTTTCCACAGGGTTGGTCAAGACCAGCTCATAGCCGGGAATGGAAAAATCAGCACGCGCGCAGGTCGTTGCGGCGAGCAGGGAAACAAGTAACAGTTTGCGCATGGTCAGCACTCCAGTTGATTGATGTTATTTGGCGCGGCCAGCGCGCGTAATGCGGCCCGCGTGGGTTGCGGCGCCGGCCGGTTTGCCGGCGCGGTCACGGCTGATGATGTACTCGGCCAGCGCATCGAGGTCGCGGATATTGGTCGGTGCAGCGTTGGTGGCACGCGTAAACGTCGGGAAGAAATCGCCGCCTTCGGCCAGGAAGTGGTGAATCGCGACCCGGTAGCTACTATCCTTCTCGATTTGCACGCCATGCAGCAGCACGCTCTTGTCAACGATGCGCATGCCTTCCGGGCGCGCCGGGTTCCATTGATAACTAAAGCCGTTTGACACCTGCAGCAAGCCGCGCGTGAGGTGGCGTCCGGCGATGAACTGTTCTTCCAGCACAGCGTAGATTTGCGCGCCCGTCATGTTGACCACTTCGAGCATATTCCCAAACGGCAGCACAGTCTGCAAATGCCCCAGGTTCGCCACATTGCCGGCGCCGGTGCGCAGCGAGGTGCGGATGCCGCCCCGATTCATGAAGGCGATTTGCGCACCATAGGAACGGGCGCCGTACAACATCGAATCGGCAATCAGGTCGCCCAGCGCGGTTTCATCGACATCTTCATCTACGATGCGCTCCAGCGAGTCCACCGCCAGCCGCCCCACCGGGCGCACCAGCGCCTCGCCGCTGCGCGTGCGCACGGTTTGCAGGAAGCCGTCCATCGCGGCATCGGGCGTGAACACGCCCTGCTCCAGCACCACATTGCTGGCCCGTTCAGCCACCACCTTGCCGCTGGCGCGGTCGATATCGATGGCGATGCGCGACATCACATGGCCGCCCATTTCCGCCTGCGTCACGAGACGGCCATCAACCCGGCACAGGTAGCCCTTGTGTGAATGGCCGCTGATGACCACGCGGATCGCGGGGTCGAGTTTTTTCACCACATCGACAATCGGCCCCTTCAAGTCCGAGCAATCGGGCTGTTGCGGTGAGGACTGCGTGCGTCCGCCTTCATGGATCAACACCACGTAAGCATGCACGCCCTGCGCGCGCAACTCGGGCAGGACGCGGTTAATCGATTGCGCCTCATCGGCAAAGTTCAGACCCGCCACGCCGGACGCCAGCACGCTGGCGGTGGTATCGCGCAGCACGGCGCCGATCAGGGCCACTTTGACGCCGCGCACCTCTTCGATGCGGTAGGCCGGCAGGAACGGTTTATTGGTGACCATGTCGAACACATTGGCGGCCAGGTACTGGAATTTCGCCCCCGCCCAAGGGCCGTCAAAACGGCAGGCCTTGTCCGGCCGGGGCGAAACGCAACCGCCCTTTTGCTGGCGCAGCAATTCCACCCGTCCGGCATCGAATTCATGGTTGCCAACCGAACTGGCGCGCAAACCCAGCCGGTCCATCGCCGCCAGCGTGGGTTCATCGGCCCACATCAGCGACAGCGCCGGGCTGGCGCCCACCAGATCGCCGGCCGCCACCAGCAGCAACTCTGGGTCTTCGCGGCGCCAGGTATTGAGCGCGCCGGCGATGGTGGCGATGCCGCCGGCCGTGACGGTGCGCTCCCTGCCGTCGGCATCGGTATAAGTGATCTTGCTGGCTTCCAGGTGGCCGTGGAAATCGTTCAGCGTGGCGAAGTTGATGGTGGCAATCGCGGGGTCACGCGGCGTTAGCAGCGCGCAACCGGACAGCGAGGCGACCAGCAGCGTGGTCAAGAATGGCGTCAGCAACTTGCTGGCGCGAAATATCGATGGTGGGGTCATTGCGGGAGCTCTGGAACAGGTGGCGTTATTGTAGCGCCCGGATTATGCGGTCCGGCGCACCGCCGCACCGAAGACACGGTGCGTTACAAAAAAAGACGGCCGGTGTCGCCACCGGCCGTCTTTACGAGGCTAACGCAAAGAACGCGTGCTTAGAACTCGTACTTCAGCGTCGCCTGGATGGCCCACTGCGATTCGCCTTTCGCCTGGCGCACATCCATGTCTTCGACTTTGTCGCGAACCTGGTAGATGTACTTGCCGTTGGCGTCCAGACCAACGTAATCGACGAAGCTACGTGCTTGCGCACCAGCGGACTGGAAGCCCACTTCGTTGATACGGCCCCACTTCTTGTTGAGCAGGTTGCCCACGTTGAAGATATCGAACGTGAAGGTGGCTTTGTGACCGTTGAAGAAGCTTGGGATTTCCTGGGAAACGCGCACGTCAAAGCTGTTGGTCCATGGTGCGAAATCGCTGTTGCGATCAACAACCTTGCCAGCCGAACGCTTCAACACGCCGTTCTGGTTAACAACATTCCAGAACTTGTCTTCGTTGGCGTGATTGGTCGCGGTATCGCCACGGAAGATCACTTCGCCCGAACCTGGCGCCGATGGGATGTACATCAGGTCGTTACCCGCCAGGCCGTCGCCGTTCAAGTCATTGTTGACAGTCCAGCTGTATGGCTTGCCGGAACGGCCTTCATAGAACATGCCGATGCGGGTGTTATACGTGCCGAAGAACTTCTTCTGGAAGTTGACCACCGCGTTGATACGGTCTTTCACCAGATAGCTGGAGTTCGCGCTGACTTCTTCGTTCGGGTTGAATACCGAACGACCAGACCAGTTCGAGTTCGAGGTCGACGACGTCAGTGGCGACACTTCCTTGGCTTCCGTGTAGGTGTACGCCACGGACCAGCCCAAGCCTGCCGTCAAAGGACGCGACAGCGACAGGGTCATCAGGTTGGAACCGCCCTTGCTGGTTTTCTGCGCCAGCAGCACGTTGTTGAAGGCGGCGTTCGAACCCGAACGCGAACGCTGGCCGGCGCAAGCGCCGGTGCTCAGCGCGGACGCGGTGCCGCTCCAGCAAGCAGTGTTATACAGTTGTTCCGTGTAGAACAGCTGGCGGCCGTCGGTACCGGTCTTGGTCGCTTCGCCGATATTCAAGTTCTGGTAGTAGATACCATCCTTGACGTCGAGCTTCAAGAATTCCGCAGCGAACACCATGCCATACCATGGCAACTCATGGTCAAACGCGATGTTGGCTTTCCATACCGATGGTTGGCGCAGGCCAGGTGCCAGGATATCGACGTTGGCAGCCGGGGTGACACCAGCGATGACTGGCTGCTTGGTGATGTCCGGGGTGAAGAAGTTGTCACCCGTAGCGCAAGCGCCGAATGGCGACACGCCACAGCCCACGGTTTTCGTTACGACGCCTGGGTTGGAGAAGGCATTCGATACCCACACGGTTGCCGCAGCACCCTGGAACAGGCCTGCGCCGCCGCGCAATTGCATTGGACGCGAGCTGTCGAACTGGTAGTTAAAGCCTACACGTGGCTGCCACAGTTTCTGGCCATCGAAGGTGTTGGTGTTATCCATGCCAAAACCACCGGTCTGGCGGCCATATTGCGCGGTGCGTGCCAGGGTTGGCGCAGCCACCACGGCATTGGCGCGTGGACGATCAGCCATGCTATTCATGTCGATGCGCAGGCCACCGTTCAGGGTCAGACGCTCGCTCACGGTCCACGTATCTTGCAGGAACAGACCGGTGTTCTTCATGCTGAACTTGGCAACGGCGTCTTCCATCGTGAAGCCAGCATTGGCGATCTGGGTCTGGTACTGGTTCGGACGGCCGCGGCTGAAGTTTTCCAGCACGGCAGCTTCCACCTGGGCGTTGGTCGCCGTCGCGCAGTTGAAGTTGGTGGCGGTCGGCGACAGGCCTGGTACCGTGTTGTACTGCAGATTGTTCGAGCAGTTGAACTGGTAATTGCCGTAGACGTTTTGCAGGAAGGCGTTGTAGACCTTGTTGTTCTGGTAGTCGGTACCGAACTTGACTTCGTGGTCGCCCAGGCTCCAGTTGGCGCCCAGGTAAACGTCATCGGTCTTGGTACCCAGGATGTTGCGCTGGCGGCTGTTTTCCGTACCGAAGTTGATGAAACGGGAACCGGTCGACAAGCCTGCTGGTGCGCCCGCTGGCAATGCGCCGGAGAACGACAGTGCGACCAGCGGCATTTGCGCATTCACGCGCGGCACGGAATCATAGTCGCGCTGCGACAGTTTCAATTCGGTCGAGAAGGTCGGGCTCCAGTCGGCGGTCCACTGCGCGACTTTGGTTTCGATGGCTTTTTCCTGGCTATACCAGGTCGAATTGAGCGAAATGCCGGTTGCGCTCAGCAGCGGGAAGATCGGGTCAGCCTGCTCGGTTTTCGCATAACGCACCATCACGCGGTGGTCGTCGTTGACGTTCCAGTCCAGCTTGACCAGCTTGTCGGTCACGTTCAATGCGGTACCGCTCGGCACGTCGGAGGAGCCGATATCGAGGCCGTAGCGGTCCTTGGCGATCTTGGTCGCGGCGGCAATCGCGCTGCTGGTGACGCCAACGTTGGTTTTCTCGCTACCGATCGGGCCAAATGCTGGCGCGGTACGGGTCGATTGCAGTTTTTCGTAGTTGGCGAAGATGAACAGCTTGTCCTTGATCAGCGGCGCACCCAGCGTGAAGCCCTTGGTGGTTTCCTTGAATGGCGCTGGTGCTGCATACGTGCCGTTGGTGGCATTAAAGCGGTCGCCAGCCAGGCTGTCGTTACGGAAGACGTAGTAGACGCTGCCTTTGACCTTGTTGGTGCCGGACTTGGTCACGGCGTTGATGTTGCCGCCCGTGTAGCCCTTTTGCGTCACGTCGTAGTTGGCGACGTTCACCTGCACCGACTGGATCGCTTCAATCGAGATTGGCTGCTTCGCGGTCGGGGAGCCGTTGGCTTCCAGGCCGAAGGTATCGCTGACGGCCACGCCGTCAATGGTCAGCGAGTTGAAGCGGCTGTTCTGGCCGGCCACGGACATTTCGCCGCGCTCTTTGTCGGTCTGCGAGACACGTGGGTCGGAACGCGCATAGTCTTGCAGGTTACGGTTGATCGAACCCTGGATCGCCAGTTCGGTCGCCGACACGCTGGTGCCGGAACCCATCGTGGTTTTCGAGAATTTTTCCGAACGGCCACCGGCGGTGCCGGCGATCGTCACGGTCTGCACGCCCGGGGTACCCAGCGTTGCATCCACGTTCGCGGTTTCGGCCAGATTCGTGTAGATCTCTTCACGCTTCTCGGTCACACCGTTTTTCGTCACGGTGATCGTGTAAGGACCGCCTACGCGCAGGCCGCGCGCCAGGTAACGGCCTTCGGCGTCGGTCGTCACATTGCTGACCGAACCGGATTCGTTGTGCACGATCGTCACGGTCGCGCCAGCCGCAGGCTTGCCATCGGCGCCGGCGATGCGGCCGCCGATGTTCGACGTGGTGTTCTGTGCGAAGGACGGTGCTGCCGCAAGCGCGATAGACAGGCTGAGCGCTATCTGCGTCAACCGGAGCCGTGGATGATTCATCATTGTATAACCCCAAAAAAGACAAATATTCATGAAAGCACTGGCAGCCGTCCATTTGGCCGGCCGTCCGTACTTCCTCTTTTACTTTTGCTGCAAACTTGTTGTGCGGCGACCGAGGCGCCGTACTTTATTCTGCTGAGCTACGAATGAGTCTAACTTTGCAATGTTTCAATACCATGACACACAAGAAAATTCTGAATGCTGTTTGAATTCCTATTGCAAAACGAGCATTTTTGCGGCACTGCAATCCACTATGCACGAAGCAAAAATGCATGACAAATTCGATTTTCTTCTCGAATTGAGACGCTAAATATATAAATCCGCTGGTTTTAGTCGGTCGAGCGTGACCGGAATGAGGGATTAAGGCGGGATTATAAGAGGACTTGAATAGGATTCATGTGGAAAATGCATACTAATCGCACAAAAAATATGCCCTTGTAGCATGCCAGCCACACAATTGAACGAATTGCATCATGCCAGCGGCCATGCCGCTGGCGCATGGATGAACGCTTATTTTTTTGCCGACTGCAGCGCCGCAACAACATCCGCTTCGAATTGCGCGAAGCGCGCGTCCAGCGATTTCAGCAGGCGCTGTTTATCGCCGTTGGCCAGGAACGCATAGCGGATACTGTCATATGACAGTTTCTTAACTTCAGCGTAATCGGTTTTGTAGCGACTGGCGAACAACACATATTCATTCGATAAGTTATTGCGCGATACGCCCGCATCATCGGTAGACAAAATAAATGGCACGCCATATTGGCGATACAAGGTAACGGGGTGCTGCGCGCCCTTGATACCCAGGATGAATTCATTGCTGGTCAAGTTGACTTCGACCGGGATGTTCTTGTCGCGCATGGCTTTCAGCAAGGCCGGCGCCTGGCGTTCATGGGCGATGTCCATGCCGTGGCCGATGCGGCCCGCGCCCGCCGTATGCACGGCTTCGGCGATGTGCGACTGCAAGCCTTCCGGCGGCACCATGCCCAGCGCCAGCTCACCCGCGTGCAGCGACAGGTTCACCTGCGGGAATTTCTTTTTCAGGAAGCCGAACATCTGCATATGCAAGGTGTAATCGCGCATCGAGACATGGGTGCTTTCCTGGCCGACGATATTGACGCCAACGATTTTCGGGTTCTGGCGCGCCAGCTTGAACGCGGACACCATGCCGGAAAACACTTGCGACGGCGACAGGAAGCGCAGCACGAAGGGCTGGTAGCGCATGGTGAACTGGGCATCGTCGATGCCGGCGCTGGCGGTGTTGACGTTGGCGTCGTAGGCCGCGAGCCAGCCATTCCAGCCGGCGTCCTTGTCGAGCGCCGTCATCAGCGACTCGAAGTGCGTGTGCAAGTTGGCGCCCGGCGCCAGCACCGCCTGGTCGAAGTCCGCGTACTGCGCCAGCGGCGCGATCTCGAACACGGTTTCAATGTAGGCCACGTTTTCATTGATGGCGCGCTGCTTCAGCGTGCGCAGGCCATCGGCCGTATTGGTGGATGACACCGGGCCGAAATACGGGAAGGTATCGAAGAAGGTGCGGTCAGGCGGCGTTTGCTGGCCGCTGTGGTTATAAAAATCCTTGGTGGCCCAGCGCTGCAGCACTTCCGCCAGCACCGTATTGTCCAGCAGGACATCGGCGCCGGTCAGGCAGCTGCGGTCCTTGCTCGCCAGGGCACGCTGGGCGGCGTTGAGGGCGGCGTCGATTTCAATCCGGTAAGTGGCTTTGTTGACACAATACTTTTCGCGGTCGACCCAGTCCAGGAACTGTTCCGCATAGATGGCGCCCGAATAGTGGTGGTGCAGGTCGCCGCCCTTCGGCATCATCGTGAAGAACATCGTCAATTCCGCCAGCTTCGGCTGGCCGCCCGCCACCAGCGAGGCGAAGTGGCGCTTGACGATGGATTCATTGCCAGCCGCTTGCGCGGGCACGGTGGCGGCGAAGGTGGACGCCACGGCGGCCGCTGCGATCAACAGTTTCGGGAGAGTCTTGTGCATGGAGTGCCCTGTCTGGTTATGGTTCAGGGGCAGCCTCCGACACGCGCTCATGCACCAATCGCCCCTGCGCATAGCTCGCGGCCACCGCCCGGTCGTCGCCCAGCAGCGCCAGCGCGAACAGCAATTCCTCCAGGCTGTTGCAATGGGCGGTGCGGCGCGCCAGCAACGGCGTCGCCTTGGGGTCGAGCACGATAAAGTCCGCTTCCACGCCGGCGGCGAAATGGCCGATCGTGCCTTGCAGTTGCAGGCTGCGGGCCGCCCCCAGGGTGGCAAGGTAAAACATGCGCAGGGCCGGCAGGTAGCTGCCCTGTAAGCGCGCTACTTTATAGGCTTCATTCATCGTTTGCAACAGCGAGAACGAGGTGCCGGCGCCGACGTCGGTTGCCAGCGACAGCAGCATGCCGGCGTGGTCGGCGGCGCGAAAATCAAACAGGCCGCTGCCGAGAAACAGGTTCGAGGTCGGGCACACGGCGGCGGCGGCGCCAGTGGCCGCCATGCGCGCCCGATCGTGTTGATCAAGCCAGATGCAGTGGCCATAGACGGCGCGCGGACGCAGCAAGCCGTAACGGTCGTACACGTCGAGATAGCTGCGCGCGCCGGGGAACAGATCCATCGCCCAGCGACACTCGTCCTGGTTTTCCGCGACGTGGGACTGGATATACACGTCGGGATAGGCGCGCGCCAGTTCGCCCGTCACCTGCAACTGGGCCTCGGTGGAGGTGGGCGCAAAGCGCGGTGTCAGGGCATACAACTGGCGCTCCTTGCCGTGCCAGCGGCGAATCAAGTCTTCGCTGTCACGCCCGCCTGACTCGGCGCTATCGCGCAAAAAGTCCGGGCAATGGCGGTCCATCAAGACTTTGCCGGCCACCATGCGCACGCCGCGCCGGCTGCTGGCGTCGAAAAACGCGTCGACCGATTGCGGGTGCACAGTGCAGTACACCAGTGCCGTGGTGGTGCCGTTGCGCAGCAGTTCATCAAGGAAGAAGGTCGCCGTGGCCGCGGCATGGGCCGGGTCGTCGAAGCGGCGTTCGGTGGGGAATGTGAATTGATCGAGCCATGGCAGCAAACCCGGGGCGGGCGAGGCGATCATGTCGGTTTGCGGGTAGTGGACGTGGGTGTCGATAAAGCCGGGGGTGATCAGTTTGCCGCGATAGTCGGTGACGGTTGTCCCGGGTGGCAGGGTCGCGTGCAGGGTGGCGTAGTCACCGGCCGCTGTCACTTTGCCGTTGTCGATGATCAGCAGGCCGTCTGCGTGCCAGTGGTGGGCATCTTGGGCGAAGGCCGGGTCGGCGCTGAAGTGCAGCAGGCTGGCGCGGAAGGCTTGGGTGGTCGCTGGCATGGGACGGCTCCTCTGTGCTGATGCTGCGGGGATGCACGCATTGGTGGATTAGCGCGCAGCGCGTAATCCACCATCACCGGCCGCGCGCAACATCGTCATGGTTTGCGACAGCTTGCGCGGCAGGCGTTCCATTTCCTGCTGCTCCCACACGCCCAGCAATTGCGCCACGACCGAGGCGGCAATCACGGCCGGCGCTTTATTGGTGATGCCGGCAATGCCGATCGGGCACACCATCGCATCGATCCGGCCCTGATCAAAGCCTTTGGCTTGCAGGCGGTGTTCAAACTGCATGCGTTTGGTTTTCGAGCCGATCAGGCCGAACCAGTAGACATCGTCGCGGCGCATGATGGTTTCCGTCAGGCGCTGGTCCAGCGCGTGGTTGTGCGTCATCACCAGGTAGCTGGCATGGGCCGGCGCATCGGCCACGCACATTTCCGGTACCTCCGATGCTTCCACCACGACATTGGCCGGAATCTCGGCCGCGTCCGGGAACATGTCTTCGCGCTCATCGACCCAGGTGACGGTGCACGGCAAGTGCGCCAGTGCGCGCACGATGGCGGCGCCGACATGGCCGGCGCCAAACAGGGTCAGGTGCGCGCGCGGCGCCAGTACCGGATCGACCAGCCAGCGGCGGCCCGCGTCATCGGTCATCAAATGGGCGGCCTGCTTGCTATCGAACTTGGGCGCGCCGAATTCAGACACGGTCAGCGGCTGGCCTTGCGCATCAAACAGCGCGCAAGCGGCCGGGCCATCGAGTGCCGTCAGGCGCCAGCTGTCTTCGCGCAGGCGCTTGCGCAACTGGTCCATGACGGGCGCCAGGCGCGCATCGATTTTCTCAAACAGCAGATACACCACGCCGCCGCAGCACTGTCCCAGGCTGGGCCCCAACGCAAAGCGTTCATAGCGGACGGCCGGACCACTGTGCTGGCGCACCATGTCGCGCGCGATATCGATGGCGCGCATTTCCAGGTGGCCGCCGCCGATGGTGTCACATTCAGCGTCGGCGGTGATGAGCATCTTGGCACCGGTTTCGCGCGGGCCGGAGCCCTCCACTTTCGCAACGGTGATCAACACGGCGGGCGCCGCAGGGTCAGTGAGCCAGTCAGTCATGGTATCGCACTGCGCTTGTGACAGCGGCAATGGCCTTCAAAAATGGATTCGGAAGCCGCCGGTGCATTGAGCGGCGCAGGGAAACGAATCGGTTCTGACATCGCAGCCTCGCTCCCCTGAGTACCTACAAGACTATCAGTTCCCTGCCACGACCCTTATATGAAATGGCTGATGTCGCACATCAGCCATGGTCAATACGGCAGCACGCCGTGTTTGACTTTATTTTACAAACGGATGGTGTTGATGCCAGTGTTCCGCGATGTCGATGCGGCGCGTGACCCAGACCTTGTCATGGCTTTGCACGTAGTCGAGGAAGCGCGCCAGCGCGGCGGCGCGGGCCGGACGGCCGACCAGACGGCAGTGCAAGCCGATCGACAGCATCTTCGGCGCATTCAAGCCTTCCGGATCGCCTTCCGCGTACAAGGTGTCGAAGGCATCTTTCAGGTAATCAAAGAATTGCGTGCCGGAATTAAAGCCTTGCATGGCGGCAAAGCGCATGTCGTTGGTGTCCAGCGTGTAGGGCACGATCAGTTGCGGTTTCACCACGGTCAGACCGCTGTCGGCATCCTTGTGCTCAATCTGCATCCAGAACGGCAAATCATCGCCATAGTGGTCGGCGTCATAGCGGAAGCCGCCGTGTTCCATCACCAGCCGGTGGGTATGAGGGGAATCGCGGCCGGTGTACCAGCCCTGCGGTGCGGATCCCGTCAATTCCTTGATGATCTCCACCGCTTCCTTCATGTGCGCGCGTTCGGTGGCTTCATCGGCATTTTGGTAGGAAATCCAGCGCAAGCCGTGGCAAGCGATTTCGTGGCCCAGTTCCATAAAGGCCGCCACCGCTTCCGGGTTGCGCTTGAGCGCCATCGACACGCCAAAGATCGTCAGCGGCAGCTTGCGCTCTTCAAACATGCGGATCAAGCGCCACAGGCCGGCACGGGAACCATATTCATAAATGGTTTCCATCGACAGGTGGCGGGTCGGGAATGCCTGGGCGCCGATAATTTCGGACAGGAAGGTTTCCGAGGCCGGGTCGCCATGCAGCACGTTGTTTTCCGCGCCTTCCTCGTAATTGAGCACGAATTGCAACGCCACGCGGGCGCCGTTCGGCCATTGCGGGTGGGGCGGCGTGCGGCCGTAGCCGATCATGTCGCGTGGGTAGTTATCGTAGGTGCTCATAGGTCTCGGTTAGCAGTGGCGATGATGATGCATTTCACCAATAATATATGTCGATACCGACATCAGTATAAGATTTGAACGATATCGTCTCTTTCCCAACTTATATAGGAGTCATGCAATGGGCAAACTCAGCACCCACGTATTGGATACCACGGCGGGCAAACCCGGCGCCGGTGTCAACCTCGCCTTGTATGAAATCCTGCCGGAAGGCCGCGTGCTGGTCAAAAACGATGTGACCAACGCCGATGGCCGTTGCAACACGCCACTGCTGGAGGGGGCGTCCATGAAAACCGGCAAATTCGAACTGGTGTTCGATGCCGGCGATTACTTTGCAGCCCAGGGCGCCAAGGTGCCGGAGCCGCGCTTTATCGACCAAGTGACGATCGCGTTCGGCATTGCCGACGCCAGCCAGAATTACCACGTGCCGCTGGTGGTGTCGCCGTGGGCGTATTCGACCTATCGCGGCAGTTGACGATATTGACTCATGTCAACCGGCAGCTACTGGCGCACGTTTGAGACATGACACGGATCAAACTTGTCGTATAGTAATTCGGATCGCACCTCTTACTGAACAGGACTTTTTGCCATGAAAAAACTGATCGCCGTCTCCGCCATTGCCGCCCTGGCCGCGTTTGCCTCGCTGTGTTCCTCGTCCGCCTTTGCCCAGGCATCGGCTTCGGCATCGGCCGCCGCTTCCGCGCCGAAAACCACGCAGCAAAACAAGATGGCCACCTGCAACAAGGATGCCGAAGGCAAGAAAGGCGATGAGCGCAAAGCCTTTATGAAAGAGTGCCTGAGCAACAAACCCGCCGAGGCCGCCCCTGCCACGCCCGCCACCCAGCAGGACAAGATGAAATCCTGCAACAAGGATGCCGAAGGGATGAAGGGCGACGATCGCAAGGCCTTCATGAAAACCTGCCTGAGCGCCAAAAAATAAACACCGCGTCATGCTGACTGCCGGCCGGCGGCGCGATGGACTGCACTCCGGGCCGGCGCGCTCGCTTGCCCGGCAACCCTGCTTGCCTTAAAATCCTCGGACCCGTGCCTTGCGGGTGCCGCCACGGGCCGGTTGCCGCCCCCCGCCGATAGACCATTCCCATGCCTGCTTTTTGACGGTGACCCATTGGATACCGTACCCCTATGGGCGCAACTGACTGCGCTTGCTTTCCTGATTCTGTGTTCCGCGTTTTTCGCCATGGCGGAAACCGCCCTGATGGCCGCCAACCGGCACCGCCTGCGCCACAAGGCCAAGCGCGGCAGCCGGCGCGCCCTCGCCACCCTGTGGCTGCTTGAGCGCACCAATAAACTGCTGTCACTGGTCTTGATCGCCAATACGCTGATC
The DNA here is from genome assembly GCA_019751755.1 of Burkholderiaceae bacterium. GTDB lineage: Bacteria > Pseudomonadota > Gammaproteobacteria > Burkholderiales > Burkholderiaceae_D > Rugamonas. Next base: position 5,884 of record JAIENA010000065.1, on the reverse strand, counting down.
AATGCCACCGCGATTGCCCTGGTGACAGCCCTCGTCATCCATAACTTCGGCTATGACGAATGGCTGGTGGTGGCGTCCACCGCCGCCATGACGTTCCTGCTGGTGGTGTTTGCGGAAATCTCGCCCAAGATGATCGGCGCCACCTATGCCGAACAGATCGCACTGCCCACCGCCATGCTGCTGCGGCCGCTGCTGTCGGCGGCCCGCCCGCTGCTGTGGTTCGTCAACCTGTTCACCAGCACGGTCTTGCGGGTGTTCGGCATCCGGATGGGCACGCCGCTGCACGATGCCCGGCTGTCACCCGATGAATTGCGCACGCTGGTGTTAGATGGTGGCAACGCCATGCCGCAAAAGCACCGCAGCATCCTGCTCAACCTGTTCGACCTTGAAGCCATCTCGGTGGAAGACATCATGACGCCGCGGGCGCAGATCGAAGCGCTGAACCTGGCCGCGCCAGTGGCGGAAATCAAGCGCCAGCTGACCACCTGCTACCACAACAAGCTGCCCGTCTATGAGGGCGAAATCAACCGGATCGCCGGCATCTTGCATGTGCGCAAGGCGATGGCGCTGCTGACGCAGGAAGACGAACTGACGGCCGAGCACTTCCGCGCGCTGCTGACGGAACCGTATTTCATCCCGCAGGACACTGGCGTGCTGACACAATTGCAATACTTCCAGGAAAACAAGGAACGCCTTGGCATCATCGTCGATGAATATGGCGAAGTGCAGGGGCTGGTCACGCTGGACGACATCATTGAAGAAATGATTGGCGAATTCACCACCTCGACCCCGGGTGCCGCGCGGGCCGATTCGTTTGCCTGGAGCGCCCAGGGCGACTGCCTGCTGGAAGGTTCCGTTGCGCTGCGTGACATTAACAAGCGCTTGGGATTAAACTTTTCTCTGGATGGGCCGAAAACCTTGAATGGGATGCTGTTGGAATACTTGCAAGATATCCCGGAATCGCCCATCTGCGTCAAAACCGGTGGATGCGTGATCGAAGTGGTGCAAGTGCAGAACCAGTCGATCAAAGTCGTGAAATTGATACGTCGGCGCAGCTGAAACCACGGCGGCAGTGCGCACGGTTGGACCTTGGCTTTACAAAAATGATGCCTACGGGCATCATCGGCGGATGCCTTCGGGCCAGACTATCAATCTTGTAGTTTTCCTAACGGCGCTATGGCTGCAGTCCAACCCAATCCAGCCTCCACTCCGCCCTTGCCAGGGTTGGCGCGAGCATTGATGCAGGCCGGCCGCCTGACGCCAGTGCAGGCCGACGCGCTGCAAAAAAAAGCCCAGGCCGACAAACAGCCGTTCATTGATACGCTGCTGGCCAGCGGCGCGATCTCGTCCCGCGAGCTGGCCGGCTTTTGCTCGGAAACCTTTGCCTACCCGCTGATGGACCTGGCGGCCTTTGCCGTCGACCAGTTGCCGCAGAAAATCATCGACCCCAAGCTGATGATGGCGCAGCGCGTCATTGCGCTGTCAAAACGGGGCAACAAGATGGCGGTGGCGATTTCCGACCCCACCAATACCCAGGCGCTCGATCAGATCAAGTTCCAGACCGAGTCGTCGGTGGAACCGGTGATCGTGCCGCACGACAGCCTGCTGCAACTGCTGGCGGCGCTGGGCCGCAGTGCCGAACAAAGCCTCAATGAACTGGCTGGCGAACAGGAAGACATCCAGTTCGCGGAAGAACAGGAAGCCTCCCCCGAAGCCGCCGACCCCGGCGCGACCGACGTCGAAGACGCGCCGATCGTGCGCTTCCTGAACAAGATGCTGATGGATGCCGTCAACCAGGGCGCCTCCGACTTGCATTTCGAGCCGTTTGAAAAGTTTTACCGCATCCGCTTCCGGGTCGACGGTGTGCTGCTCGAGCATGCGCAGCCGCCGGTCTCGATCAAGGACAAGCTGGTGTCGCGCATCAAGGTGCTGGCCCGGCTCGACATTTCAGAAAAGCGCGTGCCGCAGGATGGCCGCATGCGCCTGATCGTCTCGCCCACCAAAACCATCGACTTGCGGGTCTCCACCCTGCCGACGCTGTTTGGCGAAAAAACCGTCATGCGTATCCTGGACGCCACACAAGCGCAAATGGGGATTGATTCGCTGGGCTACGACCCGGACCAGAAGCAATTACTGATGGAGGCGATCCAGCGCCCGTACGGGATGGTGCTGGTGACGGGGCCAACCGGCTCCGGCAAGACCGTGTCGCTGTACACGTGCCTGAATATCCTCAACAAACCCGGCATCAATATTTCAACGGCGGAAGACCCGGCGGAAATTAACTTGCCAGGCGTAAATCAGGTCAATGTCAATGACAAGGCCGGGCTGACGTTCCCGGTCGCGTTAAAGGCCTTCCTGCGGCAGGATCCGGATATCATCATGGTGGGCGAAATCCGCGACCTGGAAACGGGCGACATCGCCATCAAGGCGGCGCAAACCGGGCACATGGTGTTTTCCACCCTGCACACCAATGACGCGCCGTCGACCCTGACGCGCTTGATGAACATGGGTGTGGCCCCCTTCAATATCGCCTCGTCGGTGATTTTAATTACCGCGCAGCGTCTGGCGCGGCGTTTATGCACCTGCAAGCAACCGGTCGATATTTCACGCGACCTGCTGCTGAAAGCCGGTTTCAAGGAGGATGACCTGGACGGCAGCTGGAAGCCCTACGGCCCGGTTGGCTGCGAGCGCTGCAACGGCGGCGGCTACAAGGGGCGGGTCGGCATTTACCAGATCATGCCGATCACGCCGGCGATTGAAAGCATTATCCTGGCCCACGGCAATGCCATGCAGATCGCCGAACAGTCGGAAAAGGAAGGCGTCAAGTCGCTGCGCCAGTCAGGCCTCGTCAAGGTCAAAAATGGCTTGACCAGCCTGGAAGAAGTGCTGGGCTGCACCAATGAATAGGGGTTAGGACGATGGCCACATCAAGCAACGCCGGCGGACCGGTGAAGGAATCCGTGTTCGCGTGGGAAGGCAAGGACAAGAGCGGCAAAACCGTGCGCGGCGAATTGCGTGCCGGCGGCGTCGCCGTGGTCAACGTGACCTTGCGGCGCCAGGGCATCATGGTCACCAAGGTCAAGAAAAAGACCTACCGCTCCGGCCAGAGAATCACCGACAAGGACATCACGCTGTTCACCCGTCAACTGGCGACGATGATGAAGGCCGGCGTGCCGCTGCTGCAATCGTTCGACATTGTCGGCAAAGGCCACTCCAATCCATCGGTGGCGAAAATGATCATGGATTTGCGGGCCGATATTGAAACCGGTACCAGCCTGAACCAGGCGTTTCGCAAATTCCCCCTGTATTTCGATCCCTTGTTCTGCAACCTGGTGGGCGCCGGCGAACAGGCCGGCATCCTCGAAGACCTGTTGACACGGCTGGCGATTTACAAGGAAAAGACGCTGGCCATGAAGGCCAAGATCAAGTCCGCGCTGACGTATCCGGTATCGATCCTGGGCGTGGCCTTCATTGTTACGGCCGTCATCATGATCTGGGTGGTGCCGGCCTTCAAGGAAGTGTTCAAAAGCTTTGGCGCGGACTTGCCGGCGCCCACGCTGTTTGTCATGGCGGTGTCGGAATATTTTGTCCAATACTGGTGGCTGATTTTCGGCAGTATTTTCGGTGCGATTTATTTCTTCTTCCAGGCCTGGCAACGCTCACCCAAAGTCCAGCGCGCGATGGACGTCATCATGCTGAAGTTGCCGATCTTTGGCGAAGTGATCCGCAAAGCCACGGTGGCGCGCTGGACCCGCACCCTGTCGACCATGTTTGCCGCCGGCGTGCCGCTGGTGGAATCGCTCGATTCGGTCGGCGGCGCGTCCGGCAATATCGTCTACCTGGAAGCGACCAAGCGCATCCAGAACGAAGTATCGACCGGCACCAGCCTGACGGTGGCGATGCAAAACGCCGACGTGTTCCCCAGCATGGTCACGCAAATGGTGGCCATCGGCGAAGAATCCGGTGCGCTGGACTCCATGCTGAGCAAGGTGGCCGATTTTTATGAAGAAGAAGTCGATGAAGCGGTGGCTTCACTGTCGAGCCTGATGGAGCCGCTGATCATGGTGATCCTTGGCACCATCATTGGCGGCCTGGTGGTGGCGATGTACCTGCCGATCTTCAAACTGGGCTCGGTGGTGTAGGCCCGGCACTCCCTCTCTGAAGCGGCGGCGGTCAATCACCGCCGCCGGCTTGCCGCATTTCCCTTAGTATACGACCCTACGACGACCATCAACCAACGGAACCCTACCGATGCAGGAACTCTTGCTGTTTGCCCCACCCGCCACCCTGATCGCCGCGATCGCCGCCGGCATCTTTGGCTTATTGATTGGCAGCTTCCTGAATGTCGTCATCCATCGCCTGCCCATCATGGAACAGCGCGAAACCGACAACACCATTGCGGAAATCCGCAGCGAACCGTTACCCCATACCGACCGCTATGACCTGGTCATGCCGCGCTCGGCCTGCCCCCATTGCGGACACCAGATCACGGCGCTGGAAAACATCCCCGTCATCAGCTATGCCGTGCTGAAAGGCCGATGCAGCCAGTGCCAGGCCGGCATCTCGCCGCGCTATCCGCTGGTGGAAGCTTTTACGGGCCTGGTCTCGGCCGCCCTGGTGTGGCAGTTCGGCAGTGGCTGGACCGGCATGGCCACCTTGCTGTTCGCCTACCTGCTGATCGCCATGACCTTCATCGACCTCGACACGATGATGCTGCCCGATGTGCTGACCTATCCGCTGCTGTGGGCCGGCTTGCTGGTCAACGTCCACGCCATGTTTGTCCCGCTGGAGCAGGCCGTGATCGGCGCCGCGGCGGGCTACCTGGCGCTGTGGAGCGTGTACTGGCTGTTCAAACTGGCGACGGGCAAGGAAGGTATGGGTTACGGCGACTTCAAGCTGCTGGCGGCGCTGGGCGCCTGGATGGGCTGGACCATGTTGCCGATCATCGTCATCCTGTCGGCGGTCTCGGGCGCCGTGTTCGGCATCATCCAGATGGTCATGGCGCGCGCCGGCCTTGGCTATAAATTCCCGTTCGGCCCTTACCTGGCGGCGGCCGGCATGATTGCCCTGGTGTACAAGGCGCCATTACAAGGCTTCCTCGCCGCCGTACTGGGGCAATGATGCCGACGACCTTTAGCGTTGGCCTGACCGGTGGCATCGGCAGCGGCAAAAGCGTGGTGGCCCGGCTGTTTGCGGCACGCGGCGCCACCATTGTCGACACCGACCAGATCGCCCATGGCATGACCGGCCCCGATGGCCCCGCGATGGCCGCCATCCGCGCCGAGTTTGGCGCACAGTATGCCGACGCACAGGGTGCGCTGGACCGCGCTAAAATGCGCGTGCTGGTGTTTTCCGATCCGACCGCCAAGGCCCGGCTGGAAGCCATTTTGCATCCGCGCATCCGCGACGCGGCATTGGCCGCCGCCGCCGCCGCGACCGGCGCCTATGTGATGTATGACGTGCCGCTGCTGGTGGAGTCCGGCACGTGGAAACAGCGCGTGTCGCGCGTGCTGGTGGTCGATTGCCCGGAAACGGTGCAGCTTGAGCGCGTCATGGCCCGCAACGGCATGCCGGAAAGTCAGGTGCGGGCGATCATGGCCAACCAGGCCACGCGCGCGCAACGTGCGGCAGCGGCGGACGATATCATCAATAATGGTGGAGATTTGAGTGCACTGGAGGAACAAGTTGCCCATTTCCACGATGTATACCTGGCATTTTCAGCAGGAACGATAACAATACCGTCGCAACGTTTGTAATTTCGGCTAGCTTGGTTCAGAATCACGGAATTCTTTCAGGCCCATCTTTAGAGGGAAGTCATTTTGATTGTCTACGAATACCCTTTCAACGAGCGCATACGCACGTTGTTGCGGCTGGAAGACCTGTA